>NZ_JBVIIM010000020.1:14553-161323 GCF_055569765.1 Streptomyces sp. NPDC031365 | reverse complement strand
AACGGAGTACTCCGGGCGGGCAGTCGGCGCTGAAGCAGAAACCCTCACGACGCGAGCCGTGAGAATCCCCCTCGTTCACGAGGGGGAGAAGTCAAGTCTGCGAAGACCGTGCCACGGCGTCGTTCAGCCTCTAACATCGCTGCCCGGTCCGCGACGGCCGGAGCAGCGTGACAGGAGTGGCCATGTCCGTCGATGACGCAAGTGCCGGAAGACCTCGTGGCCGGAGCAGGGCGCGTGGCGGGAAGGGCGGGCAGGCGGCCCCCTGGGCGGAGTTCGGAGAGCATCTGCAGTACTACCGCCGCCGTGCGGGACTGACGCAGCGGCAGCTCGGCCATCGGGTCGGCTACGACCACAGCGTGATCAGCAAGTGGGAAAGCGGCGCCCGTGAGCCGTCCGCCGGGGTCGTGGAGAGCCTGGAGCGGATGCTCGGCGCCCACGGCGCGCTTTCCCCGCTCGTCGCGTCCGCCGCCCACCCGCCGCGTCCGCCGTTCGTCCCGCTGGGCGGCGGCTTCTTCGCGCCGCTCCCGGGGGACGGCGGAGCGCGGCAGTTCACGCCGGACCCCCCGGCCGGTGACTGGCCGGCCCGGCTCCCGCCCGGCAGGTGTCCGCTGCACGACGCAACCGCCTGTGCCGTACCACCGCCGGACGAGGTGAGGCGATTACCGCGGCGGGTGCGGGTGGCTCGCGAGGCAGCCGTGCCGGTCGCGGCCGAGCCGGAGACGGTCCACCTGGTCCTCGCGCTCCTGGACACGTGCGAGCGCACCGCGCTGCACTCGACCTCGACCACCGTGCTCGGCACCGTCGAGCAGGTCCTGCGCTCGCTGGTCGCCTGGGCCCGGGCGGTCGACGCGGCGGGGCGCCCGCCCCTGGCCCTGCTGCGGATCGCCGCCCACTACGCCCAGCTCGCCGGACGACTGCGGATGCAGCGCGGGCAGGGAGCGCTGGCGATGGCGTGGATCTCCTACGGGCTGCGCTGGGCGGAGGCGGGCGGGGACCTCATCGTACGGGCGACCCTGACGACCGATCTGTGCACACTGGCCCGGCTCGAGGGCGACGGTGCCTCTTCGCTCGGCTACGCGCAGGCCGTGGCCGCTCTCGACGGCGGCCGGGGGTGGATTGCGACGCTGTCGCACATGTACCAGGCGCGTGGCTACGCCGCATCGGGTGACGGCACGGAGAGCAGACGGCAGGCCGCGCTCAGCCGCCGGGGACTGGACCGCCTGGACGGGCGTGATCTGGCGGAGGCGCCCTGGCTGGCGGGTGGCCAGGGGCAGTTGCGGGTGGAGTCGGCCGTCTCGGGCGGACTGCGGGACCTCGCGGTCGTGACGGGCGGCCGGGCCACGGCGCGCAGCGCGGCCGACGCCGCGGTACGGGCTCTGGAGCAGGTGCCCGACAGGATGCTGCCGACACGGCTGCTGCTGACCCTGCGGCTGGCGGACTGCCATGCCTGCGCGGGGCAACTGGACGCCGCGCTGGAGCTGGCGGGACCGGTGGTGGAACAGGCGGTGTCGGCCCGGCGGCGGACCATCGCGCACGAACTGGAGGGTGTGCGACGCCGCTTGTCCGAGGGCTGGGGTGATGTCCGCGAGGTGCGCACGTTCTGTGACCGGATGCGGGCGGCGCAGGAGACGACCGGGGTCTGAAGCGCGAGGCGACCGCATATCGGTCCGGGTTTGCCGTTGTTTGGCAACCACCCGTCGGGGCCGTGAGCTCCGTTGACCACTGGACTTGCCGGTGTGAGTGTTCAGGCCGCCCAGGCATGAGCATGACGTGCCCGGTGGCAGGTTCATGACCTTCCTGCCTGCCGCCGGCTTCCCCCGTGCTGCCCCTGCCCGGGTGCTCGTCACACGCACGCGGACCCCCCACCTTCCGAGGAGCACTCGTGAAACGAAGACTCGCCGTGGCAGGCCTCTCCCTCGCCGTGGCCCTGGGAACCGTGGCCCTGCCCGCCGTCACCACCGCCCAGGCGGCCGCCGGGGACTCCGCCACGGCCGCCGCCGCGAAACCCAAGCCCGTCGACCGCGCCATCGCCGCCGCCGACAAGGTCACCGCCAGCGGATTCGACGCACTCGCCATAGGACCCGACGAACGCTACGACCGCACCATGGTCACCCCCTGGGTCAAGGGGCTGTACTCGGTCGCGTACGAGCGGACCTACCGCGGCCTGCCCGTGGACGGCGGCGACGCCGTCGTCCTGGCCGACGGAGACGGTGACGTACGGGCCGTGCGCGCCGCGTCCGACGTGAAGATATCCGTCGGCACCAAGGCCCGCGTCAAGGCCGGCGCGGCGGCGCGCACCAGCCGCGCCGAGCTGAAGCAGGCCGACAGGACCGAGTCGCAGCGGCTCGTCGTGACGGTGCGGGGCGACAAGGCGAAGCTCGCCTGGGAGACGGTTGTCACCGGCACCACCGCCGACAAGCGCCCCAGCCGGCTGCACGTCTTCGTCGACGCCCGCAACGGCAAGGTCATCGACTCCTACGACGACGTACGCGCCGGCAGGGGCCATAGCGAGTGGAACGGCCCCAACCCGCTGTCCATCGACACCAGCCAGTCCGGTGGCCAGTACCGGCTCAGCGACCCGACACGGCCCGGACTGAGCTGCGCCAACTACAGCGGCGGAGCCGTTTTCACCGGCCCCGACGACAACTGGGGCAACGGCGACGCGAGCAGCAGGGAGACCGGCTGCGTGGACGTGATGTACGCCGCGCAGAAGCAGTCGGACATGCTCCGCGACTGGCTCGGCCGCGACGGACACAACGGCAACGGCGGCACCTGGCCGACCAAGGTCGGCCTGAACGCGGTCAACGCCTACTGGAACGGTTCCAGTGTCGCCATCGGCCACAACGAGGCGAACGAGTGGATCGGCTCGATGGATGTCGTCGGCCACGAGTACGGGCACGGCATCGACCAGTTCACCCCGGGCGGCGCACGCAACGAGAGCGGTCTGGGCGAGGCCACCGGCGACATCTTCGGCGCCCTGACCGAGGCGTACGCCAACCAGCCGGAGCCGTATGACACACCCGGCGACTACGAGGTCGGCGAGACCATCGACCTGGTGGGCAACGGGCCGATCCGCATCATGTACGACCCGTCCAGACTCCGGGACCCCAACTGCTACTCGTCCTCGATCCCGGACACCGAGGTCCACGCGGCCGCCGGCCCTCTGAACCACTGGTTCTACCTGCTCGCCGAGGGCACCAACCCCGGAAACGGCAAACCGGACAGCCCCACCTGCAACAACACCAACCTCACCGGGGTCGGCATCCAGAACGCCGGCAAGGTCTTCTACGGCGGCATGCTGCTGAAGACCAGCGGCATGACACACAAGCGCTACCGCACCGCGACCCTGACCGCCGCCAAGAACCTCGACCCCACCTGCAACCTCTTCGACAAGACGAAGGCCGCCTGGAACGCCATCAGCGTCCCCGCCCAGTCCGCGGACCCCACCTGCACCGGCACTCCGGCCTCGGACTTCTCCATGGCGATCAGCCCGTCCTCGGGCAGCGTCGAACCGGGCCAGTCGGCCACGGCGACGGTCTCCACGACCGTCACCAGCGGCAGCGCCCAGACCGTCGCACTCTCGGCGACCGGTGCCCCGGCCGGTGTCTCCGTCTCCCTCACCCCGACGTCGGTCACCTCCGGCAACAGCTCGACCATGAAGGTGTCCGTCGCCGACTCCGTGGCGCAGGGCACCTACACCCTGACCGTCAAGGGTGACGGCACCGCGGCCGACCACAGCGCCCAGTACACCCTCACCATCGGCGGCGGAGGCAACCCCGGCGGTGAGGCCCCCGACATCGACGTGAACAAGGTGAAGGCGCACCTGACCGAATTCCAGTCCATCGCCGACCGCAACGGCGGCAACCGCCGCTCGACCGGCTCCGGTTACGACCAGTCCGTCGCCTACGTCAAGGGCAAGCTCCAGGCCGCCGGCTTCACCGTCACCGAGCAGCCCTGTACGTCCGGCTGCACCAGCGGCTCCGGCCCCAACGTGATCGCCGAATGGCCCAAGGGCGACGCGAACAACGTCTACATGTTCGGCGCCCACCTGGACGGCGTGTCCGCCGGCCCCGGCATGAACGACAACGGCTCCGGCTCGGCGGCGCTGCTGGAGACGGCACTCGAACTCGCCCGGCAGAACCCGACCATGCTGAACAGGGTCCGCTTCGGCTGGTGGACCGACGAGGAGCAGGGCCTCAACGGCTCCGACTTCTACGTCCGTTCGCTGTCGTCCGGAGAGCGCGCCAAGATCAAGGCGTACTACAACTTCGACATGGTCGCCTCCACCAACGGCGGCTACTTCATCAACCACATCACCTCGGCCGCCGCCGCACCGATGAAGGAGTACTGGACCTCGCTCAACCTCGCACCCGAGGAGAACACCGAGGGCGCCGGGCGCAGCGACGACTACTCCTTCGAGCGGTACGACATCGCCACCTCCGGCTACGCCATGGGCGCGGGCGCCCGCAAGACCTCGGCGCAGGCCGCCAAGTGGGGCGGCACGGCGGGCAGGGCGTACGACCCCTGCTACCACGCCGCCTGCGACACCATCAACAACATCAACCTGACCGGACTCAACCGTGCCTCCGACGGCATCGCCTACACCCTGTGGGAGCAGGCGGTCGGCGAGGAGTCCCCGGTGGACGACTTCTCCATGGCCGTCTCGCCGACCTCCGGCAGCGTCGAGCCGGGCTCGGACATCAAGACCACCGTGTCCACCGCCACCACCGACGGCTCGGCGCAGACCGTGCGGCTCTCCGTGCCGAACGCGCCCACCGGTGTCTCGGTGGAATTCAACCCGTCGTCCGTCACCTCGGGAGCGAGCGCCGCCATGCGGGTCGCCACCACGGCGGCGACGGTCCCCGGCACCTACACCCTCACCGTCACGGGCACCGGTACGTCGGCCACGCACACCACGACGTACACCCTGACCGTGAAGGGCGGCGGCGGTGACTGCGACACCGGCCAGAAGATCGTCAACGGCGGCTTCGAGGACGGCACGTCGCCGTGGACCGGCGACACCCGGACCATCGGGTCGTTCGACGGCCAGTCCCCGCACACCGGCAGTGACTACGCCTGGCTGGGCGGCTGGGGCAAGACCAGCAACGAGACGATCAGCCAGTCGGTGGCCGTGCCCGACGGCTGTGACACGGTCAAGCTCGAGTACTTCCTGCACATCGACACGGACGAACGGACCAGCGCCCCGTACGACTTCCTGCGGGTGCAGGTCAACGGCACGACCCTCAGCACCAAGTCCAACGCCGACGCGAGCAGCGGCTACGTCCGGCAGTCGCTCGACCTGAGCGCCTACGCCGGCCAGCGGGTCACGGTGACCTTCGCCTCCACCGAGGACGCGTATCTGCAGACCAGCTTCGTCATCGACGACGTGACTCTGCAGGGCAGCTGACGGCTCGATGAGCGCGGGGCCCGGACCGAGGGGGATGACCGGTCCGGGCCCCGCTTCCACATGCATCATGGGAGTGTGCCAAGGCAGCCCGACACCGAGTGACGCGGATCACCGGAACGCCCCTGGGGTCGTGGAGAGAACAAGGTGTGAGGGACTCAGGCAACGACGTTCGGCGCCGTGTGCGCCAAGGCGACCGCGAGGCGTTCGCCCAGCTGTACGAGGAGTTCGCCGGCCTCGTGTACAACCACGGCCTGCGGCTGACCGGTGACTGGTCGACGGCCGAGGACATCATGTCCGAGACGTTCCTGGCCGCGTGGCGCAACCGTGCCACGGTGCAGGAGGACGGCGGCACCCTGCTGCCGTGGCTGCTCGGCATCGCCACCCACAAGGCGGACAACGCCCGGCGCGGCGTCCGGCGACGGCAACTGTTCCTGGCACGGCAGCCGCAGCCCGCCCCGGTGGAGGACTTCGCCCCGCAGGCGGTCGGGCGCATCGACGACGTGCGCCGGCTGCGTGCCGTCCAGGCGTCCCTGGACAAGCTGCGGCGCCACGAGCGGGAGGTGCTCGCCCTGTGCGTGTGGTCCGGCCTGGACTACCGGCAGACCGCTCAGGCCCTGGGCGTTTCCGTCGGCACCGTACGGTCTCGTCTCTCCCGCGCCCGTAAGAAGCTCGCCCGGCTCGCCGAGGAGAACATGGAACCGCCCACCGCCCGCGGAGAGATGACAAGTGCGGCCGCGATCGCGACCGTGCCCGCGCGGAAGGAACTCACATGAACGGCAGGACGAACTCCGCTTCCCCCGAGCCGTCCGACGAGCGCGACGAGATCGCCCGTCTGCTGCCGGCCCCGGCCGACTGGAACCTTCCACACGAGCGGTACCTCCGTCACAAGGACCTCTTGATGCGACACATCGACCGCGACCAGGCCGCCACCTCCGCCCGGCCGGCCCGCCGGCTGCTCCGCCCCGTGCTCCTCGCGCCGGTGACCGCGCTGGCCCTGGCCGGCATCGTGACCGCGGGAATCGCCCTGAACGACGGCGACCGCGCGCCGGCCGCCGGAGCGTCGGCCGGTACGGCCGCGGACATGCAGCCCGTGTCCGCCCTCCTCCACCAGATCTCCGACGCCGCGGGAAGGCGTGACGCCCCCACCGTGCGGGACGACCAGTTCTCCTACGTGATGGAGAAGGTCCGCGAGGCCGATCTGTCCGGCGGGAAGGCCGTCGTCGGTCCGCTGCACGACTACGAACTGTGGCTCTCCCAGAATCCCGAGCCCGTCAAGACGCAGGGTCTGATCCGCAGCGGCGGCGAGACCACACGCCTCAACGCCGAGTTCGGTGACACGGCCGGTACACCGGCCGGGTTCGGCCGGCCCACCTACGAGTGGCTCGGCTCCCTGCCGACCGACCCCGGCCAGCTGCTGGACCACCTCTACGCCAAGACCCCGCAGGCCGATGACAGGGAACGTGACCAGGCCGTCTTCGAGCAGATCGGGGACCTCCTCGACCGGGTGATGCCGCCGCGTACGGCCGCCGCGCTCTACCGGGCGGCGGCGAAGATCCCCGGCGTCACCGAGGCCCCGCAGGCCGAGGACGCCCTCGGCCGCCAGGGCCTGGGTATCGCCCGGAGCGACAGGAAGAACGGCGTCGTCACCGAATGGGTCTTCAACAAGGAGGACTTCGCCTACCTCGGCCACCGCAGCCGACTGACGAAGGACACGCCGTACGGAAAGTCCGGAACGCTCCTGGACAGTTCCGCCCTCCTCAAGACCGCCGTCGTCGACAAGGCCGGTGACCTTCCGGACGGCGAAAAGGGTTAGTGACAAGGCCGTGAAGTCTGCGGCTGAGGCGGCATGGCCACGAGGACGACAACGGACTTCGGTCGGTTGGGGGTCGGCATCCGGCACCACCTGCCGCTCACCGTGACCGGCGGCGCCGCGGCTTCCGCCACGAGAGCGCGGGCGCCGCGGTACGTCGACTCCCGGAAGACGTCGCGGCGCCCACCGGAGTTCGGTGCGCGTCGCGAGGTGGTCGCCGAGTGGGCCGCGTCCTACTTCCTGACGTCGACTTCTCCCGTCCGGTCGTCCTCGATGCCCTCCGGGCCGGGTGTCGAAGGGGCATCGTCGTAGGCCGCACTGTCGACTATCGCCCTGACCTCGGTAAGCGTGGTGGCCGAGGCGCCGTTGAGGCAGACACGGACGCTGAAGGGGAACTCTGTCGTACCGCCGCCGGGCCGGGGGGACGTCAGGCTCGGGCGTGCCCACTCCTGGTCCCCTCCGAGGTCACGGCAGCGCTCGCCGGGCCGGGCGTACGGGCTGGGTTCGACTTTCGTGCCCGAGTCGACGGCCCCCCAGTCCTCCGAACGGCGGAAGGAGATCACTGCCTCTCCCTCGGCGAGACGAGGCAGGGACGCGCAGGGGTAGCCGTCCGTAGCCGGCGCGCCGGTACACGGCGGCGTCGCCGTCAAGGGCCGGTTGGCGACCAGGACGCCCGCGGTGTCCGGCAGGCCCGCTTGCTCACCCGCGTACCAGCCCTCGGGCATATCGAGACTGAGCGCCCCGCCGGCGAGAGCGATCCGGTGCTCCGAGAGCGGCGCGGCGACCTGACTCCGCAACGGCTGGACGACGAATCCGTGGAACAGGGCGATCACCGCGCCGCCCACCACCGTCGCGGCCAGTGCTCCGCGTCGTCGTCTGCGCGCCTTCACCAGCTTGTGAACCTGGCGCATGCGGTCCGCGGGCGCCGGCAGCACCGGCACGGTTCGTTCCAGCAGTTCTCGCAACTGCCGCTCCCGCACCTCCTGTTCGTCAGCGTCGCGCACCGTGCTCCCCCTCCTCGAGATGAGTGTGCAAGGTAGGCATGCCGCGCAGCGTGCGCAGCGCTTTGAGGGACTGGCTCTTGACCGTGCCGGGCCGGCAACCGAGCGTCTCGGCGGTCTCCTCGATGCTCAAGTCCTCGAAGTAGCGCAGGACGACCACCGCGCGCTGCCGGGGCGGCAGGGCCCGCACCGCGGCGGCGAGCGAATGCTGGAGATCGATCCCCGCGAACACGTCCGCCGTGACGGACTCGGGTACCTCCCCGTGCGGAACCTCGCCCCGCCAGCGCCGCCGCCACCAGGACGAGAAGGTGTTGACCAGTGCCTTGCGGGCATAGGCCTCCGGGTTGCCCTCGGCGATCCGGTGCCATCTGGGCCACATCTTGGCCAGTACCGTTTGCACCAGGTCCTCCGCCAGGTGGGCATCGCCCGTCAGCAGCCATGCCGCGCGCAGCAGCCGTTGACCGCGTGCCGTGACGAACTGCTCGAAGTCCGACGACGAGCCTTTCACCGACACCCCTTCACCCTCGCGTCCGGGCTCCTCGGGACGGATTCTCCGAGCGCCTCGTGGCGGCCGTACCGTGCCGCGCCCCGGTCCGCCCGTCCCGGGCATCCGCGCTCTGCGGACGGAGAGGGCGCCGGTCACCTCACCGCTCACGCCGGCAGGCCCGCCTCGGTGCGGGTGATCAGCGACCGCAGCACCGCCACCCCTCGTGAGGCGAGCGACGAGGCGGTGCCCTGGGCACAGTTCAGATCTTCGGCGACCTGTCTTTCCGGTAGATCACAATAGTGGCGCAGCACTACCGCTGTCCGCTGCTGCCGGGGCAGCCGGGCCAGGACGGCGCCCAACCGGAGACGGTCTTCCACCAGACCGGCCGGGTCGGCCGTGACGGCGGGCTCCGGCAGCCTCTCCGTGGGCCGTTCGCCCTGCCAGCGTCGTCGGGCCGCTCGTGCGGCCGCACGCGTCAGTATCCGCCGGGCGTACGCCTCCGGTGCTCCGTCCGCGATCCGCGGCCAGACCAGCCACAGCTTGACGAGTGCCTCCTGCACCAGATCCTCGGCTGCGTGACGGTCGCCGCCCGCCAGCGTGTCCGCGTAACCCAGGAGCGCCGGCCGACGGGCCGTCACGAACTCGTCGAACCCGCTCTCCGTCGTGCTTCTCGTCCGCATGCGCTGCACCCCTCGTCTGCCGTGCCTCATCGGTTCGGGTGCGCGGCCCTCGCCGCGTGCCTCAAGCCTTGTCACGAGGTGACGAGCGGACTACGACAGCCCCGACCGTCGCAAACGTGACGGACGTCACACGCGAGCCGTGCAGGAAACCAGCACGGCCAGGTCCTTTTCCTTGTGCGGTGGCGATACGGCGCCCACGGCACACCCCCGTGGCGGACCGGCCGGGCCGCCCATCCCCGGTACGGCGCCGAGCCGCCGCACGACGACTCCCTCATCGGACGGACCAGTGATCATCTTGCGTTTGCACACCAACGCTCACGCCGTCTATCCCCATGATCCGGCCGTGGCCCCCGTGGAAATGAAGCCCGACCCCAACGACTCCTACCGCGACTCCCTTCCCGCCGCCCAGCAGAAGGCGTACGACAAGGCGTTGGGGCAGTTGGACGGTGTCGAGGACACTTCCACACCTCCGCGCCCTCCCAAGGACGGCTGCGTCGCGAAGGCCGAACTGAAGGTGTACGGGCCGGCCAAGTCGAAAGCCGAGCAGGAGCGGGAGAACGCCGAGCAGCAGGAGCGGGACAAGCAGGCCGGGCAGGCTCTCAACGGCGATCCGCAACTCGTCTCCCTCGCCCAGGGGTACGCCGCCTGCCTGCGCAAGAAGGGCATCACGGTCAGCACCACTCAGCCCACCGGCATCGGCGACATGGTGAAGTTCCAGGTGAGCGCCCAGATTGTGTCGGAACCGAGCAAGGAAGAAGCGCTGCCGAAGCTCGCCCGTGAGATCGACCTCGCGCTCAAGGACCTCGAGTGCGGCAAGCAATTCAGGGCCGCGTACTGGCCCAAGTACAAGAAGAACCCCTACGTCGGGGACAACGGATGAGGCCCCGCAAAAAGCGGCAGAGCAGCCGTACGAGGCGCCTGGGCGTGATCGTCGCCGTGGTCGCCGTCGTCGGGGCGGGCGGCTGGTTCGCCGGCACCCGTATGCAGTCACCCGCCGATGCCGCGGCCTCGCAGCAGCCGCCGAAGGCGGGGGCGGTGACCGTGCCCGTGGAGCACCGTGCACTGACCGCCACCGTGGTGGCCCAGGGCAGCCTGGAGTACGGCTCTCCGCGAAGTCTCACCCTGGCAGGGTCCGTCGGCGCGTCCCAGGAGAGCGAGGAAGCCGGTGCGGCCCAGCGGGTCACCAAGGCGCCGTCCGCCGGGAGCCGGCTGAAGGAAGGCGATGTCCTCATGCAGGTGAGCGGCAGGCCGGTGCTGGTGCTGCGCGGATCGGTACCGATGTACCGGACCATCGGCCCCGGTTCCTCGGGGGACGACGTCGGACAACTGCAGAAGGCCCTGAACAGGTTGGGCTTCCCGACGGGCGGCGTCACCGGGACCTACGGGCAGGGCACCGCCTCCGCGGTCGGCCGTTGGTACCGGAGCAAGGGGTACACGGCGCAGGAGCCCACGAGCACCGACCGGCAGCGACTGGGAGAACTTGAGACCGCGGTGTCCGACGCGCAACTCGCGCTGCTCACCGCGCGGGGGGACGGCGGGAAGTCTGAGGGCGACGGCGAGTCAGGACCGGAATCGAAGGAGGTCCGGAACCTGCAGATCAAGTCGGCCGAGAAGCAGCTTCAGCTGGCCAACTCCGCGCTGAGCTCCTTCAAGGCCGGCTACGGGACCAAGGTGCCGGCGGGAGAGGTGATCTTCCTGCCCGAGTTTCCGGTCCGGGTCGACAAGACCAAGGTGCGCGCCGGTGATGCCCCGGACGGGGAAGTTGCCGCCGTGACAGGTTCCGACGTCGTGGTGGACGCCGTGGTGCCCGGCGCGGACGCCGCATCCCTGCACGAAGGGATGGCGGTCCAGGTCACGACAGCGGACGGCAAGGAAGCCAAGGGTGTGCTCAGCGAAATCGGCGCACCGGGGTCGGCACCGAAGGACGCCGCGGGGCAAGGTGAAACCGGTGGGGAGCCCGAGACCGCCGGAGCGGCCGGCGGCGGCACGTCGGACCCTGTGCCTCTGAAGGTCACCATCGCGAAGCCCGGCCCGCTCGCCAAGGACGCGGGTGGCGCGGTGACGGTGACCATCGAGGTGGGAGACTCGGACGGCAAGGTCCTGGCCGTGCCCGTCGCCGCGGTCCAGACCTCGGCGGGCGGACAGGCGCGCGTGCGGGTCGAGCGGGACGGGACTGTGCGGCGTGTCGAGGTCGACCTCGGGATCTCCGCCGACGGGCTGGTCGAGGTGAAGCCGGACGGCGGCACGCTCAAGAGGGGCGACCTCGTGGTGGTCGGCCAGTGACCGGACCCCTGGCACCCGGTGACCTGCCGGACGAAGGTGACGTCATCAGGCTGACCGGTGTCCACCGCACCTTCGACTCCGATCCACCCGTGCACGCCCTGCGCGATGTGAACCTGACGGTCCGGCGAGGGGAGCACCTGTCGATCGTCGGGCCGTCGGGGTCGGGCAAGTCCACCTTGCTGAACACGCTCGGACTGCTGGACAGCCCGAGCTCGGGGGACTACTGGCTGGACGGGGTCAGGACCGGCGCCCTCACCGACCGTCAGCGCACCGCCCTACGTGGAGGCAGCATCGGCTTCGTCTTCCAGTCCTTCCACCTGCTTCCCTACCGGACCGTGGAAGAGAACGTCATGCTGGCGGAGATCTACCGCAGGCAGCGCACGGGCAGAGCGCGCCGCAGCCGGGCCGAACGGGCCAGAGCGGCACTGGACCGGGTGGGGCTCTCCCACCGGCATGGATTCCGGCCCGATCGTCTGTCCGGCGGTGAGCGCCAGCGTGTGGCCATCGCCCGGGCCCTGATGAGCGAACCGGCCCTGCTGCTGTGCGACGAACCGACCGGCAATCTCGACAGCGAGAACACGCTCTCGGTTCTGGACCTCTTCGACCAACTCGGCGCGCAGGGCATGACCCTGGTCGTGATCACTCATGACGAGGCGGTCAGCAGGCGCGCGACCAAGCGTGTGCGGATCCACGACGGGCAGCTCAGTCAGGAGTACGCATGAGGCACCGTCGCCGTGCCGTCGCCGCGGACCTGGAGAAGAAGGCCGGGCGTCCCTGGATCGCTCCGAGAGACCTGTGGACGGAGGCGCTGGCGGGCGTACTGGCCCGTCCCCTGCGGTCCGCTCTGACCACACTGGGCACCGTGCTGGGTATCGGCACGCTGGTCATCACGATCGGGGTGGCGTCGACGGCCGCCCACCAGATCGTCGGCCGGTTCAACGCGCTCACCGCGACGTCGGTCACCGTCGTGGTGCCACCCCCGGCGTCCGACACCGTCCCGCTGGCGGACTGGGAGGGCATCGCTGCCGTGGACCGGCTGGCCGGGGTGGAATCGTCCGCCGCGCTCGCGCAGACGGACGAACTGGCGGCCGTACAGGTGCGGGCCAACGACGTGGTCACGCCCGGTGGCCTGTCCGGCCAGACGCTGGCCGTCACCGCCGCCTCGCCCTCCCTGCCGGCGGCGGTGCGTGGCAACATCACGGCCGGCCGGTTCTACGACAGCGGCGACATCGCCCGGCATGCCCGGGTGGCGGTGCTGGGCGACCAGGCGGCTCGTCTCCTCGGCATCACGGAGGTCGAGGACTCGCCCGCGGTCTTCTTCAACGGGCACTCCTTCACCGTGATCGGGATCCTCGGCGGATTCAAGCGCGAGCAGCGCCTGTCCGCCTCGGTGATCCTGCCGCCCACGACGGCGAAGGACCGCCTCGGCCTGGGTACGGTGAACCGAGTCCTGATCAACACCTCCCTCGGCGCCGCGCAGCAGGTCGCCAGGCAGTCACCCTTCGCACTGGCGCCCAACAGCGCGAAGGCGCTCACCGTCCTCGCCCCGCCCGATCTGTCGAAGGCACGCAAAGGTGTCCAGGGCGATGTCAACGGCCTGTTCCTGATCCTGGGTCTGGTCTCCCTGATCGTGGGTGCCATCGGGATCGCCAACGTCACGCTGGTCACCGTGATGGAACGGGTCGGAGAGATCGGACTGCGGCGTGCCCTCGGCGCTTCGCGCCGGCAGATCGCCGGACAGTTCCTCTTGGAGTCGACGACGATCGGTCTGCTGGGCGGCATCATCGGTGCAGCCCTGGGCATGGTCGTCGTGGTGGCCGTGTCGGCGGTCAAGGACTGGACGCCCGTACTGGACGGCCGGCTTGCCCTGGGCGCACCGGTGGTCGGCGCGGTGGTCGGGCTGCTGGCGGGCGTGTACCCGTCGCTGCGGGCTTCCCGGATGGAACCGGTCGAGGCGTTGCGCGCCCCGTCCTGACAACGTGTCTGCCGGCAAGCCGCTTCGGGGACGATGGGGACCGTTCCTGACCGCGGGAACCTCCAAGCCTGCTGTGGGCACCGACGGCGTCGATGCCTGCCGTAGCTGTTGACCGCGCCGGCCCGTCCCCGGCACCCGCGACCCGGTCCCGACGGTCACCGTGCGCCCATGCCGCCGCACGCGGCCGCGGGGTGGTGCGGCGGGCCGTGCTCAGCTCTCCAGCAGGCGTTGGCCCACGTACTCGCCGTCCGCCGCCCCGCCCGGGACCGCGTACAGGCCGCTCGCCTCGTGCCGGATGTACTGCGACAGCGCGTCGCCGCGGTCCAGATGGCGCTGCACCGGTATGAAGCCGCGCAAGGGGTCCGCCTGCCAGCAGACGAACAGCATGCCCGCGTCCGGCGTACCGTCCTTGTCGTAGCCGTCGTGGTAGGAGAACAGACGGCGCAGGATGGTCGCTCCCTGGTTGTAGTCGGGCCGGCTGACCCGGGCGTGGGCGTCGATGGGGACGACGAGATTCCCCCGGGCGTCGGTCTTCTCCAGTTCCATGGCACTGGTCTCGGTGCCTCCGGTCAAGGGCGCGCCATCGGACCTGCGCCGCCCGATGACCTTCTCCTGGTCCCCGCGCGGCAGCTTCTCCCAGTCGTCGAGCAGCATGCGGATGCGGCGTACGACGACGTAGGAGCCGTTCGCCATCCAGTCCGGCTCGCCGTCGGCGGGAACGAAGACACTCCCCTCGAAGTTCTCTTCGCCGGGACGGGGGTTGCGGGTGCCGTCGATCTGGCCCATCAGGTTGCGGGCCGTCATGGGGTGGGCGGTGGCACCGGGGGAGCGGTTGAAGCCGTTCATCTGCCAGCGCACCCGGGCGGCGGAACCCGCTTTCCGCTGGATGACGCGCATGGCGTTGAAGGCGACCAGCGCGTCGTTCGCGCCGATCTGCACCCACACGTCGCCGTCGCTGCGGGCCTTGTCGAGCCGGTCCGAGGAGAAGTCGGGCAGCGGGTCCAGCGCGCGGGGCCGTCGACGTTGCAGCTCTGTCCGGTCGAAGAAGGAGCCGCCGAAACCGAAGGTGACCGTCAGGGAGGAGGGGCCCGCGTCCCGGGCCACCTCGGTGTTCCCGTCCGCGGCCGGCTCGCCCGCCATGAGCCGTGCGGCCGCCGCCGACCACCGGCGCATCAGCGCGGCGGCCTCCCTGCGGCCCGCTCCGGCCGCCAGGTCGAACGCGAGGAGGTGGCCGCAGGACTGGAGTTCACTGGTGATGCCGGACTGATAGGTCCCGTGGAACGGCGACCGGTCCGAACCGAGCGAGGTCAGGGGAGTGACGTGCCCGGGTGCGGCGGCGGAATGCCCCGCCACCCCGCCCGCCGCACCGAGCAGGATTCCGGTGGCACCGGCCGTGCCGAGCAGCCGCCGGCGCGACACACCCGACGCGCCCTTCACACGAACCGGAAGGGCGGGACGCCGGAAACGGCTCTCCGGATCCACGGACGGTGTCTGTTCGGACATGACGCGGGCCAACCAATCTGCGTTCCCGGCGGCCCGCCTGGCGAGTACGACCGTGTGCGCATGAGACGACGTTCATTGGGGGATACGCCGACCGGTGCGGGCGTGTTGAACCAGTGGGGGAGAGGCCCGCGTCACACCACGGTCCGGTGCGGCTCAGTGGTCATCGGTGATCTTGGTCGCGATGCCGTTGTCGATGACGACCTCCGCGGTGAGGCCCTGCTTCGCGGCCTTCTCCAACTCGCCCTCGGTGCACTCGATGCCGCCCTCGCCGCCCTCTCCGGTGTCCGTGCTTCCGCAGATGTCGCCGTACCCCCAGATCTCCGTGTCCTCGGCGACGAGGAACTGCTGCTCCACACCCTTCAGGTCGGAGATGGTGTACTTGCCCGGAGCCAGGTGGCGGACCTCGCCGAACCAGGTGCCGCTGACGCCCTTGCCCTTGTCGACGCCCTCGTTGACGGTCTCACGGGAGTCCGAACCCTTCTCCGTGCCGGAGCCGGAGCCGGAGTCCGGCTGGGCGCTGCGCCGTTCGGTCACCTGCGTGGCGATGCCGTCCTCGACCTCCACGTCGGCGTTCACTGCGCCCTTCCGGGTGGCCGACTCCAAGTCGTCCAGTGTGCACGGCGCGTCGGCCTTGACGCCCGCCTCGCCGCAGATGGTGCCGACGCCGTACACCTCGGTGTCGCCGGCGACCAGGAACTGCTGGTCACCCTGGCCCGGCACGGACACCATGTACTTGCCCGGGGCGAGGAAGGTGACCGTGCCGCCCTTGAACGAGCCGTTCACGCCCTTGGTGTTCTTCGCGTCCGCCGCCTTCCCCACGACCGCCGTGTCCTTGCCGGACGAGGTGGCGCCGGCATCGCCCTGACATGCCGTCATCAGCAGTCCAGCGGTGAGGGCGGTGACGGCGACGACGGCGTTGCGCAGGTGATGGCTCATCATGGGGACGGCCTTTCGAAGTGAGGGCGGCGGGCCCGTCGGTGTGCGGTGCCCGCCCTGTGATCCACAGGAGGCCTGCCGGGGTCCTCAGGTCACGTCCTGCCGTCGCCCCACAACACTCCTGTGACGATCTGGTGACGAGCCCACATGCGCGGGTCCGGCCCTCTGCCGGTGAGCGGTACAGCCTGCTGTACCGGCGTTCGGGGTGCCCGGCGCAGTGATTCGCGAGCCGTCCGCTGATGTGCTGGACCCATCGCATCAGGCACTCCGAGAGGACACGGGGATGAGCCATCAGGCGCCCCTCCGCACCATCGCTCCACCGGCGCACCACGGCCCGCCGCCCGGCGGCGGCCTGCGCGGTCATGTCCGGCGCTTCCCGCTGACCTGGTTCTTCTGCCTCGCGTTCGTGCTGAGCTGGGTGGCCTGGACGCCGTACATCCTGTCCGAGAACGGCCTGGGCGTCCTCCACTTCACCTTTCCCTCCGTGCTCGGCACCAGCCAGCTCCTGGGGGTCATCCCCGGTGCCTACCTCGGACCGGTGCTGTCCGCCCTGGTGGTGACCGTTGTCGCCGACGGCCGCCCCGGCCTGCGGGCCTGGCTCGGGCGGATGACCAAGTGGCGGATCGGCTGGAGCTGGTATGTGGGCATCGCGATCGCGGTTCCCGCGGTGCTCACCCTCACCACGGTCCTGCTGTCCGGTCAGCTTCCCGGGATGCCGAGTGCGGTGCTGCTGGCCGCGTACGTACCCGGTCTGATCCTGCAGATACTGACCACCGGCCTCGCCGAGGAGCCCGGCTGGCGCGACTTCGCCATGCCGCGTCTCCAGCACAAGTACGGCCCCGTGGGCGGCACCCTCGTTCTCGGCCCGCTGTGGGGCGTGTGGCACCTGCCGCTCTTCCTGAGCGAGTGGGGCGGCTGGCCGGACGTCTCCTGGAGCAAGCCGGTGGAGTTCCTGGCCATCACCATCGCGTTCAGCTTCGTGATGACCTGGGTCTTCAACCACACGGGTCAGAGCCTGCTGCTGGCCATGGTGCTGCACACCAGCGTCAACAACTTCTTCTCGGTCGCATGGTCCGACATGTTCCCGTCGCTGTCGTTCCGGTACACCGACCACGCCTTCCTGGTCAGCTCGGTCGTCGTGGCCGTCGTTCTCCTGGTGGCGACCCGGGGCCGGCTCGGCTGCCCGCCGGAGGCCGTCGGCGGCATGACGGGGCCCCGGTGGGCCCGGCGGTGACCCGCCTGTGCTCACGGTGAGATGAGTGGCAGGGGGAGCAGACGGAGGTGGAGCATCGCGGCGAAGCGCGCCTCGGGGTCGTCCAGGTCGATGCCACCAACCTCGGTGAGGCGGCGCAGGCGGTAGCGGAAGGTGTTCGGGTGGACGTGGACCGCGGCCGCAGCCTCGGTGATGTCGCCGAAGGCGTCGAGCCACGCGCGCAGCGTCTCGACGAGGTTCGCACGGCGCCGCTGGTCGTAGGCGGCCAGCCTCGTGATCCAGACCGTCGGGTTCGTCGCCCCGCGCCGCCACGAGGTCACGCAGGTCACAGAGCAGGGCCTCGACCCGTACGTCGGCGAGCCGGGCGACCCGGCGTTCGGACGCCCGGACACGGAGCACTCGTAGCGCGCGATCGGCGTCCGAGCGCGCATGGGCGAGTCCGACGGCGTCCGCACCCGTCGGGCCCACGCCGATCACCGCCGCGGTGCGCGTCACCACCCGGTCGAGAAAGTCCGCGGCGATCCGCATCGCACGCTCCTCACCGGCCCCGCCGTCCTGCTGTGCGGGGACCAGGCCGTAGGCGGTGTCGCCGAGCAGCGCGGCGGCGCAGTGCGGATGCACCGCCGCCAGGTGCATCGCGAAGGCGTCGGCCAGGCGCTCCCGCTCGGACGTGAGCCCTGCCTGTGCCCCGGTGACCGGCCCCTCGCCGGTGTCGTCGCGCAGCGCGAGGGCCAGCACCACGACGGGCCGGCCGGACAGGCCCAGCCTGCTCAGTGCCTCCCGGGCACCCGCCCCTCCCTCGAGGGCAGTGCTCACCAGATCCGCCCGCAGTCTGCGCTCCACGTCGGCGCCGGCCCGCAGCCGGAGCATGTGGAGGGCGACGATCCTGGCCGAGTCGCACAGCGCCTGGGACCGTCCCGGACTGAGGGGCTCGCGCACGGCGGCCCAGATCGAACCGACGAACTCCTCCCCGGCGCGGACGGCGACCGCGACCCGCGGCACAGTGGTGCCGTCCAGTCCGTCCGGCATCGGCGGGATGTGCACCAGCCCGTCGCTGCGGTAGAGCTCGCGGAAGATGCCGCGGGTGGTGAGCTGACGCCAGAACCGTTCGGGAACCTGGCGGCCGAGGATTGTCTCGGCCCGGGAGGCGTCGGCTCTGTCCTGCTGTCCTGAGAAGGCCAGCACCCGTGAGTGGCGGTCCTCGATGGTCACGGGCGCGTCGATCAGCGCGGCGATCGAGTTGGCGAGCGCGAACAGGTCACCGGAGAGTGTGCCGCCCAAGGTCTCCGGACCGTCCCCGCCGATGTCGCCCTCGGAGAGGACCGCCCGCAGCATGGCGGCCACCTGCACCCAGGACGCCCCGCGGGTCAGACCGAGGAGCCCGACACCGGACGCCTCGGCCGCCGCCGCCACCCTGGCGTCTGCCGGTACGGGGGCCCGCACCACCAGGGCGACGGCCTGCCGGCGCCCCAGCTCCTCGAGCAGCCTGGCGATGTCGTCCGGATCGTGCAGGCCGACGCCGAGTACCAGGGCGTGCGGCGGCGGCGCCGAGTCGTCCACGGGGTCGTGGATGACGACGCCGCCGGCGATGACCGCGGTGTCGCGTGCCCCGCCATGTGCGACGTCGAGCAAGGTGGCCCCGAGGTGGTGCAGAACCCTGGCCAGGCCACCGTGGGCGCGTGCGTTCATGGAACCGGTGCCTCCCGAGTCACAGCGACGAGGGCACCACATCTGTCGACCGGATGGACGGAGACTGCAGGTATGAGTACGGCATGTGGAAGGTGTCGGCCACGCTCTTGCAACGGGCGGTGATCACCATTCGGGCCGATACGCAGCGCCGCACGTGAGGGAGACAGGGCTGCTCAGGGGTGCACCCACGGCAGCTGTACCACCGAACCGCGGTGCCCATGTCATGTCCCCGGCCCAAGTGGTTGCGGGGCACGCCTGCGCGCCCTGGGAGGAAGTCTCCCGGCACTGATCAGCCCTTCAAGGGCAGCCGGAAAACATGCGGAGGTCGATAGGTGGCCTTCACCGCGCCGCCGGAACTCCGTCAAGCGACCATGTTGTTGCGGCTCAGGGGGGCCGTGACGGAGTTGAGGGAACGGCGTGAGCAGCCCCGTTGAACGCCGTCGTTACCAGGCGTGTCCACGGGCCACCCCCGGGAGGACGACAACAGCCAGGCGGCACCGGCGCACAGAGCGCGGTCGGCCGAGCCGCGGACCGCGTCCGGAGTCAGTTGAGAGAAGCAGGCACCATCCGTTCTTGCCCGGGACTCTGCTGCGCACCGAGTGGAGAGAAGGGATGGGCTCGATAGGGTTCCCGCATGAGGCCTGAGGTGCTGAACAGACTGAGTCGGTATCGTGCGGAGCTGACGGCGGAGCAGGTCCCCGCCGCCGTCGTGGAACAGTGGACGGACGCCGCCCTCCCCTGCGCGACCCTGACCCTGAGCGGCGCCGGACCGACCGTGGGCCGCTATGGTGGTCCCCTCCTCCTCCCCCCTGGTGCCCCGAACCCCGAGTTTCCCCTCGTCGCCTCGCTCAATTGTGCCGACCTGGCCGAAGAGGTGACCGGACTCCCGCTGCCGCCCGACGGCCGTCTCCTGCTCTTCGGGTTCCCCGACCCGGATGCCGGAGGCGACGTCATGTACGTGCCCGAGGGCGCAACCGTCGAGGAACGCGCGGGGATTCACGACTTCTCCGAAGAGAACGGACTGGAGGACTGGCGGGAGATACACGAGGCGTTCTGGCAGGGTGACCTGCGCCTGACCGCAGATGTGTCCCTGCCGTTCCACAGCTGCAAGGCGGTGGCCACGGCACAGGGCTGGCGCAGTGAGGAGCTTCCTTGGGCTCCCTACGACAACGTTCACGACGCGCTGTTGGACGTGTGTGCCAGTGGCTTCCCTGCTGGCGGGTGGGTGCAGGTGGGTGGGCACCCCAAGCACGCATCCATGGACACGAATCCCGTGGAGTCGGTTGCGATTCATGCGGATGAGACCGGGGACCTGAGGGACTGGGTGCTGCTGGCCGAGTGGCATCCCGGCATCGAGGGCAGGGAGGGCCTGTCCCTCCACTGGGCGATCCGGAGGGGAGCGCTGGCCGCCAGGCGCTTCGACCTGGTGGAGGTCACGATGTTCTGGAATCCATGAGTGTGACCTCGCCGTGGGGTGCCGGATCTTCCCGGTGTGAGGTCATCAGCGGGCATACCCGGTATCGTGTGTGCCGGTCTCCGGCATGTCCTCGCCGCACGGTCACCGCCGCGGCAGTGGCCGTGCGGCGAGGAATGGTCCGGCGCGGTTTGCGCGGCGGTGCCTCCTGGGCCCCTGGCCCCGCGGCTTCCGGGAAGCTCTGCGGTGAGGAGGTGCTGTGCGGCCTGCTGCGGCACGTCCAACCCCCCCCCCCAACACTTGGCGCTGGGCATCTCCCGTCCGGGAGGGCGTCGCGCCGATCCGCCACTCGTCTTCAATGAGAGGTGTGCTAGCTGAAGTTGCTGGTCGCGGGCCTGGTGTGCGTGGGCGTCGGGATGCTCATGCTGGTCGCTGGCGGGTGACTTTGCTGAAGATCGTCGGTCATCGGGCGACTTCGCGTCTTTGTCCATTCCGACGGTGCTGGCTGCCACCTTGTTGCCGGCGTAGGTCACGTGCGAGGTCGCGGCGCCCCAGCCGGCTGCCGCCGCCGTTGGCCCGGTGATCGGAACCGCGCGGGCCGTCCGACACGTTCTTGGTGGTACCAGGGGTCGGTGACGGAGGAGCGGCTGGTGCGGGGACGTGGCGGTGAACGGAAGTGGATGATCGGCGGCGGTGCCGCGGTCGTGGCGGTGGCGGTGGTGGTGGGTGCCGTCCTTGGCGGTGGCGAGGCCGGCGACATCACCGCACCCCACGCGTGCCGGACCGCCGCACACGGCACCGCGCCGACGACCGGGGCAGCGACGGACCGCCCGGCTCCGGCCGGTGTCGCGGCCGCTGCCGACTTCGACGGCGACGCTCACCCCGACGTGGCACTGACCGGCCCGGGCGGGGACGCCGGGGACGGCGCCCTCGCCGGGAGCGTGTCGGTGGCGTACGGCACCGGCGCCGGAACGGGGCTGGGCCGGTGCCAGTACCTCACACAGGATGACCCCGCGATTCCTGGAAAGACCCGAGACGAGGCACTGTTCGGATCGGACGCGGTGGCCCGCGACTTCGACGACGACGGCTACACCGACCTCGCCGCCGCCGTGTTCGAGATGGACGGCCCTCATGTGATCATCATGTGGGGCTCCGCACAAGGGCTGTCGCATGCCGCCCGGGTGCCGGGGACGGACGGCAGTCATGTGCCCGGGGCCCGCGACCCGATCCTGGAGGAGCACCTCGCCGCCGGTGACTTCGACGGCGACGGGCAGGCCGACCTCGTCTTCGGGCTCGGTTCCGAACGGGGCCTGCTGAAGGGCCCGTTCCGGCGCGACGGGTCGCCCGCCGGCACGGGCAGGGTGCCCGCGCCCCGCATACCCGACGAGACCGGTGACGAAGCGGCCTATCAGGCGCTCGTCGCCGGGGACCTCAACGGCGACGGCATCGACGACCTGGTGGCCTTCCACCACGACGACACGGGCCCGGAGACCGTCCCCGAGTCCGAGTTGCACTGGCCGGCGAGCTACCTGAAGGGTGGCCGGGACGGCTTCACCCAGCCGGACGGAGTGAGCCTGCCCGACGCCGCCGCGGGCGCGGTCGGCGATGTGGACGGGGACGGCTTTGGCGACCTGGTCATCAGCCCTCGCGGCGGTGGGGTGAGCCGCAGCGCGGTGACGGTCGTGTACGGCACGGAGTCCGGACCGGGAACCAGGACCACGACCCTCGACCGTGACACCCCGGGCGTGCCCGGCGAGCAACCGCATGACGAGGACGGCGTCTTCGTCTCCATCGACACCGGGGATGTCAACGGCGACGGTTACGCGGACGTCGTAGCCGGAGCACCTCGCGCAGGGGCCTACGCGAAGCCGGGCCCGGAGGAGGTGTTGTTCTTCCCGGGCGGGAAGACGGGCCTGACCGGCCGCGGAGCCCGAGCCTTCGACGAACGCGACGTGCATGGCGTGCCGAACGGACACCACGACTTCGGGCAGGCCGTGCGCCTCACTGACATGGACGGCGACCACCGGGCCGACCTGGTGGTGACCGCCCCCGGGGACGCGGAGGTCCCCGGGGCCGCGTGGCTGTTGCCGGGCACCGCCGACGGACCCTCGCGACAAGGCGTCACCCGCCTGTACGACGACACCTTCGCCGGCCCCGGGGAAACGGACGAGCTCCTCATGGGTGAGGGGATCGCCCGCTAGACCCCTTCTGACCACCGCGTCGCACGGATCGGGTCGTGATGGTCGCGGCGGGTCGATGCCGTACGTGCGGGCGTATCCGTTCTCCGTGCCAACGAGGAGGTCGACGACTTCGAAGCAGCGGTCCCGGGAAGGGGGTTCGCGCAGCCGAAGTGCGCGCCCGCGTCCTCGGGGGCGATCGAGACGACCGGGATGCCGAGGTAGCGGCCCACGGCCTCGGCGATCGTCCTGGTGGTGATCGCCTCCTCGGCGAGGGCGTGCGGTGGCGTTCCGGCGGGTGCGGACTCCTGGGTACAGGCTGCGCTGACCAGGAAGTCAATGACGGGAACTCCTCCGGCTTCGGGACGCGGCCCGTCCGCCGATACGAACTCAGCGCCGGCAGCACTTCGAAGATCCGCCTCAAGGGATCGTCGGTCCGCCGGTCACCGAACCGGGCGCGGCGGGGCGGAGGCGGCGCTCATCGGCGGCCTGGCGAACAAGGAGGCATTCAGCCGCGTCGCGGCCACCGAGCCGGCACAAGTGGTCACCCTCATGACCACGGTCACACTGACCTTCGACGCCACGTGCGTGCCTACGTCCGCGCCCTTCTGAGCCCGGTCAGTGCGAAAGCGGCCGACAACTGGCCGAGTACGCCGGCCGCGCCGCGGCTGAGGGCCGGTTCACTGTCGCCTATGTGGCGAGCAAGGGCGCGGTCGCGGCCATGACGCTCGTCCTGGCCCGCGAGTTGCGGGGCAAGGACATCACTGTCAATGCCGTGGCGCCGGGCCCGACCGCCACGCCGCTGTTCCTCGAGGGCAAGGACGAGGCCACGATCGACAAGCTGTCCAAGGCAGCACCGCTCGAGCGTCTGGGCACCCCGGAGGACATCGCCGAGGCGGTGGCCTTCCTCGCCGGCTCTGCCCGCTGGATCAACGGCCAGGTCCTCTACGCCAACGGCGGCATCGCCTGAACCCGACGCACTCAACGGCCGTCGTCGCCGGCGGCGACTCGGGCCAGACCCCTCACAAACCCGGGAGACAGAGATCATGAGCAGCATCGTCGTCATCACCGGTGCCTCCAGCGGATTCGGCGCTCTCACCGCCCGCGCCCTCGCCGACGCCGGCCACACCGTCTACGCCGGCCACACCGTCTACGCCGGAATGCGCCAGACCGCCACCCGCAACGCCCCGCAGGCCGAAGCCGCTTCCGCGTACAGCAAGGAGCACGACGTCGACCCTGCGCTCCATCGAACTCGACGTCTCCTCGCAGGACTCGGTCGACACCGCGATCAGCCGGATCCTCGGCGAGCACGGCCGTATCGACGTCCTCATCCACAATGCCGGTCACATGGTCACCGGCCTCCACCGAGGCCTTCACCACCTAGCAACTCGCCGCCCTGTACGACGCCGCGCCGGCTCCCGAAGGTGCCGATGCCTCCTTCGTCTCCGACGAGATCGCCCGCATCCGCGCCCAGTCGTAGGCCTCCTCGAACAGCCGCTCGCCGGGGCCGCGCACGTGGAAGCGGGGCAGATGGGCCAGGACGGGGTGTCCGTCGATCGCCTCGCACGGCGCCGGGTCTACCGGCTCTGTGCCCAGTGACCCGGGCCGGTGCTCACGGTGCCGCTTGCCGCCGGCGTCGGGCTCGCTGGCGCGGGTCGGCGGGTTGAGCGCGGTCATCAGCTGCAGCCCCGTCACGGCCGTTGAGCCGACCGGCGTCATCACCCGGGCCCATACACGCCCAGCACCCGGGCGAGCTCAGGCGGCGGCAACTGGGCGGCGTGGCCCCAGGAGCGGTCGTCCAGGGTGCGCCAGGAGAGGATGCACAGCTGTACGCACTGGCGGCGGCTGCCGTGGGCGGGACGGTAGATCCCCGCCCACGGCCCCAGCCCGAGCTTGGTGAGCTGCCAGTCGGCGCGCTCAAGCTGCTTGATGACCTTGTGTCCTTCCGGCAGCCGCCCGGCGGGCGCTCGGCCTCGGACAAGGCGGCGGGCAGGCCGTAGCGCTCGCACGCCGCCTCGGTGAGCACCAGCAGCGGGTCGCCGTCCTTTCCCGAGCCGTGCAGCTTCTCCGACCCCAGCCGCGCCTCGGTGAGCGTCCACTCCACCAGAGCAGGCAGCGACTTGGCGGGCACGTCCAGGATCAGACCGCCGACGCCGTAGCCGGTCACCTGCCGCTCGGTGTCGGCGTCGAGGACGAGCAGCGGACCGGGCGCGAGGCACCGCCGGGCGCGGGGGTGTTCGCCGGGGCGGCCTTCCTCGCAGTGGGGCGCCGTGAGCTCTGCGGTGCCCGCTCGGCACGCGGCACCGGCCGCTGTGTCGCTGCCGCGTGGAACGGGCGCTGGGAGAGCGGCCGCGGGCTCCTCGGCCTCCGCCGTGGCAGTAGCTTCCGCTGCCCCGCCCGTGAACCGCGCCTGCACTGCGGGCGCTGCGGTGCCCGTGTCCTCCTGCGGGGCGCCGGTGCTCTGGGGAACGGGAGCAGGCACCTGCACCGGACAGCGGTGTCCGGCTCCCCGGAGGCTGTTACGGAACTTGCCCGCCGGGTTGCTGACGTGGACGCGCTGGAGAACGGGGTGACGGCACTGTGGGAAGCCGTCCTGTCCCGCAAGCCGGCCAACGCACGGGCACTCGCCGCCGGGGCCGATCCCCGGCGGCCGTCGCTCGGCGGCTGGTCGCCGGGGCGGCTGAGCCTGGCCGGACCGACGCCCGAGCTGTTCCCGGTACCGGAAGGGGTGTCCCTGAGCGACACCGAGCGGACGGCAGCGCAGGAGGCCCATCGCCTCACCACGGCATTGGGCGAGTTCTACTACGACGGCACGGGCCTGGCCTGTGTGGCGGGCATCGACGCGGCCGAGGCGGTGCGCCGTCCTCAGGCGACACCGGCACACGGCGAACTCATCGACGAGCTGCTGGAGGACCCCTACGCGTACGACATGGACGAGAGCCTGCACATCGTCGGCGTGACGTCCGTTCCGGGCGGCTGCGTGGTCACCCAGCCCTGGGGGTATGCACCGCAGATGCCGGGCGTGCTGGCCCGGTTGTCCGCCGACACCCTCTGCTACGGCCTCTACGCCAATCCCAAGAGCGGCAACCAGGGCAGCATCGCCCGCCATGGAACGATCGAGGGCTCCGACCTGCACCCCGGCGGAGGACCGGACGAGAACGACACCTCCGCGGAGGTGCTGGCCTCCTACCTCTACCAGCACAACGCCGTCGCCTACGCCTGCGCCTTCGCAGGCCTGCGCCCCGCCGACAGGCGCGCCGTGGCCGGACCGCCCGATGTGTGGGTCGAACTGCCCCGCCGCGAGTACTGGAGCCACTGACTCAGAGAAGAGCTGCCATGACTGTGGTGGAACTGCCGCGCCCCGGCCGCCCCGGCCCGTGCGGCTCTTTGCCGACCAGGCCGAGGCCGTCATGCGGCTGGCACGGCATCTGCGGCGCGCGGGGACGCGGGCGCTGTTCGTGTCGGCGACGGGCACCGGCAAGACGCTGGTGTCGCCCGCCTGATCGCCGAGGGCGTCGACATCCCAGCGTCGACGCGATCGTCTACGCCGACCCCACCCGCAGCGTCATCCGCTGCGTCCAGGCCCTCGGCCGCGCCCTGCGCCTGGACGTCTCCGGCAAGACCGCCTCGCTGATCGTCCCCGTCTACGTGCCGCCCGGCACCGACAGCGAGAACATCCTCGGCACTCCTTACGAACCGGTCTGGGCGATCGCCTGCGCCCTGGCCAGCCACGACCACCGCATCCTCGAGTGCCTCCCGGACAAGACCAACCGCCTCCCCCGCGAGGCCAGTACCGTCATCCAGCGCCGCCGGCACTTCGACTTCACCGTCCACCCCGAACGCATCGCCCAGGCGATGGACCTGACCTCCTTCAACCCCCGCGACCCGGTCTCCCGCTCCCGCCGCCTCGGGCCGGCCGCCGCCCAGTCCTACCGCGACCAGTGAGAGGTGTGCTAGCTGAAGTTGCTGGTCGCGGGTCTGGTGTGCGTGGGCGTCGGGATGCTCATGCTGGTCGCTGGCGGGTGACTTTGGTGAAGATCGTCGGTCATCGGGCGACTTCGCGGTTCGTGAGGACCAGCAAGGCCCGGACCAGGGCGGTCGCCCATGCGGGGTCGGTGCGTACCTTGCCAAGGACGCGCCAGTTCTTGAGGTGGGCGAAGCCGTGCTCGACGGGTGCCCGGACGGCTGCCAGTGCCGTGTTGGACAGCTTCTGGCCTCGCGTCAGGGGCCGGTTGCGTGCGGCCTTGTAGCCGGTGATTACTGCTGGGTCGGCGTCGGGGCCGCTGTCGTCGAGGCCGATGAAGCCCAGGTCGGCGATGGCTCCGAGGCCGGCTTCCCGCAGGTGCCGTCGTGCCCGATCAACGGGGTGCCGGCGCCGTCGAAGATCTCCCAGCCCAGTCCCCAGGCGTCGCCCATCACCCCGAGCCGGGGAAGCTCCACCTCCCGCTCCCGCATGGCCTTCGCCGTGGTGTCCCGCAGGACGACCGTGCCGTCGGCCGCCGTGCCGCCGTCGAGGTGCATCCGGGCGAAGACCAGCAGGTCCCGCGGGCGCATCGCGAGCATGGAGCCCGCAGGGGCGTTCGAAGGGGCGAGCGCCCACACCGGGGCGGGCACGAGGGCGTCCTCGGGTGACGGCCGCATGTGTCCGACCGCCGTCCGGCGCAGGATCGCCTCCTCCGGCCCGTGCGCGGTGTGGGTGAGGCCCAGAGGGGTGAACAGGTGGTCGCGCAGACAGACGGCGAACGGCTTGCCGCGCACCACCTCGACCAGCCGGCCCAGCACGCAGTAGCCGGCGTTGTTGTAGGAGAACAGCTCGCCCGGGGAGAAGAGCTGGGGCACGTCGGCCAGGGTGGCGACGAATTTCTCCACGCAGTCGTCGTTCCTGCCGGTGTCGGTGAAGATGTCACCCTCGAACCCGGCGGTGTGGTTGAGCAGCTGCCGCACGGTGACCTCGGCGGAGGCGGACTCGTCGGCGACCCGGAACTCCGGCAGCCGCACCCGCACCGGCTCGTCCAGCTCCACCAGACCCTCGTCGGCGAGCTGCATCACCAGGGTCGCCGTCCATACCTTCGTGATGGAGCCGATCTGGAACAGGGCGTCGGCATTGACCTCCACCCCGGTCGACAGATTCAGCACCCCCGCGCCGTGGTCCACGACCTCCCCGCCCAGGTCCACGGCCACCGCCGCGCCCGGCACGCCGTACTGGTCGAGAAGGGCGGGCAGCCGCTCCTCCCACCAGCCGTGAATCTCGTTGAGTTTCGACATGCCGTGAACGTAGGGGTACGCAGGCGGCACGGATTCGTGCCGGAACACAAAGTCCGGGCCGCGACTCCGTAGTTTCGCCCGAAGTCGGTGACCGCGGGCCCGTGCAGTCCTACAGGGGGAGGCGGCCGGTTCTCAGTGAGCAGCGCTGAGCAGCGCGTCAACTGAGCCGTCGCGGCGGCGTACGGTCCAGATACCCCGGCCGTCCCGACGTCGCCCGGCCGGGGTGTCGCCGACCGCTGGCGGTCTATCCGCGACGGGACCGCCCGCCCGCTCCGCTCGCGCCCAGGGACGCCCCGACCTCATCGTCCGGTCAGACGCAAAGGTAAATATTTCACCAACCATTAGAATGCGGTTGAAAAGCCTCTGGTGTACACACGTGGGGGGCACTCCTCGACGCGTGAGCCGGGCGAGGGATGATCATGAAGGCACTCTTCCGCCGAATCCGGCACGCGCCGTCCGGCTCCGCTTCCGGTACGGGCCGGCGCGCCCTGCTGAGTCCGCACAGCGCCGCCGGGCAGGTGTTCCTCCTCCAGGTCGTGATCGTGGTGCTGCTGGTCGTGGCCGCGGTGACGGCGCTGATCCTGCAGGCTCACCGGGACAGCACCAGGGAGGCCAGGCGGCAGTCGGTGGCCGTGGCCGAGGCGTTCGCCAACGCTCCGGGCATGGAGGCGGCGCTGGACTCCCCGGATCCGACGGCGGTCCTGCAACCGCGGGCCGAGACGGTCAGGAAGAGGAGCGGGGTCGACTTCATCACCGTCATGGACACGCGCGGCATCCGATACACCAACCCGATCCCGGACCGGATCGGCAAGAAGTTCGTCGGAAACATCGAGCCGTCGTTGCGCGGCGAGGTCTTCGTCGAGACGCTCGACACTCCCTCGGGCCGCGTCGTCCAGGCGGTGGTGCCGGTGACCGGGCCCGACGGCTCGGTCACCGGCCTGGTGTCCTCCGGGCTCAAGGTCCGCAACGTGACCAGTATGGCCGCGAACCAGCTGCCGATCATCCTCGTCACCGGCGCCGTCGCGTTCACCGTGTCCACGACCGGGACGGCACTGGTGGCGCGCAGGCTGCGCCGCCAGACGCACGGTCTGGGCCCGGTGGAGCTGGCGCGGATGTACGACCACCACGACGCGGTGCTCCACGCGGTACGGGAAGGCGTGCTCATCACAGGGGCCGACGGACGGCTGGTGCTGGCCAACGACGAGGCCCGGCGGCTGCTGGACCTGCCGGCGAGCGTGGAGGGCCGTCCGATCGGCTCGCTCGGACTCGACGAGGGCATGGAAGGAGTGCTTGTGTCGGGTGAGCCGGTCACGGACGAGGTGCGGCCGGCGGGTGACCGGCTGCTGGCGGTGAACAAACGGATCACCTCTCCCCGTGGCGGGCAGCCCGGCAGCGTGACGACCCTCCGGGACACCACCGAACTGGCCGCGGTCTCGGGACGGGCCCAGATCGCCCGGGCCCGGCTGACGCTGCTGTACGACGCCGGCATGCGGATCGGGACGACACTGGACGTAACCCGCACAGCGGAGGAACTGTCCGAGGTGGCGGTGCCGCGGTTCGCCGACATCGTGGCCGTGGACCTGCTGGAGGCGGTGCCCCGGGGGCAGGAGCCGACATCCGAGGCAGGTGGACCGCTGCGTCGCACGGCGGTGTGCGGCCCACCGGGGGTAACGGGGCTTCCCCCGGTGGGAAAGCTGATCACGGTCGTACCCGGGACCGCACCGGGCCGGGCGCTGGAGTCGGGCCGGGCCGTCGTGGAGACGGCCCTGCGCGACGTGGCCGGTCCGCTGCTCACGGAGCAGGAACACAGCCCGGGGCAGGACCAGGACCGGAGCCAGGACCGGGACCAGGTGCGGGCGATGCCGGAGTACGGTCTGCCGTCGCTGGTGACGGTGCCCCTGCGGGCGCGTGGCGCGGTGCTGGGCATGGTGCACTTCTGGCGCACGGAGGAGGCACCTGCCTTCGAGGAGGACGACCTGTCATTCGCCGGGGAACTGGCGGCACGGGCGGCGGTCGCCCTCGACAACGCCCGCCGATTCACGCGTGAGCACGCGATGGCCGTCGCACTGCAGCGCAGCCTGCTGCCGAGGGGGGTCCCGGAACAGAACGCCCTGGAGGCGGCATGGCGGTACCTGCCCGCGGAGGCGGGGGTGGGAGGGGACTGGTTCGACGTCATCCCGCTGCCCGGCAGCCGTGTGGCACTGGTGGTAGGCGATGTCGTTGGCCACGGCCTGCACGCGGCGGCGACGATGGGTCGGCTGCGGACCGCCGTGCACAACCTCTCCGCCCTCGACCTGCCACCGGACGAACTGCTGGCCTACCTGGACGACCTGGTGATCCGGATCGACGCCGACGAGAGGACCGGCGAGGAGCCGCGCGACGGCGAGGGCGACGGGGTGACGGGGGCGACATGCCTCTACGCGGTCTACGACGCGGTGACCGGGACGTGCACGGTGGCCCGGGCCGGGCACCCGGCGCCGGTGGTGGTGCGTCCGGACGGATCCGTCGACAGTCCGCAGGTGCCCGTCTCCCCTCCACTGGGGCTCAACGGCATCCCCTTCGAGACGGCGGAGCTGCGCCTGGCCGAGGGCTCGAAGCTGGTGCTGTACACCGACGGGCTGATCGAGGACAGGAAACGGGACATCGACAGCGGACTCGCGCTGCTGTACGGGGCGTTGCGCGGTGCGGCGGACCGTACTCCCGAGGAGATGTGCCACATGGTCCTCGACGCGTTGCTGCCGGAGCACCCGTCCGACGACATCGCGCTGCTGGTGGCGGGCACCCGGTTGCTCGATCCGTCGAAGGTGGCGGAGTGGGACGTGCCGTCGGACCCGCGGGCGGTGGCGGGTGTGCGCCGGGAGTGCGCCCGGCGACTGGGGGAGTGGGGCCTGCAGGAAGCGGCCTTCACCCTGGAACTGATCCTCAGCGAGCTGCTCACGAACGCGATCCGGTACGGGACCGAGCCGATCGGAGTGCGTCTGCTGTACGACGCGACCCTGACCTGCGAGGTGTCCGACGCCGGAAGCACATCCCCGCAGGTACGCAGAGCCGCGACCACCGACGAGGGTGGCCGGGGACTGTTCCTGGTGTCCCACTACGCACAACGCTGGGGCACCCGCTACACGCCGGGCGGCAAAGTCATCTGGGCCGAACTGGCGCCGCATGCCGAGGCGGCCGACGGCACGGCCGACATCACCGCCGACACACTCCTCGCACAGTTCGACGACTCGTTTTGACGGTGCGGGGGACGGCGAGGGCAGCCGTCACCGCCGAACACACACCGGGTCAGGAGAGTTCGCCCACCCTCATCTCGATCCGCGGCGCCGGCGCAGGTCCCGGTGGCCGTGGGGTCGGCGGACCTCGGCGAATACAGGGCTGGAGCAGAACCACAGGCCATCCCAGGGGCTCTCCAGGCCGTCGGCGAGCGGCTCGGCCTCCATCGGCGCTCGTGCCGCGCACCCGCACGCGGAGATCCGTCCCACGTCCCGCAGGGGGTGCCTTACGACCTGGTCGTGCCCGCGGCGGCGCCAGTCGCCCGGGCCGAACTGCCCCACGACCTTCGTGGTGGACTTGGTGCCAGGAGACGGGGCACTTTGGCGGCTCGCCGGTGGCGATCTGTCGCAGCAGAGCCCGATGGGCGGGGGAACAGGAGGCCGGTCGCGCGCCCCGCACCGCGACGGGCGCACGGCTCGGCCGCGTCCACCGGTCAGGAAACGCCCCATGCGCGCAGCCGGCGGCCGATAAGTCCGACGCCCAGGGTGCCGGCGGCGGCCTCCCGCACCAGGGCGACGGCTTCCTTCGGCGGGTAGTCGAGCCGACACCCGTTCAGGGCCAGGAACGCCTCCGTGGAGTGCCAGGCGAACGCCTCATGGGAGTGCTCGAGACACGGCAGCCGTGCCAGCGTCTGGAGCAGCGCGCCGGCCTTCAGGTACAGGGAACCGTAGATGTCCCGTTCCAGTGCGCGTGCATTGACCCGGGCGGTCGCCGCGTACAGCGGGCCGTAGTCGTCGACCTGCGGATCGCCGGGCAGCAACTCGGCCGCGTGCAGCAGGAAGGTCACGTCCAGCGGATGGAACGGCTCGTTCTCACTCACGCCGCGTGACCCCGCCCCTCTTCGAGGTCTCGCCGCGCGTCCATCTCCGCACCCCGCTGCCGCTCACCGGGACCTGTGGCACCGGCCTCCTCCGCGAACGCGACGCCGCTGCGGGACATCGACTCCCGGAAGGCGTCGAGGAAGCGCTCCTCGACGGCGGTGGCGCGGGCGTACGCGGCCGACAGGATGTACTCCTGCAGGCTGACGCCCTCCTGCCGGGCGGCCGCCTCGATTGCGGAGCGCTGGGCCGGATCGGGGAACCGCAGGTTCATGGCCTTGTGATACGACATGGTACCGATGGTACCGGCGATACCGTGCGCGGGCCAGGGGGAGACCGTCCACGGTCGTCATCTATCTCCGCAGCCGCGGAGCCGGTGGCAACGCGGCACCGGCGAGAACACCAACCGGCTGCTTCGGCAGTACCTCCCCAAGGCCGCCGGCCTCCGCACGTTCAGCCAGGCCGACCTGGATCGCCCCGGGCAGCCCGGGGCCCGCTCAGTCGAATGGAGTGGGGGAAGTCCCGTACGGCAGAAGCCGTTTGGCGATCCGTGCGTCCTGCCGGTAGGGGAGGACGGGTAACGGCAGCAGCCGCTCGGGGGAGAGGCCGGGGCTGCGCACGTCGGTTCCGGTGGTGACCGGCCCGTGGCCCGTGGCGAGTGGCGCTACGGCGCCGGTTCCCCGGCCGCTGCCCGGCGGCGGATGTCCTCGAACATGGACTGCATCGACATGCGGAACACCTCGGCCTGGTGCGGGCCGACGAACGTGGTGTGCCCGAACACCTCCAGGACGACAAGACCGTGCATGTGGCCCCAAGCGCTCAGCAGGAGGCACACCGCGGGCGGCGGCAGAGCCCCGAGAGCGTCCGGCGACAGATACTGCTCCAAGTGATTCCTCAGCGCGGGCGAGAGGGCGGGAGTCTCGGCGGCGGCGAGCCGCGCCGCGGTGAACCCGCTGAACAGTGCTTCGGTGAAAATCCTGCTCATCCGGCGGACAACGAGGGTGGAAGAGCCCTCCACCGGTGCCGCGTAGTGCCGCAACGGTGCCCCGTAGGCGAGTTGGAACCGCTCCGGATGGTCAACCGCCCACTGGCGGTAGGCCTCGGCCGCGACCACCAGGCGGGGAGTGCCGGGTTCCTCCGGCGCTGTGTCGACGGCGTGCTGAACGGCGTCCACCAGGTCCTCGTACGTCTTGGTGACGAGGGCGGTGATGAGGTCGTCGCGGCTCGGGAAGTAGTGGTAGAGGGCCTGCACGGTCATGCCGAGACTCCGGGCGACCGCCCTCAGGGACAGCGCCGCCGGACCGTTCTGGGCGATCTGGTTCTCGGCGGCGGTCAGGATCTCCTTGACGGCGACGGCCCAACGCCGTTCACGCAGGGACAGTGGGGCGGTGGCAGGGGCATCTCCGGTCATGAGCCCGACCGTATGTCCGTTTCTTCACACCGACAAGGAAGAGGAGCGCCGCCAGATCATTTCGACACTGTGGGGGTGAAACGAGTGCTGCGGCCATCGGTACGCGGTGGCGGTGCGGCCTGGCGGTGGCGCCGGTGGGCGGCGAGTTCCGGGGCGGGCCCGTTCGCGGCCGGTCGCGGTGCGACGGGCAGGAGTGGCGGCCGCCGCATACGGGGCGGTCCGTGGCGGTTCCGCGGGACACGGCCCGGTGCCGTCCGTCCAACGACGTGCCACCCCCTCAGATCCGTCGGGGGAGACGGGCCCGGAGCGGCGGGGTGCACCGGCCTTCCACGGGCACCACGTTCCGCTGGCCGGCCGCCTGCTGCGGCTGCTCGCGACCGCCTACACCGGGGGCTTCCGCGCCATGCCCGCGATCATCATCATCTATCTGATCGGCTTCGGACTGCCGCTCACCGAAGCGCCGTTCCTCAGTTCGCTCAGCCCGGTCCGGTTCGCGGTCTTCTTTCTCACCCTCGCCTACGGCGCCGAGGTGTTCCGGGCCCGGACGAACCCCGCCCCGGCCGGGCACCCCGTCAGAGGCCCGCCGGAAGCACTGCTTCCGGCGGGCCGTGCCTGGGTTCGCGGACCGTCTACTTGCCGTAGTAGGCGTTGTAGATCGTGACCGTCGACTTGTTGCCCTTCTTGTCCGTGACCTCGGCGCGGAAGGAGACGGCCTTCCCCTTCGCCGGGTTCTTGACGGTGATCTTCCCCTTCTTGACCGCGGTCTTCTTCCAGGTCTTGCCGTGGTCGTAGGAGACGTACGCCGACAGGGACTTGAGGTTCTTGCCCTGGGCGGCGCCCTCCACACTGACGGGGATCGTGGCCTTCTTGCCGGCCGGTACGGTGCTGTTCAGGTCCGTGGCCGCGAGGAAACGGACCATGGAGGCCGGCAGCTTCGTGAGGCCGGCGGTCTTCTTGGAACGGAAGGTCCAGCTCGCGTCGATCCGCGTGGAGGCGGCGGCGACCTCGGCGCTCCGCTTGACCGACGTGGTCAGCTTGTACGAGGCGTCACCGGAAGGAACCTGGAACTCGTCAAAGGCGTTTGGCGTGCCGTCGTACGAACCGGCCTTCTTGCCGTTGCGGTAGAGGCTGGTGACGGCCGAGCTGGTTGTCGAGTCGCCGACGTGGCCCTTGCCGTCCGAGAAGAGGTACAGGGAGCCGTAGATCTTGTTGCCGTTGCGGAAGACACCGTCGTCCTTGGTGAGACTCGGGCCGAAGACGGCCGTGTTCACGGTTTCCCTGTACGTCTTGCCGCCCTTGAAGGTCTTCCCCCCGCCGATGAGGTAGACGGTGTCGATGTCCGGCGGGCCCTCCTGGTGGTGGTCCTCCTGCGCGAAGTCGAGGTTCCACTTGATCCCGCCCGAGGTGGACAGGTGCAGGGTGTGGGTCCCGGGCAGCCGTTGCGGGACACCGATCAACGAGTTGCTGATGGCGCCGGGCAACTCGAACCGCGGCTCGATCACACCGGTCTTGCCCTTGGCGGGCGCGCCCATGCCGACCTTCACCGTGGCCAGGTCACTCGGCTTGTAGTGCCGGGTGTAGCCGGTGGCGAGCCTGTCCACCCCGGAGACGGTGGCGGTGTCGTACTGCTCTTCGTCGCCTTTGTACCAGTGCGCGTCCCACTGCTGGCTGAGTACCCCCTCGGGGAGCCGCGGGCCCAGGTGCGCGGTGCGGAAGCGGTCGTACGACCCCAGCAGCCAGCCGCCGCCGTAGGACGAGTCCTTCGTCTTCACGCTGTAGTCGACCGAGGCACCGAACGGCGTGGCCTTCTTGTCCGGCACGGTGATGTCCACGGGCTTGGCCCTGCGGGCGTCCAGCGTGACCGTGGTGTTCCCGGTGACGCTCAGCTTCGGCTGGACGAGCCAGTCGATTCCCTCCGCTTCGCCCTCGGGCGAGATGACGAAGACGCTGCTCTCCAGCACGTAGTCGCCCTTGGGCACGCGCATGGTGAGGGTGCCGTCGGGGTCGTGGTAGTCGTACACCTTGCCCGTGGCCGCGCCCGAGGTGCCGGTCAGCACGGAGAAGTACTGGCCGGTCGACCGGCCGGCACGGTCGAGGAACTTCAGCGTCACGTCGTACGACTGGACCTCGCGTTCCACCGCGGCGGCCGTGCGCACGGTCTGCCCGCCGCCCGTGGCGACCACGTACGCCGAGTAGGCGCCGTCGACCGTGCCGCCGAGGCGGGTGTCGGCGGTGAGGTCCACGGAGGCCTTGCCGCCGGCCGGGACCGTGACCGTGGTGGCGCCCAGCTTGAAGAAGCCTGCTGGGGCCGCCTTGCCCTCGGGGCCGGTGGCGGTCGACGTCAGCTTGAGCGTGACGTCCTCGGTGCCGGAGTTGCGGTAGGTGAGTTGCCGGGTGACCGGCTTGTCGTCGGTGTGCGGCCACTGCTGGAGACCGAAGCCCACCGAGGCGGGTTCGGCGATCACGGCCTGCCGGATGGCCTTGTCGACCTGGACCCGGCCCGAACCCTGCTCGAACGGCGAGTACGCGCCACCCTTGGTGGAACCGGTGAGCGCGCTCTTCAGCTCGGTGTTCCTCCACTGCGGGTGCTGCTGCTTCAGGATCGCCGCCGCGCCCGCGACATGCGGGGTCGCCATCGACGTACCCGAGATGGTCATGTAGCCCGCCGGCTTCTCGCCGACCTCGCCGACGATCGCGTTGCCCTTCGCCGAGGCGGCCGTGATGTCCACGCCGGGTGCGGTGACGTCCGGCTTCAGGCCGCCGTCGCCGACGCGGGGGCCGGTGGAGGAGAAGTCGGCGAGCGCGTCCTTGTCGTCGACGGCGCCGACGGTGAGAGCGGCTTCCGCGCTGCCGGGCGAGCCGATCGACTGAGGGCCCTCGTTGCCGGCCGCGATGGCGAACAGGACGCCCTTCTCGGCCGAGAGGCGGTTGACCGCCTCTTCCAGCGGGTCGATGCCGGGCGTGTCGGTGCCGCCCAGACTCATGTTGATCACATCGGCGCCCTGTGCGGCCGCCCACTCCATCCCGGCGAGGATGCCGGAGTCGTCACCGGAGCCGTCGTCGTTCAGGACCTTGCCGTTGAGGATCTTCGCGCCGGGCGCGACGCCCTTGTACCTGCCCTTGGACCGGGTGCCGGTACCGGCCGCGATGGAGGCGACGTGTGTGCCGTGGCCGTACTTGTCGCCGGCGGTGGGCGCGGGGGTGAAGTTCTTGGAGGCGGTCACCTGGCCTTTCAGGTCCGGGTGGGTGGCGTCGACGCCGGTGTCCAGCACGGCGATCCTGACGCCCTTGCCGTCGTAACCGGCCGCCCAGGCCTTCGGCGTGCCGATCTGTCCCACCGACGTGTCGAGGGATGCCTTGCGGACCCCGTCCAGCCACACATGGGCGACACCGGAAGCGGCCTTGTCACCGTTGGTGACCGCCTGCCACAGCTCGGTCGCGTCCTCGTGCGAGGTCTGCACCGCGTCCACGTTCAGGGACGTCAGGCTCCGGCGGACCGTGCCCGCGTCACGCACCTCGGCCTTGGCGGCCTTCGCGCCGCCCTTGTAGCCGACGATGACCTTCGGGCCCCGCCTCTGGGAGCCGCGGGTCGCGGACTTGTTCAACTCGGTGATGTCGAACAGCCGCTGGTCGACCTTGCCGCTCGTGATCAGCCGGGCGGCGTCCGCCGGTATCACCAGCGTGTGGCCGCCGGTCCTGCGGACATGGACGGGTATGTGCTCCCGCCCCTTCGCCCGCTCCAGCCCGACCACGCCGCCCTTGGCGTCCACCACGACCCGATCACCCGTGATCAGCGTGATCCGGTGCCTGTCCTGGAGCGCCGATGCCTTCGGGGCCGCCTTCGTCTTCGAGGACGCCTGTGAAGTGGCGGTCGTCCGCTCCCCGTTCGCCGACGCCGGGCCGGTCATGCCCGCCGCGAGCGCCACGGCGACCGCTCCCGCGACCGCGCATGGTCGTCTCACTCTTCTGCGCAAGTTCTCCCCCTCGTGGAGTCGCCGGACGGAAGGTCACATCACCCGGCGGAATCGATCTCGTGCGCGCCTGCGCGCCTCCGGAACATGCAGTCTTCCGGGGCTGACCGAGCGACCTCAAGGGGAATCGGAAAGGGTGCGGAAGCCGACGGGTGACCGCAATACCGCCGCCGGAACTCCGTTACAGGAACGCGTGGTTGGGGATGAACCGGCTCAGGGACCCTGGAGGGAGGGCATGTGTATGAGGCCGGGGTGCCGGTCGGTCGGGTCCTGTGGGGGCAGCCCGGCCGGTCCACGGTGTCGGACCCTGGGACGTCAGGAGGCGGCCGCCTCGCCGGCCCGGCAGCGCGGGCAGGCACAGGGCGGGTACAGGTGCCCCATCGGGGGCAGCGGCTCGCGGATGGCGGGGACGTCGACCGTGCCGCGGTCCTCGACGACGGCGCAGTCCTGATTCACCGTGTAGACGTGCAGGGCCGACGCAGGCGGAGTACGCGGAGCGGGCCGAACTCGCCCGCTCCGAACTCGCCTCCGCCCTCGGCAGCGCGCCGAGCCCGGAGGCCGAGGCGAAGGCCCGGGCGCTGCTGGAGCGCCTCGGCGGCAGCGCGCACGGTCCGCGGGCGGCCGCGTAGTGGCGGGGATCGCGGTCGTCCTGGACCACACGACCGCGGGAGCTTTGTACGACCCGAAGGACCCGTTCAACGAGGCGGTCGCCGCGTTCTACGTCCAGGCCTCCGGCGGACTCGGGGACCTGTATGCGCCGGTGCTGTCCCTTACCGCCGGCGACGCCGAACGTCCCGGGCTGCTCGGCTACGTCAAGGGACTGCGGTTCATCCGCATCGAGGCCTTCGGCACCGACGCCGCGGTCACCGCCACCGAACTGCTGCGCTTCGGCCACTCCTGGGCCGCCGTCCACGCCATCCACACCGCCCGCCCCTCCGCCGCCCACCCCGCCGGACGGTACCTGCTCACCTTGACGCCCAAGGCGTACGCGGGCACCGGCGTCCAAGCCGTCCACCCCGACCAGTAGCCGCCGCCCCCCGGCGGCAGACCGACACGATCCTCGCGTCTGCCCGGGCCTGACCAGCCGCTGTCTGACAGCCGCGAAGGCCCCGGTCGCTGGACGTCTGTCCTGGACGGGCAGCTGTCCCTCACGCCTTACCGCTGCTCCTCACCAATGCGCAGGTAGTGCCGCGTACTGGTGGGGTTCACCGAGATGCCCCAGTCGATCTCGCCGTCGGCTCTGGTAGGCCGACGGCACTCGTGGATATCCGCCGTCTTTTCACGGCCCAAACCGCTTCGGCGGGAACGGCCGAGGCCGTTCCCGCTCCGCGTCCGATAGATCACCGCGGTCGCCCAGCCCCACGCATGTGAAGAATGAGCGGATCAGGTGACAGTCGCACGATCGGCCTGACAGTTACTGGTCCTTCTCGGTGTCGGGAAGTTGGCCGGGCTTGTCGACGATGGTGCTCTTGAGGAGGGCCGAGCTGTCCAGGAGCGTTCCCGCCTTGGCGTAGGGGGTGTCCTTGGTGAGGCGGGTGGAGTGGCCGAGGTAGGCGAAGTCCTGTTTGTTGAAGACCCATTCGGTGACGACGCCGTTCTTCGTGTCGTTGCGGGCGATGCCCAGGCCCTGGCGGCCGAGGGCGTCCTCGGCCTGAGGAGCCTCGGTGACGCCGGGGATCTTCGCCGCGGCCCGGTAGAGCGCGGCGGCCGTGTGTGCCGGCATCACCTGGTCGAGGAGGTCGCCGATCTGCTCGAAGACGGCTTGGTCGCGTTCCCTGTTCTCGGCCTGCGGAGCCTTGGCGTACAGGTGGTCCAGCAGCTGGTCGGGGTCCGTCGGCAGCGAGGCCAGCCATTGGTAGGTGGGCCGGCTGAAGCCGACCGGTGTGCCGTTCGTGTCGCCGAACTCGGCGTTGAGGGGCATGGTCTCGCCGTCGCTGCGGATCAGGCCCTGCTTCTGCACGGGCTCGGGGTTCTGGGAAAGCCACAGCTCGTAGTCGTGCAGCGGGCCGACGACGGCCTTCCCACCGGACAGATCGGCTTCGCGGACCCTTTTCATGACGTAGGAGAACTGGTCGTCCCGCACCGTGGGAGTGTCACGCTTGCCCGCGGCGTCGGAGATCTGCCCGAGGAGAGCGGAGACGGGCTGCATGTCCGCGGCCGTACCGGCCGACGCTCCGGCGGCGGGCTTGCGGTCCCCGTCGTTCAGGGCGATTCCCGCGGTCACGATGCCGGCCAGGGCCAGCGCGGTCACGGGCGCCAGGAGCACGGGGCGCAGCCGTCGGCGCCCCGGCCGGGCGGCGGCGGTGGTGGTGGCCTGGTCGCGGTCGATGTGTCGCATCAAGAGGTCCTTGTGATGGAGGTGCCGCCCGCGTGGAAGGTCCCAGTCGGCCGGGGCCGGCAGCAGACGGGCGATCTCGTCGCGCTCGTCCGAGGGCTCGGGAGAAGCCGGGTTCGGCCTGCCGTTCATGTGAGTTCCTTCCGCACGGACACGGCCGCGAGTGCAGCCGCACTTGTCATCTCTCCGCGGACGGTGGGCGGTTCCATGTTCTCCTCGGCGAGCCGGGCGAGCTTCTTGCGTGCGCGGGACAGACGGGATCGTACGGTGCCGACGGAGATGCCCAGCGCCTGAGCTGTCTGCTGGTAGTCCAGACCGGACCACACGCACAGGGCGAGCACCTCCCGCTCGTGGCGCCGCAGCCGGCCCAGGGAGGCCTGAACGGCACGCAGCCGACGCACGTCGTCGAGACGCCCGACCGCCTCCGGTGCGAAGTCGTCCACCGCCGTAGGCTGCGGCTGGCGCGTCAGGAACAGCTGCCGTCGGCGCACGCTGCGCCGTGCGTTGTCCGCCTTGTGGGTGGCGATGCCCAGCAGCCACGGCAGCAGGGTGCCCCCCTCCTCGTGAACCGTGGCACGGTTGGCCCACGCGGCCAGGAAGGTCTCGGACATGATGTCCTCTGCCGTCGACCAGTCACCGGTCAGCCGCAGACCGTGGTTGTACACCGCGCCGGCGAACGCCTCGTACAGCTGGGCGAACGCCTCACGGTCACCCTCGCGCACACGACGCCGCAGGTCGTTGTCTGACTTCCTCACATCGTGTTCTCTCCACGCCCCCGGACGCATTCCAGTGATCCACCTCACTCCTACGTGTGCACCGTCGATCAGCAGAACTCGTTGCACGCGAGCCAAGGTTGCGGGCGGCAGGCGGGCCGTCCAGTACGCCCCCCGCGTCGGCCGGGGTCAGTCTTCACGACGGGGCGCGCAATGCCTCGACCGGTTCCATCCGGGAAGCCCGCAGTGACGGGTACACGCCCGCCAGCAGCCCGACCACCGCGCCGACGACCGGGGCGCCGACGGCAAGTCGCCCGTCGAGTACGGGAGTCCAGTCCTTGACCGCGGACACGGCCACCACGACGACAACGCCCAGGGCGGCACCGATGACGCCCCCCAGCAGTCCGATCGTCGTCGACTCCAGGAGGAACTGAGCGGCGATCTGCCGGCGCGAGGCGCCCAGGGCACGCCGCAGTCCGATCTCTCCGACCCGTTCCATCACGGTGACCAGCGTGACGTTGGCGATACCGATGGCACCCACGATCAGCGAGACCAGCCCGAGCACCAGGAACAGGCCGTTGACATCGCCCTGGACCCCTTTGCGCGCCTTCGACAGATCGGGCGGAGCGAGGACGGTGAGCGCCTCCGCGCTGTTGGGTGCCAGGGCGACGGGTGACTGCCTGGCGACCTGCTGCGCGGCACCGAGGGAGGTGTTGATCAGGACGCGGTTCACCGTGTCCAGGCCGAGGCGGTCCTTCGCCGTCGTCGGCGGAAGGATCACCGAGGTGGACAGGCGCTGCTCGCGCTCGATTCCGCCGAGGATCCCGATCACGGTGAAGGAATGGCCGTTGAAGAAGACCGCGGGCGAGTCCTCCACCCGTGTGACGCCGAGAAGGCGAGCGGCCTGGTCGCCCAGGACCGCCACTCTGGCGCTGCGGGCGATGTCGCCCTTGTCGTAGAACCGGCCGGCCGTGATGTCGCCGCGCACCGCCGCCGGCAGGGAGGGCGAGGCGGCGGTGACGGCCAGCGTCTGGCCGGACAGGCCGCCAGGGGTGACCACGTCGTTGGCCCGCACCTGTACGGCGGCCAGTTCGTCCGTCTGCGCGAGCGCGGCGGACGACTCCACCCCGGCCAGCCGGTCGACGGCGTCGACGTCTTCCCAGTCCACCAGCGGGACGGGGTCGGACGCCGGGGGCGGAGGCGGGACCACGACGGTGACCGAGGTCGCGGTGAGCGCGTTGAACCGGCCGACGATCTGGTGGGCGGCCGTCGACGCCACCCCGATCGTGATGACCAGCGTGCCGATGCCCAGCACCGTGCCCAAGGTGGTCAGCGCGGAGCGGACGGGGCGGGCCAGTACTCCCGACAGTGCCTCCGTCCACAGGTCCTTCGGATGGATCCGGGGACGGTCCACCCGCTTGCCGGGACCGGCAGCGGTGGCGCGGTGACGGCGTTTCATGCGGGTTCCTCCATGAGCCGTCCGTCGCGGATGCGGACCCGTCGGCCGGCGCGTCGGCTGACGGCATCGTCGTGGGTGATCACGACGAGGGTCATGCCCTGCGCGCCGAGCTGGTCGAAGAGTTCCAGAACCGAGAGCGTGTTCTCGCTGTCGAGATTGCCGGTCGGTTCGTCGCACAGCAGCAGGGCCGGTTCGCTCATCAGGGCCCGTGCGATGGCGACGCGCTGGCGCTCGCCGCCGGAGAGACGGTCGGGCCGGAAACCGTTGCGGTGGGAGAGGCCCACCCGGTCCAGGGCCGCTCCGGCTCGTTCCGCACGGTGGCGGCGCGCTCTGCCCGTGCGCTGCCTGCGGTAGATCTCCGCCAGCATGACGTTCTCTTCCACGGTCCGGTAGGGAAGCAGGTGGAAGGACTGGAAGACGAAGCCGATGCTGCTTCCGCGCAGCGCGGTGCGCTGCCGGTCGCTGAGGGCCCCGGTCCTCACTCCGTCGAGCCAGTAGTCGCCCGAGGTCGGGGTGTCCAGCAGGCCGAGGGTGTTCAGCAGGGTCGACTTCCCCGATCCGGACGGTCCGACGATCGACAGGTGCTCTCCTCGCCTCACCGTCAGGTGCACGTCGCGCAAGGCGTGTACGGGTGGTTGGGAGTCGAAGACGCGGTGGACGCCGTCCAGTTTGATGACGTCGTCCACGCCGGGCGCCTCGGTGGAGGTCGGCGCTCCGGTCACCGGCCGACCACCACGAGGTCGCCCTTCTTGAGCACGCCGCCGTCCGGCTTCACCTCGACCAGCCCGTCGGCGGAGATTCCGAGGACGACATCGATGCGCCTCACCCGTCCGTCCCGCTCGACCTGCACGCGGGCCTGACCGCCCGCAGATGTCTGCACCGCGGCGACGGGTACGGCCAGAACCTTGCCGTCCGACTCGCCCACCTCGATGGTCACCGTCACCGCGCCGCCCGTGTTCTCGGCGAGCGGGCCGGGCTTCGCGATGGTCACCTTCAGGGGCACGGGTTCCGATGTGCCGCCGCCGGACGTTCCGGTGCTCTCGGGCTCCCCGCTTCCGGATGTCCCGCCGGGTTCGGCGTCCGGGCCCGTCCCGGCGCCCGAGCCGGCGTCCTCGGATGTCGTGCCCGACCCTCCGATCTCGCTGAGCACACCCTCGGCCTCCTTGCCGTCCGCTGTGGTGACCTGGACGGTCATGCCTTCCCGCAGGGAAGCGGCGTCCGAACCCGGCACGACCGCTTCGACCACGACGTCGGAGCTCGTCACGGTGGCGACCTCTCCGTCCGGGGTGTCACCGGCACGTACCTTGGCCTTGTCGACGCGGACCGGAAGCCGCGGCAGGAAGACGATTTCTCCCGCGGGTACCTTGGTTCCGTAGCCGGCCTTGAAGGCGCTCAGCGCCGCGTTCGCCAGCTGCAGCTGCTTCTCCGCGGACTTGATACGCAGGTTCCGGATCTTCTCCGACTCCTTTCCGGGCGTACCGCCGCCAGGATCCTGCTCGCCGTCGCCACGCGCGGTGAGCAGCGCGACCTGTGCGTCGGACACCGCGGTTTCGAGTTCGCCCAGTTTCTGCCGGTCGGCGCTGGTGGGCTCCTGTGCCGTGTACCCCTTGCTCCGGTACCACCGGCCGACCGCGGAGGCCGTGCCCTGGCCGTAGGTCCCGGTGACGCCGCCCGTTGAGAAACCGAGCCTGTTCAGGGCCTTCTGCAGTTGTCTGACATCGTCCCCGCGCGAACCGGGGACGATGTTGCGGTACATCGGTATCGACCCGCGCAGCACCAGGACCGGCCTTCCGTTCACCTGCATCAGGACGTCGCCTTCCTTCAGCCGGCTCCCGGAGGAGGGTGCCCTGGTGACCCGTTGTGCCGCATCCCCCTCTTCGTCGCTCTCCTGGGAGGAACCGACGGAACCGGCCAGGGTGAGACTCCGCGGGGATCCGTACTCCAGGCTGCCCTGGGCCACCACGGTGGCGGTCAGTGTGCGCTGCTCCACCGGCACGGTCACCGGACCCGCCTTCGGCGCCTGCTGCGCAGCGGCGGCGTCGGCGGGCGACTGCATACGGGTGCCGGCGAACCAGCCGCCCGCTCCGATCACGGCGACCGCGGCGACCGTCGCACCCAGTCGTCTGGTGCGGCTGCGCTGCTGCCTCTTGCGGCGCTTCACCCGTTGTTCCCCACGTAGGGGTTCTTGTCGTACTTGGGCCAGTACGCGGCCCTGAACTGTTTGCCGCACTCGAGGTCCTTGAGCGCGAGGTCGATCTCACCGGGGAGCTTGGCCAGTGCTTCTTCCTTTCCCGGCATCCCGTCCGGCGGAATCTTGCCGCTCACCTGGAATTTCACCATGTCGGCGATGCTGGTGGGCTGAGTGGTGGTGACGGTGATGCCCTCCTTGCGCAGGCAGCCGGCGTACGCCTGGGCGAGGGACACAAGTTGGGGGTCTCCGTTGAGCGCCTGCCCGGCTTGTTTGTCGCGTTCCTGCTGTTCCGCGTTCTCCCGGTCCTGCTCGGCTTTCGACTTGGGCGGCCCGAGCACCTTCCGTTCCGCCTGCGCGAGGCATCCGTCCTTGGGGGGACGCTGGATCACGCCGTTGGTCTTGCGGATGAAGCGCAGCCGTCCCAACGCCTTGTCGTACTTCTTCTGCTGCGCGGCGGGAAGGGAACTGCGGTAGTGCTCGTTGGGGTCGCTCTCCTCTTCCGGCAGGGCCACGGCCGGGTCGTTGGGATACACGATGCGCGAGTAGGTACCGAAGCCGTACTTCTCCCGGTACTTCTTCGCCAGGCCGTAGTCCCTTCCCTCGCCCGCGTTCATGTCCTCGTTCGGTGTGATGCCGGGAACCGGTGTGTAGCTGAACCCGCGCTGCTTCATACAGGCCGCTATCGCGTTCTCGGTCAGGTAGTAGTTCTTCGTATCCGGGTCGGCGTCCTCCGGGACGGTCAACTCGCCGCCCGGCGCGGCCGACGCACTGTCTCCGCCCCGGGCGGCGCCGCCCTGGGTCTCTCCGGGGGAGGACGCGACGGAGCCGCTTTGGCCGCAGGCCGACAGGGCGACCAGGCCCATGGCCGCGAGCGCCGTCAATGTACTGCGTAGTCGCAAGGGGATCACTTGTCCGTTCGATGGGGGGACGTCGTGCGGCGGTCCGGCCCCGTGACATCGCCGCACAGGGGAAAGGCGCTGGCCCAGCCGCTTTCCTGCACACTCGGCTTGTGACGTCCACCACATTTCACGGAGTCAGGGCCGCCGCACCCCGGCCTCCACCCGGTTACAGGGGCGGAGGCAGGCGGCGAGGACCGCCCGCCCGGCCCGGAGAACATGACAGACGAGGAGCACAGCGCATGCGGATCAGTAGCGCGGCGGAACGTGAGTTCGGTGAGTTCGTAGCGACCCGCCGGCCGGCTCTCCTGGCCTACGCCCGCACCCTGGCGGGCGGGGACCGTCACACGGCCGAGGACCTGGTGCAGGAGGCACTCGTCAGGCTGTGGCTGGTCTGGCCCCGGATCGCGCACGGCGCACCGGAGGCCTACACCCGGCGGATACTGGTGCGCGCGGCCGCACGCGCGGCCGGACGGTGCTGGCGGGGCGAGCAGCCCACGGAGAGAGTGCCGGAGCCTGCCTCCGCAGCCGACTCGGCAGACCTGGTGGAGGCCCGCCTCGGGCTGACGGCCGCACTGACCCGTCTGCCGCGACGGCAGCGGACGGCCGTGGTGCTGCGCCACTACTGTGACCTCCCGGAGAGGCAGGTCGCCGACGACTTGAACTGCGCCCCGGGGACGGTCTCTTCGCTCGCCTCACGGGGCGTGGCGACGCTGCGGTCACTGATCGGCGGCGCCGATGCGGGCTTGGCGGCGTGAGCGGTGGGCCAGGCGCTCACCTCCGTCGCCGACGGCGCGGAAACACCCGCGGCAGGGGGCGGGCCGGGGACCGTCACGACGCGGTCGCCGGACACCCGGAGCATGCCGGGCGTCCTGAGCGCCTGGGACGTCTGTCCCGGGCTCGGTAGCGAGGGTGAAGGGACACCGGTGAAAGGCTCGTCGTCGGACTTCGAGGCCTTCGTCGCGGCACGCGGTCCACGGCTGCTGCGCGCGGCCTGGCTGCTGACGGGCGACGCCCACCTGGCCGAGGACCTGTTGCAGACGGTACTGGCCAAGCTGTGGCCCAAATGGCACCGGATCGCCGACGGCAACCCCGAGGCCTACGCCCGCAAGGCCCTGGTCAACACCTTCTCGTCGTGGTGGCAGCGACGGTGGAGGGCGGAGGTTCCGCACCACGAAGTGCCCGCGTCGGCCGCGGCGGACGCGTTCGCGGGGGTCGACCTGCACCACTCGCTCGCCGCCGCGGTGCGTGCCCTGCCGCCCCGGCAGCGGGCGGTGATCGTGCTGCGCTACTTCGAGGACCTGAGCGTCGAGGAGACCGCCGGGATACTCGGCTGCCGACCGAGCACGGTCAAGAGCCAGGCCGCCAAGGCACTGCGCACGCTGCGCGGCCTGCCGGCCCTGCACACGCACGCGCAGGAAGGAGAGCACGGTGTACGACGCTGACGAACAGGAAGTGCACGAACGGCAGTTGCGAGAGCTGCTGGAGCGAGCGGTGCCGAGCCTGCCGGCTCCGGCGGACCGCATGCGCCGGGTTCACCGGCGGGTGAGGGCCCGCAGACGACGGCGCGCGGCCTGGGCGGCGGGCGTGGCGTGCGGGACGGCAATCGCCCTGCTCTACGGCTCCCTCGTCGTCCAGCCGCTGCGAAGTCAGGTCGCCGCACAGTCCCCGCACAGTCATCGGACCCACCTCGCGGACGGAGCGCTCAGTCTCGATCTGCCCAACGGCTGGTACGCGCGTGAACCTGCGGACCGGTCCGCCACCGTCGGCGTCTATGTCGCCAACAGGACCTTGCCTGCGACATCGTGTCGCATCGTCATCGACACGGACGACTACCGCTGCCCGCCCTTGACCGGACTTGCCGAGGGAGAGGCTCTGATCTCCTTCCGTCACGCAGAAGGCACGGGAGCCTTCGACTCGGACACGGCGCTCGAGCCCAGTCCGTACCCACGGCCGGGCAAGGGCTGCCGTACGCTCGGAGGGGACCAGGAGTGGGGCGGCGCGCCGAGTGTGTTCCTACTGGACTCCAACCGGGTAGGAAAATTCCCCTTGGTTCGTGTCTGTCTCAGGGACGTGTCGGACACGACTCTCGCCGAGGTCAAGGCCATCATCGACAGTGCGGCCTACGACGACACCACGTCGACAGAACCGCGGGGCGCGGCCGACGGCCGTGATGTGAGGCGGTAGATCGACACTCGCCCGGGGTCATGACACGCAGTGTGGTGCCGGGCGTTCGGCACTTCCCCCAAGGCCAGCTAGGTAAGGGATTTCCGCCGTTGTCACAGGGGTTGGGAGGGCGTAGGCCGCCCGACCTTGATGATGAGACCGCGGTCGGCCAGGCGGCTGAGCTGGCGGTAGACGGACTGGACGGTGATGTCACCGAGGAGGCGCGAGAGTTCCTTGGCACTCCAGGTTCGGTCGGGTTCGGAGTGCAGGAAGGCGATGATTTTCTCGCGGGCCACCGCGGCGGGCCCGCTCGGCCCGCACCCAGTTGCGCAGCGTCTCCCGGCTGACCCCCAGGTCCTTGCCGATGCCCTCGAAGGTGTGGCTCGGATCGGACAGGTACAGCGCGACAGCGTCCGCCGTGAACTCGGGCGAGTAGACCTTCATCACCATGAAAGATCCTCCTCCCCGGCCCCTGGCGGGGCCGGGCTCAGAGGTGTCCACCACTCGGGGACAGGTCCCACCGCTTGACCAGTGGGTAAGCCTCAGCTGGGCGTCCCGGGCACCGGCGTATGCGTGATGCCATTGACCAGAAGATCGAAGCTCCAGCGCATACGATCCTCACCGGTACCGCTGAGTAGCGCGGGCATGTGGGCCTTGATCGCCGGGTGGGTCGCCTCGTTCACGTCGTGCAGGGCCTGTGCCAAAGCGTTCCAGTCCTCCCCGGCCGCTGGATCGTGTTTCCTCGTCGACTGCTCTGCGGCAGTGGCCGTGGCGTCCTGGAGGAGTTTGTCGACACCCCAGGCGACCTGCTCACGCGTGGCTCCACTCTGGGAGAGGAGATCCAGCATCCGCTCCACGAGCCGCAGATAGTTGTCGCCGGCAGGACGCGCAACGAGGGCCGAGCGGGCGAGCCGCGGGTGCTCCAACAACACGAGGGTGTAGGACGTCAGCACCACCCTGAGCCGCTCGCGCCAGTCGTCCGCCGCCATCTCGTCGGCCAGATCGACTTCACCGAGGAGAGCGTCCAGCACAGCTGCATGCAGTTCGGCGGTGTTGGACACGTAGACGTACAGCGATGCCGGGCCGGTGTCCAGCTCCTGCGCCAGTCGGCGCATGGTGACCTTTTCCAGCCCTTCGGCGCGCAGGATCTTTACAGCAGTGTCCACTATCCACAGGCGGGAAAGGGCAGGCTTGGCCGGACGCTCTCGGCGGCTGATCGGTTCTCTTCTCCTGGGCATTTCCCGATCGTAACAAACACGTTCGTTATGATCTGTGATAGCGGGCGAAATGCAGACCGCTCACTGTTCGGCCCCCTTCTCCTTCTGCTGTACCCGCTCCCGGCGGCGCTCAGCACGCATCTTCGCCCGCTCCTCACGCAGCCGCTCGATCTCCTGGCGCATCCGCTCCAGCGAAGGGAAGCGCACCAGGTCGGGCAGGCTCTCGTCCGACCGGATCCTGGCAATGGTCTCGTGCTGGTCGACCCGGATGTACTGCGCGTCCATGGTCTCCGTGCCCGGGATGAACTCGGCAACCCGGTAGGAGTACGGCGGGTTGAACTGGTAGACCCCGCGCTTCACACGGAACACGATCCCGTGGCCCATGACTTCCTGCAGCGCCTCGTTCACCTTGGTGCGCGCGACGTCCAGGACGTGCGCCATCTCGTCCTGGGTCAGAGGGATCCGCCCGCCGGCCTTCTGGCACGCGATCATCAGCAGGATCAGCCGGAGCGGCAGCGCCTCGCGGAAGAACTGCGCGATGACGAGGAAGAACTCCAGGCTGTCCATGGAGAAGGCGTTGGGCTCGTCTGGCGGCCCGTAGAACTCCAGCGGCTTCCGCTCGCTGTCCAGCGTGAGCTTCCGGCCGGGGTCATTTTGACCCGGTGGCTCGCCGGCTCCGTGCTGTTCGTCATGTCGGTGCTCCTTGTCGGGGTGTCGGTGTGAGGCGCGTCCTGAGGGCGGTCGCTCGGAGTCCGGCTCACGCGACCACCTCGGCGATGAACGCGGCGAGGTTGGCCACGGTCCGCTGGATCTTCTCCTGCAGGGTGAGGGACTCGTGGAGGCGTCCGCCCATGCCCGCGTCCTTCTTCCCTCGCACGTACAGGGAACAGGCCAGGTCGCTGCAGATGTAGGTGCCGACCGAGTTGCCCTGCTGTCCGGCCTTCCCGGCCTTCGGTGCCACCATCAGGGAGACACCTCCGGTGTGCGTGGTCACGCACACCGAGCACATGCTGCGCCGGGTCTGCCACGAACCGGCGCCGGAGGAGCGCAGCTGGATGCCCACCGGGCGGTCGTTCAGCTCCGCCACGACGTAGGCCCGGTCGAAGGCCCGGGGGTCGCGCCAGCCCAGGAAGTCCAGGTCGCTCCATGGCTCCCCGCTCAGCTCGCGGGGCACGTACAGACGCTTGGCCTCTCCCTTGGTGCAGTTCACGAAGGCGTTGCGGATCTCTGGTTCCGTCAAAGGTTTCATAAGAATGACGGTAATTTGCCTAAATGATTTAGGCAAGCCCATAATGTTCCAAGGCTGGCTCGGAGAGCGATGGAGGACGAGTGTGGCGCGCGCAGGACTGACTACGGAACGCCTGGTCAAGGCAGGGGCCGAGATGGCCGACGAGATCGGGTTCGAGCGGACCACCCCGTCGGAGCTGGCCCGGCGCTTCGGCGTCAAGACCGCGAGCCTGTACTCGCATGTGAAGAACGCCCAGGACCTGAAGACCAGGATCGCGCTGCTCGCCCTGGAGGAGCTGGCCGACCTGGTGTCCGCCGCGGTGGCCGGCAGAGCCGGCAAGGACGCGCTGACCGCGTTCGCGGACGCCTACCGCGACTATGCCCTCGGGCACCCGGGCCGTTTCGCCGCCACCCGGTTCCGGCTCAGCCCGGAGGCGGCCGCCTCCAGCGCCGGTGTGCGGCACGCCCAGATGTCGCGGGCGATCCTGCGCGGATACGACCTGGCCGAACCGCACCAGACACACGCCGTGCGCCTGCTGGGCAGCGTGTTCAGCGGATTCGTCGGCCTGGAGGGCGCGGGTGGCTTCAGCCACAGCGCCCCCGACGCGCAGGAGAGCTGGACCGAGATCCTCAACGCCCTGGACGCCCTCCTGCGCACCTGGCCCACCGCGTCCTGACGCCCTGCCGGGAGGGAGCGGTCCGCGGCTGGGCGGACCGCATGTGGTCACGGCACCGGGCTCACGGCATGAGGACCCGGGTCACCAGCGTGCGCAACCGGCTCTGCCAGAAGGCTCCGGGTCTCGTAGCAGGCGGGTGATATCAGGAGGCGGCGGCGGGTGCCCGGTTGTCGCCGGCGTCAGGTGCCGGCGGCAACCGGGCCGCCTGTCGTCAGCGCTCGCCGAGGACGCGCGTCACGCTGCGCTTGGCCACGTTCACCTCGGCGACGCTCAGGTCTTCGTTGAGTACCCACGCGGTCTTCGAGTCGGCGCTGAAACTGATGGCCTGACGGGGAGCCTTCAGTCCTGTCACGGTGCCCAGCACCTTGTTGCCGTCGTTGGGGTCGATGACGGTCAGCGAATTGCTTCCCTTGTTGCCGGAGAGCAGCACGGACTCGTCGGGAGAGAGAGCGGCGCCGTAGGGCTGGTCGCCCACGCCGACCTTTTCCACGAGGCTGCCGTCCTTGGGGTTGACGACGTAGATCTTGTCGTTACCGCTGCTGGCGGCGTACAGCCTGTCGCCGGCACGGTTGGCGGACAGCCCGCGTACGCCCTCGAATCCCTCGATCTGCTTCAGTTCCCGCGGCTTGTCGCCGGTGACGTCGAGAACCGTGATCCGGCCTCCCTTGCCCCCGTCGAAGTTGGTGACGTAGAGCTTGTCACCCTTGGGTGCGAGCTTGACCCCCTGACGCGGTTCGGAGAACCCGGTGAGGACGGTCTTGGGCCGGTTGGTGCTCTGGTCGACGACGGTGACGGTGTTCGAGGCCGCGTTGTTGGCGTACAGCAGCTTGCCGTCCTTGCTCTGCGCGGTGCCGAACACACCGGCGCCGAGCGGCAGACGCTTCACGACGCCGAACGTGCGGATGGAGATCCGGTCCACGACACCACGGGCGCTGTCGGACACGGTGAAGGTCTTGCTGTCCGGGGCGAACAGGATGTTGCGCGGGCTGACATACCCCTTGATCTCGGCGATCTGCCGGCCACTGCGTAGGTGAATCACGGAGAGGTGGTCGGAATCGGAGTTCGTCGCCACGGCGAAGCGCTCGTCGGGGCTGACCGCCAGGGAATTGTTCGTCGCGTCGACGAGCGGATCACGCGTTTCTCCGACGGCGCTCGTGTAAGCGCCGAACGACACCACGGTGCGGTGGATCAGCGCTGTCTTCGACGTGTTCTCCTTCGGCGTGTCCGCATGCGCCGAGGCCATGGTGACCGGCAGGGCCAGCGCGGCGAGTGCGGTGGTGCCGAGAAGTACGCGGCGGGTCATCCTGGTGGGTTTCACCTGGACCGTCTCCCTTGTTCTGTGGTGTCGGCCACGCCGGCACCACGACGAGCGTGTGCGAGTCACCGGCTTTGCGCTGAATACCTCGTGGTACATCGGTGCGGAATAGCCGAAGCCTCGGATACAGCGGCACTCACCAGAGGCACGCCGTCCCCCGCGCCGCCTCGCGTTCCAGTCGGCTCGGTGACTGCTTTCACCAAGGGGTACGGGCCTGAATCGACGTGCGTTGAAAGGATGTTGATCAAACCTTTTTCCGACCGTGCGACCGGTTTTCCGGCCCCGGACCGCGATTCGTTCGCCTGCTCATACGACGGCCGCGCAGGTGATGCCGAATCAGCCGCCGTCCGCGAATGCCTCGGCGCTCCGTTAGGGTCGAGACCGTGATCGGCCCCAGGCCGGCCGCCGTACATGAGTGCGGCGGCCCACAAGCCCGCCCGGATCAGCCGGCGCCGGTCCGGGTGCGGCGGGATGCCGACGGCATAGGCGGTCAGCACCCGTTCCGGGCCGTGACGACCGGCACTCCCGACTCCCTCGCCCGCACTGTCATGCGCCCCGCTCACAACTATACGCACGATGTAGACACACAAAGTATACTCGATGTGTATAGTGCTGCGTATGTCCATCAGTCACACCCTTTTAGGGCTCCTGGAGTCCGGCCCGCGTCATGGTTACGACCTGAAGCGGGCCTTCGACGAGACGTTCGGTCACGACCGGCCGCTGCACTACGGCCAGGTCTACTCGACGATGTCCCGGCTGCTGAAGAACGGCCTTGTCGAGGTCGACGGCATCGAGACCGGCGGCGGCCCGGAGCGCAAGCGCTACGCGATCACCGACGCCGGCGTCACCGACGTGGAGCAGTGGCTTGCGACCCCGCAAAAGGTGGAGGAGTACCTCCAGTCGGCCCTCTACACCAAAGTCGTCCTGGCGCTGCTCACCCGCCGGGATGCCGTCGAGATCCTGGACAGCCAACGCTCCGAGCACCTGCGCAGCATGCGGGTCCTGACCGACCGCAAGCGCTCGGGCGATCTGGCGGACCAGTTGATCTGCGACCACGCTCTCTTCCACCTGGAGGCGGACCTGCGCTGGCTGGAGCTGACCGCCGCCCGACTCGACAGACTCCGTGAGGCTGTGGCCCGATGACGACTTCCCCCTCCGCTCCCCTGCTCGCCGGGCAGGACCTGCGCAAGACCTACGGGCACACCCACGCCCTCGACGGCGCCGAATTTTCCATCCACCCCGGTGAGGTCGTCGCCATCATGGGCCCCTCCGGCTCCGGCAAGTCGACACTGCTGCACTGCCTCGCGGGCATCCTGCCGCCCGACTCCGGGGCGATCACCTACAAGGGGCGTGACGTGACGACGATGAGCGATGCCCGGCGCAGCGCGCTGCGCCGCTCCGAGTTCGGCTTCGTGTTCCAGTTCGGGCAGCTGGTGCCGGAACTGACCTGTGTGGAGAACGTCGCCCTGCCGCTGAGGCTGGGCGGCACCTCCCGCAAGGAAGCCGAGCGGACGGCGCTCGGCTGGATGGAACGCCTGGAGGTCGACGACCTGAAGGGCAAGCGTCCCGGCGAGGTCTCCGGCGGCCAGGGCCAGCGCGTCGCTGTGGCCCGAGCGCTGGTCACCGGCCCCCGGGTGCTGTTCGCCGACGAACCGACCGGCGCGCTCGACTCCTTCAACGGCGAGCGTGTGATGGAACTGCTGACCGAAGCGGCCCGCTCGACCAACGCCGCCGTCGTCCTCGTCACCCACGAGACACGGGTGGCCGCCTACTCCGATCGCGAGATCGTCGTACGTGACGGCAGGGCCCGCGACATGGAGCGCGCCGTATGAGTCCGCGTCAGTGGTCCAGGGACCTGGCCATGGGAGCCCGGTTCGCCGTCACCGGCGGCCGCGAGGGCTGGGTCCGGATGACGCTGACAGCGGTCGGCGTCGGCCTCGGCGTGGCCCTGCTCCTGCTGTGCACCGCGATACCCAACGTGTTCGCCTCCCGCCTCAAGGTGGAGGACGCCCGCTACGCCGACGTGTGGGCCATGGAGGTCCCGCCCAGGGCCGACAACACTCTCCTGATCGCCCAGGCCGGAACCACCTGGCACGACGACGACATCTGGGGCCGGCTCGTCGAGCCCGAGGGCAGGCGGGCACCGCTGCCTCCGGGGGTCGACCGCTTCCCGGGTGAGGGCGAGATGGTCGTCTCCCCCGCGCTCAAGGACCTGCTGGACTCGAACGACGCGAAACTGCTGCGGGAGCGCCTGCCGTACAGGATCACCGGCACGATCGGCGAGAGCGGGCTGATCGGTTCGCACGAACTGGCCTACTACGCGGGCGCATCGGGGCTGAACCCCACGGGCGTCTCCCCGGTGACGCGGCTGACCGAGTTCGGCAAACCGGACGCGACGCCCGAGAAGACCGACCCCGTGCTGCTGCTCATGGTCCTGGTCGTGCTCGTGGTGCTGCTGACGCCGGTCGCCGTGTTCATCGCCACCGCCGTCCGCTTCGGCGGCGACCGCCGCGACCGCCGCCTCGCCTCGCTGCGCCTGGTCGGCGCCGACCGGGGGATGACCGGGCGGATCGCGGCGGGCGAGGCGCTGGCCGGCGCCCTGCTCGGCCTGGCCGTGGGCACCGGCTTCTTCCTGCTCGGCCGCCGGACGCTGGGCACCGGCGAGTTGCTGGGCGTGAGCGTCTGGCCCAGCTACCTCAACCCCGCTCCCGTGCTCGCCGCGCTGGTGGCGGTGGCGGTGCCGGTCGCCGCGGTGCTGGTCACGCTGCTCGCGATGCGCGGCGTGGCCGTCGAACCTCTCGGTGTCGTGCGCACTGCCACGCAGCGCCGCCGCCGGGTGTGGTGGCGGCTGCTGCCGTCGCTGGCCGGCCTCGCGATGCTGTACCCGATGATCGGCCAAGGCCGCAAGAACGGCGGCTTCAACCAGTACCTCGTCATCGGCGGCGTCCTGATGCTGCTGATCGGTATCACCGCCCTGCTGCCCTGGGCCGTGGAGGCGGTCGTCGTCCGGCTCGGCAAGGGCTGGCTGTCCTGGCAGCTGGCGGTGCGACGGCTGCAGCTGAACAGCGGCACTGCCGCCCGCACGGTCAACGGCATCGCCGTGGCCGTGGCGGGGGCCATCGCGCTGCAGATGCTCTTCACGGGAACGCAGAGCCAGTACACCGAGAACACCGGCCAGGACACCAGCCGGGTGCAGATGCAGGTCGACTTCAGCGACCCCAGGCCGCTGTCCGGCATCGAGCGGGAATTCTCGGGCGCCAAGGGGGTGCGGGCCGCGGTGGCCGTGGCCCGCACCGGGTACGGGGAATCACGTCGCAACCCGGAGAACGACAGCAATCTGACCGTGGGCAACTGCACCGCCCTGCGCGAACTCGCCACATTGCCCTCCTGCAAGGACGGTGACGTGTTCATCACGCGAACGCGGAGCGGGTACCCGGACCCCAGCAACGCAGCCGAGATCGCCCTCGTGAAGCCCGGTCGGCGGCTCTACATCGCTCCGTCCCACGACGGCGCCGAACGCAACCTCGAGGCGCGCTGGACCGTGCCGGCGAACGTGCGGGTGGTGGACGCGCGCAAGGACTCACTGGCCGAGCTCGACAGTCTGCTGGTCACCCCCGCCGCCCTGCCCGCCAAGGCAGCGCCCGCATTGATCTCGGAGGGGGTCTACCTGCGTCTGGACCCCTCGGTGCCGGACGCACGGGAGTACGTACGCAACGTGGCCGCCCGCCTCGACCCCCTGGCACAAACCGTCGGCTGGTCGGCGACCGAGGAGGATGCCAGGTACACCTCCATCCGTACCGGCCTGCTCGTCGGCTCCGTCTTCGTGCTGGCACTGATCGCCGCGAGCCTGCTGGTCTCCCAGCTGGAACAGCTGCGCGAACGCAAGAAGCTGCTCTCCGCGCTGGTCGCCTTCGGTACCCGGCGCCGCACACTCGGTCTGTCCGTCCTGTGGCAGACAGCCCTGCCGGTCGGCCTCGGTCTCGTACTGGCCACGACGGTGGGTGTCACCCTCGGCGTAGTACTGCTGAAGATGACCCGAACACCGGTGACCATGGACTGGGCCGGCGTGCTCACCATGACCGGCGTGGGCGCGGCCGTGGTCGGTGTGGTCACGCTGCTCAGCCTGCCGCCGCTCATGCGCATGATGCGCCCGGAAGGTCTGCGTACGGAATAGCCTCGCGAGCCCGGCCGGCATCAGCACCGGTCACCATCAGGGGCACCCTCGGCGGCACAGCGGGATCCGCAGCCGGGGCAGGCACAACGGATGGTGACCGGTACCCGGGCCGGGGACGATGCCCGGCCCGAGTACCGGTCACCGGGCGGCCGCGTCGAAGAGGAGCGGAGCCCGGCAATCCCATGTCGGAGAATGCTCGGCAAAGGAGCAGCAGCAAGGGCCCGAAGCCGCCCCCCAAGACGGTTCGGGCCCTTGCTGCCGGGAGACCTACAGGTCGAACTCCAGGTGTTCGATGTCCGTGAACCGGACCTCCTCCAGGCTTCCGGCGCGGCGGCCGCCGTCCTGGAAGTACACCTCCCTGAGCGCTTCGGCGGCGATCTCCTGGAGCCGGGCGTCGCCGGCACCGGTCTCCTGGGCCTCGAAGAGACGAGCGGCGTAGACGGGCGGCAGGGCGACGGTCAGGTGCCGGATGCGGTCCTGATCCGTCGACCCGATCGGCGCGGTGTAGCCCATGCGGGCGCGGGCGTCGATGACGATGCCGCCCGTGGATGTCGCCTTCGCCTTGGCCTTCGCCCGGATCTGCGGCTGCCACCGCTTCTTCACCTCGCGTTCCAGGCGCGCGGCGAGGTCCGGGCGGGGCTTCTTGATCTGGTCCTTCACGTACCGCTCCACAGTGCGCTGGGAGATCCGCAGCAGGTGGGCGACCGCCTTGGTGCCCTTCATCTGCCTGACCAGGTAGCGCATCTGCGCGGGCGCGCTCTTGGGCGCCGGGCGGGTGAACGCCTTCTGCACCGCGGCGTCCAGGCCGTCCCCGAACAGGCTCATCGTCGCCTTCTCCTACTCTCCGCTGTCGGCGTCGGTGACGGTGCCGTCCTTGATGTACCGCGCCAGGTTGAGCTCCGGCGCGTCGAACCGCTCGCGGACCTCCTCGCCCCACAGGACGCTCTGGGTGCCCTCGTGCTTGACCAGGCCGGGATTGACGCCGAGCTTGAAGCCGCCGGGCAGCGGCTTGCCCTCGCGATAGGGCAGGAAGTCCAGCGGCGAGGGTCCGCCCGACGCGTAGACGACGCAGTCGGACAGGATCGCGATGGGGTACTGCCCGGTGAACGCCGCGTGCTTGACGATCTTGCGGTGCAGGTTGATCCGCGTGCGGGAGATGACCGCCGCGCGGATGTCCGGCCGCCACGTCGGGCGGGACAGCGCACGCCACGGCTCGCCCGGCCGCCAGCCCTCGCCGCGGGGCCGCTCGCGGAGCTTGCCCAGGCCGCCCTTTACCGTCGCCTTGATCGCCGTGGTGACGATCGCCAGCTCCGGGTCGCGGGCCTTGTAGCCGTCCATCGCCGCTAGGAAGTCGGCCGGCGACAGGTCGGCGTCGACGCCGAGGTCGGCCATCGTGGCGAGGTAGGCGTCGCGCAGCCGGTTGTACCAGCCGTCCAGGTACCGGCCGTTCTCGTACCGGACGTACGCCTCGGTCGGGCGCACCTCGTGGCCGAGCTCCTGGGCGTAGGCGACGGTGGGCGTCGCGTACCAGGCCGGGCCCTCGGGGCGCTCGCCCTTCGGCGTGAACGGGGAGGGCAGCAGGCTGCCGTCCAGCTCCACCCACTGCTTGCCCACCTTCACCCTCGACAGGTCGACAGGGGAGAGGTCCACCAGCCAGGAGCCGGGCAGCTTCGGGTCGAACGCGGGGTTCGTGACGTGCGTCGGGGCTCCGAGGCCGACGCTCAGGCCGTTGGCTCCGGCGGCGAAGGCCATGTTGACGTCGATGCCGACCAGGTGGCGATGGGCGCACTCGGCATCGGTCATCGGCCGTGCCCAGTCGTACGCCTCCTCGAACAGCTTCTCCGACGGGCCGCGCACGTGGAAGCGGGGCAGATCCTTGAGGACCGGGTGGCCGTCGGGGGCCTCGCACGGCGCCGGATCGACCGGGTCCTTGCCCAGGCTGCCGGGGTTGTGCTCGGAGTGCCGTTTGCCGCGGGCGTCGGGTTCGGAGGCGCGGGTCGGCGGGTGCAGGGCGGTCATCAGCTCCAGGCCGGTCACGGCCGTGGAGCCGCGTGGGGTCATCACCCGGGACGCGTACACGCCCAGGACGCGGGCGAGTTCGGCCGGCGGGAGCTGCCCGGCGTCGCCCCAGTGCCGGGTGTCCAGCGCGTGCCACGACGGGATGCACAGCTGCACGCAGGCCCGCTCCGAACCAGTCGCGGGGCGGTAGATCCGCGCCCACGGTCCGAAGCCGCGCTTGGTCAGCTTCCACTCCGCGCGCGAGAGCTGCTTGATGACCTTGTGGCCCTCCGGCAGGCGCCCGGCGAGCCGCTCCTCCTCCGTGAGAACTGTCGGCAGACCGTAGCGCTCCAGCGCGGCCTCGGTGAGCACGAGCAGCGGGTCGGCGTCCTTGCCCGGTCCGGCGAGCTTCGGCTGCCCGAGCTTCGCCTCCTTGAGCGTCCAGTCGACCAGGGCCGGGATGCTCTTGGCGGGCACGTCCAGGACCAGGCCGCCGGTGCAGTACGCCAGCACCTGCCCGTCCTCGACGCCGACGACGGCCAGCGGCCCGTTCTCGAACTGCGGGTCGGTGCCGCCCGCCGGGATGCCGGCCGGGATGCCGGCCGGGGCCGCCTGCTTCGCGCTGGGGCGGCGGGACGCCGACGACGTCCTGGCGGTGCGTGCCGGACGCGGTGCGGCGGCCGGCGCGGCGACGGGGGCAGAGGGCTGGGTGTTCTCGGCTGCGGTCATGGCCGCAGCCCCGGGTGCCTCCCCCGTGGACGGGGCCCGCGTCTCCGCCGGGGCGGGCGCGCCGGTGAACGTGGCCGGCACCGGGGAGGCCGGCTCCTCCGGGGCGGGGTAGAGCTCCGCGAGTTGCCTCAGCAGCCGGGCGTACGCCTCACGCTCCGGGCCGCGCGGCTCGGTCGTCTTCTTCACCGACTCCCAGCCGGACACCGTGGCCCGCCGCACCTTCAGGGCGGCGGCGACTTCGTCCAGCGTCAGGCCGTGCGCGGTGCGCAGCCGCTTGCGCTCCTCCGCCGACGGCAGCGGAGAGCGGGACGCGACCAGCGCGTCGACCGCCTCGAACAACTCGGACATGGAACACCTCCTGACGCACACCCTACCTCACGAACCGTAAGGTGCGCGTACGCTTACCGTACGGATGGCGTACGGGACGCGTTCGAGGGAGGTCGGGTGTTCGGGCCGGGTCGGTGGCTGGTTCCCACGAACGCGCACCGGTCCAAAGCGCCGTCACTACCGTCGTGACCATGGCGAAGGGGAGAAGAGCGGCCGGGCCTCGACCCCTGATCTTCGCCACACGAGCCACTGGATCCTGACGATCTGAGAACGGACCCCGAGACCCTGCGGATCATTCACCTCTGCTTGGCCGCCCAGGACTCCGACTGAGGGCTGCGTACGCCTCTGCCGTGCCGCCGTCGAGCCGCTCGCGCAGGCACGCGAGCAGGACGCCCATCGGCGCCAGCGCCAAGGGCAGGAGTACGAGCGCCACCGCGACCGGGGTGATGATGACGAGGACGCCGGTAACCCACACGTTGTCCCCGGTGGTGGCCAGCATCAGCAGCCCCGCCCAGTGCGCCACGTACGTCCCGGGCCACGTGAACACCAGGAAGGCGACGGCGACTGCGACCGTACTCAGCAGGCAGATCCCGGTGGTGTGCAGACGTGCCGTACGGGTCAGCGTCCAGGAACGACGCATCGCTGCCGTTGCCGAGGAGTTGTCCGCCACCCGTATGGTGGTGGCCAGTGAGAAGCGGGCCAGGAGAACGAACCCGAGCGCCCAGATCACGACGGGCAGGATCCGGCCCACCAGGATGAACTGCACGGTCGCGACCCCGGGCACCCTCCCCGACTCGACGGCAACCAGGGCGAGGCCCGCCAGTCCCGGGACATGGGCGCACACCAGGGTCAGCAACTGGACGCGGAGGGCGGCCCCGAGGTGCGGACGGGAACGGCGCCACAACGCATGGAGGGTGAGAACGCCGAGGACCGTACCCGCCGCCGCGCGTTCCCGCGCGTACGCAACGGTGACGGCCTGGGCGGTGAGCAGCCAGGCGATCGAGACCATGGCGACGAGGAGCAGCAGCGGGTACACGCAGAACGCCACCTTGACGAGGCTGTCCCACTGGTCGGCGTACGCGCCGTAGGAGTCCTCGTTCTCGATGGCGTGCTCGGCATCGCTCCTGGCTTCCAGGAAGAGGCCCCACGACGCGGCGAACGCACCTGCCACGATCCCCCCACCGGCAAGCAGCGCCGCCCCGCCGGCCAGGACGGCCGAGCCGAACACGGGGCGCCGATCGCGGCCGGTGATCCGCAGTGCCTCGACCACGACCGGGGTGTCGGCCCGGCGAGTGTCCGGGCTGATCACAGAACCGCTGCCCGTCATACCGCTCCCTTTTTGATGATGAGCCTGTGACGGCGGCCTGCGAACGGTGCCACCGGGTGGCGTGGTTGACCACTCTAGGCGGCAACGGTGCTTGCCGTGGTTGCCGGCCAGGTCGGTCGTCGGGGTGGGGCCGGTCATGGCGCTTCCGACCACATTCTCCGGTGGTCGAACGGGGCCGAGTGGGACGGGCGTGCGTTCGGCCGGGATCCGGCGGCAGTACTCCGGTACGGCGGGACGCACGGAGAACGCGCCCGGCCGGCTGGAGAGCCGGCCGGGCGCTTCCGCCCCCTCGGGCGACCCGCGGGGGTCAGTCGGTCAGGGGGCGTTGTAGCCGAGGGTGTAGGTGCCGTTGCCGCTGTAGGCGTGGACGCGGTAGCGGTAGTAGCCCGGGCTTCCGGTGTAGGTGAGGGTTTCGTCGGCCTCGGGTGTGGTCCCGCGTGCCACGGTGGTCCAGTCCGAACCGTTCCACTTCTGCAGGTAGAGGTCGTAGTCGGCGTTGTCGGGCCCGTCCAGGCACGCCTCGTGGGCACCGGTGACCGTGGTACGGAAGTAGGACCCGTCCGGCTGGTAGGCGCTGGAACCGGCCGTCAGCGAACCGGTCCTGACGGTCTCGGCGTCCTCACACCCGCCCGGAGCGGTGCCGTTGACGGTGAGCATGTAGGTGGCGGTACGGGTGGCGTGCTCGCCGGTGGCGGTCACGGTGACCGGGTAGGTGCCGGGCGGAGTGCCGGCGGTGGTGGCGACGGTCAGGGTGCTGCTCTCACCCGTGGTCAGGGTCTTGGGCTCGAAGGCCGCTGTGGCCCCGGCGGGCAGACCGGCCGCGGTCAGAGTCGCCTGCTGCGACTCACCTGCGGTGGTCGCGGTCTTGATCGTGGTGGTGGTCCGGCCACCGGGATCGGTGGAACCGGACGAAGGCTCCGCCACCACGGAGAAGTCGTGCGCCGGAGCATCGGCGCAGTACTTCTCCTGTTTGCCGATGGCCCGGTAGGGGCAGTCCGCGTATTCGGCGAGGGTGAGCACCGACTCCTTGTTGCGTGCGGTCTGTTCGGGGATGACCTCGTCCGGGGGGTAGAACCCGGGGTAGGCGGAGGCGGGGTACATCTCGAAGACGTAGGACCAGATGCCCTGGTCGCCCCACATCCAGTCGATGGAGTCGCCGTCGGTGATGTACAGGTCGCTGCTCTGCTGCGGCGTGTACCCGTTGGTGGCGGCCATCTGCTGCCCGATGGTGCGGAACGTCGCCTCCTGGTCGGCGGTCAGTCCGGTGTCGGTGTCGGAGTAGGTGTAGCCGAACGGCCAGAGGATGAGCTCCGAGTACGAGTGGATGTCTATGTGGGCCTTGATCTGCTGTTCGCCGCCGACCCGCCGGGACAGGACGAAGTCGCGCAGTACCCGGGTCTCGGTGCCCGAGAAGGGGGCGGAGCCCCGGTAGGTGTCACTGGAGGGGGAACCGCTGGAGCCGTTGCAGCACCCCCACTTGTAGCCGAAGTTGCGGTTCAGGTCCGTGCCCACGCTCGACGTGCCGGCGTTGGGCTGCCGGTTCTTGCGCCACGACCGGTAGGAGCCCGTGGCGTGGTCGTACTCGCTGCCGTCCGGGTTCAGCATCGGGATGATCCAGATCTCCCGCGAGTCGACCACGTTCGTGACCCGTGTGTCGCTGCCGTGCCGCGAGGTGAACAGGTCGGCCAGATAGAGGGCCTGTTCGGTGGTGAGGTGCTCCCTGGCGTGGATGTTGGCGTTGAACAGCACCTCGGGTTCGTCCTCGTCGGTGCCGACGTTGTCGGAGATCTTCAGCGCGACGATGTCGCGGCCCTCGTGGGATGTGCCGACCACCGACTTCCGGGCGAGGCCCGGGTACGCGTCGGCGATACGGTCGAGTTCGGCCACCGTCTCCGCATAATCGTGGTAGCCGGCGTCGGCCGGCGGGAATCCCGCCGCCCCGTCGGTCGATCTGTCCGACGGAGCCGCTGGGACGCGCTCAACGGTGAATCCCAGGCGGCGGATGCTCCGGACCTCGGCGCCGGTCGCGGTGACGTAGATCGTTCCGTGCTCGACCAAGTCGACCGCCGCGCCGGTGGCGGCGATCCTGGTCCGGTCCGCACGCGTCTTGGCTCCCGAGACGCGGTACTGGACCGACTGTTCCTGGGCCGCTGCCGCGGGATCCGGTGCGGGGCCGGCGGCCGCGGGGCCGACGGGGCCGACGAGGGCGGTCGCCCCCAGGACGAGTGTGGACAGTAGTGCGATGCGCCATCGCATCGGTTCCTCCTGCGAAGTGGGATGGGTGAGGAGAGCGGGCGGGACCGTGCCCCCACGAGAACCGTGACGGCCCCGCCCGCTCGTGGTGAGCGCCCGTCAGGGGCGCTCACCCGGCCGGCCGGCTCACCCGGACAGGCCGGCCGTACCGGGGCTGTGCCGTGACCGGGAGGCAGGTGCGGCACACCGCCCACGGCACGGGACAGGCCGGGAGTGGGGGTACTCAGGGGGCGTTGTAGCCGAGGGTGTAGGTGCCGCTGCCGCTGTAGGCGTGGACGCGGTAGCGGTAGTAGCCCGGGCTTCCGGTGTAGGTGAGGGTTTCGTCGGCCTCGGGTGTGGTCCCGCGTGCCACGGTGGTCCAGTCCGAGCCGTTCCACTTCTGCAGGTAGAGGTCGTAGTCGGCGTTGTCGGGCCCGTCCAGGCACGCTTCGTGGGCACCGGTGACCGTGGTACGGAAGTAGGACCCGTCCGGCTGGTAGGCGCTCGTACCGCTGGACAGGGTGCCGCCCTTGACGGTCTCCGAGTCCGAACAGGCGCCTGGTGCATCGCCGTTGACGGTGAGGGTGTAGGTGGTGCTGCGGGTGGTGTGCGATCCGGTGGCGGTGAGGGTGACCGGGTAGGTACCGGGCGGGGTGGCGGCCGTGGTGGCGACGGTGAGGGTGCTGTTCTGGCCGGTGGTGACGGTGTCCGGGCTGAATACCGCTGTGGTGCCGGTGGGCATGCCGGTGGCGGTCAGCCTGGCCTGCTGGGGATCACCCGCGGTGGTCGTGGTCCTGACCGTGGCGGTGGTCCGGCCGCCCGGGTCGATCGACCCGGTCCGCGGGTCCGCCTCGACGGAGAAGTCCCGCGCCGGGGCGTCGCCCTCACCGGCCAGCTCCCAGACCGTGTGCGCGATGGCGTTGGTGGCGATGCCCATGGCCCGTGGGCCGACGTTGTCGATGGTGTCGCACGCGGAGTGGTAGCACGGGTCGTCGGAGGATCCGATGCCGCCGACCGGAACGCCGTGGCGGGTGAAGGAGGAGTGGTCGGAACTTCCGTCCCATCTGATGTTGTACGTCCCGATGTTCCGCCCGGCGAAGTACTCCTTGAAGACCGTGCTCACGGCCGGCGTGTGGCTGTAGACGCCCCACGTCGTGGTGTCCTTCTGACCCACCATGTCGAAGTTGAGGTAGACGTCGATCTTGTCGCGTTCGGCCGCGCTCAGTCCGTCGGCGTAGTGCCGGGAGCCGATCAGGCCCAGCTCCTCCGCACCCCACCAGGCGAACCGCAGCCTCTTGTCCGGCCGCAGACCGGACCGGGACACCGCGAGCGCGGTCTCCAGCACGGCGGCCGAACCCGAAGCGTTGTCGTTGATCCCGGGGCCGGCCGGTACGCCGTCCAGGTGGGCCCCGGCGAACACCACGTCGTCCGGGTCGCCGTGCGGCCATTCCGCGACGACGTTCCAGCCGGTGGCCCCGCGATGGGTGAACGCCTGGAGCGAGGTGGTGAACCCGGCCGCGTCGAGTCGCTCCTTGACGTAGTCGACGGACGCCTTGAAGCCGGGCCGGCCGTGGGCGCGGTTCCCGCCGTTGGTGTCGGCGAACCGCTGGAAGGCGCGCAGGTGCTCCATGATGTTCTCGGACGGGATGTCCGGGGCTTGGCCGCTTGCCCCCGCGGCCGTCGTGCTCGGTGGCGGGGTGAGGGTGTGCGGGGCGTCCGAGGGCGCGACGGTGCCCGCCAGGGCGGTACCGGACGAGGCGGTCAGGGCGCCCAGCGCCAGGGCCAGGGTGCTCGCCAGTGCGACGAGTCGTTGTCTCATGGGGTGACCTTTCGAAGGGGAGGGCGGGGGAGGCGGCCCGATGTCGCCGGGCGCCCTGTCATGGGCCGAGGGTGTAGTCGCCGCCACCCGGCCGTGTCCGGCACCGGTAGCGGTCGTAGCTGTTGCCGCCTCGAGCACCTCGTCCCATGTCACAGGTACGGCACCGGAGCGGGCGTCCACGATCACGTGCAGCCGGCTCGGTCTGCCCTTTCGGGAAGTGCCGGTCAGCACCGCCTCGTCGGCCAGACGCTGATGTGTCCCCGGGGCGGACACCACCAGGCGGGGCTCGCCGACGCCGATGCGCGGCCTGCCGTGCAGCGGGGCGCCGATCAGGTCGCCGGAGGCGTCGTGGGCGGCCCACGAAGTCGCCGCCCACGACGGGCAATTGCCGGGAGGTCCGCCGGCAGGCGTGGTAGGTCAGACCCCGCGGACCCGTGGTGGTGCCGACGAGGATCAGCCCTTCACCGCCCCGTCCGGCTGTCGGGTGCGCGAGCGCCATGCCGCCCCGGCCGGCGGGCGCTGCGAGTGCCGTGTGGGGTGCAGGCCCCGACACTGATGCAGTGGGCATGACAATTGCATCGAGCGGTCCCGGTCTTCGCATGAGTCCGTCCTTGTCCGCAGACCGACGGCCGGCCGCGGGGCCGAACCGAAGCTGGGCGGCAACGTGCCAGCTCCCGGGGGCGGCGGCAACGGTCCTCGTGGGAGGAGGCAAACAATGGCAAAGAGGGGCCAGGACGCCACGGTGAGGCGTGGGCCCCCACTGGCGGTCGCCTCGCCTGGCCGGCTGGGCATGACGTGGATACACCAGTGGACGGACAGCGGTGCGCGAGCGGTCGTCGGCCGTGACGTACGCAGAGGTGGACACCGGGCCATTGCGAGGGACCCGTCTCGGTGGCGGCGCGCGAAGTGAGGCTCACCCCCGGGACGCGCTCGCCGGGTGCCGGGCTCAGCCCCGGTGCGTGGAACCCCGTACGACCACGGTGCACGGAACGACCACGTTGCCCGGGTCCTTGCCGTCGAGTACGTCGATGAGTGCCGCCACGCACTCGGCGCCCAGGCGGCGGGCGTCCAGGCTGAGCGCGGTCAGGGGGACCTCCCAGTCGGTGGCCCCGGCGGCCTGATCGCTCTCCCGCATCACGCTGATCATGAGGTCGTCGGGGACGGTGAGGCCCAGTCGCCGGGCGGCGACGACGAGGGCCTGTCCGTAGGTCTCGTTGAGGCCGTGCACGGCGTCGGGCCGGCCCGGGGCGGACAGCATGCGCAGAGCCGCGTCGACGGGGTCCTCCGTGGCGGCGGGGGTCTCGACGAGAGGGTCCTGTCCGGCCGCAACACACCACTGGCGGTAGAGGCGTTCGCAGTCCTGGGTGTAGGCGTCGGGCTCGGGGCCGGAGAGCAGGCCGACCCGGGCGGCGCCGGCCTCCCGCAGATGGCCGAGAATCGCCGGCATGCCGTGGTCCAGGTCGCTCTCCACGGTGGGGACGCCGTCGTATCCCGGGTCGATGGGGCGGCCATCCGTGACGACGGGCATGCCACGGCGGGTGCAGTCGGCGAGCAGTGGGTCCTCGCGCACCGGGTCGACGATGATCATCCCGTCCATGGGGACGCGTGCCCACAGCCCGGAGACCGGGTCGCCGGGGACGGCGACGAGGGCGTAGTCGCGTTCCACGGCCGCCATGGTGGCGCCCGCCGAGAAGGCGGCGTAGTAGGGGCGGTACGTGCTGGCCCAGGGGAGGTCCGACATGTGGCCGACGACGAGCCCCAGGATGCCGGTCCGTCCGGATACCAGGCCCCGGGCCACGGGGTCGGGGCGGTATCCGAGTTCGGCCGCGGCACGGCGCACCCGTTCGCGGGTGGCCGGCGCGATCTGGCCCTTGCCGCGCAGGGCGTGCGACACGGTCGTGATGGACAGTCCGGTCGCCCCCGCCACGTCGCGGATACCGACGCGCCGGCCCGCCCCCTTGGGGGATGCCGGTACGCGGCCGGTCGCACCTGTCCCGTCCTCACGGTTGGTCATGCCTGTGTCGCCCTCCCTTGTCTTGTCGTGTCGGCGGCCGGACGGCCTCCTGGTGGCCGCGCTCCCACACGGTCCGTCCGGCATCGTGCCCGACCCTCCGGCTCCCAAAACGTTTTGGTTTCGCTGTGTGCGGACTATTGACGTGCCCAAAACGTTTTGGGCACTGTAGCGCACCAACGGTTTCCGGCCACGTCCCCTAGGAGCGCCATGCGCACCCTCCGTACCTTCGCCGTGCCCGCACTCAGTGCCGCGCTGCTGACGGCCCTCACCGCCTGCGGCGGCTCCGCGTCCGCCGGGGGCGACGCCACGTCCCACACCACCGACTCCAAGGGGAGCCGCACCTACGGCGAGTGCGAGGTGACCGGAGAGCGCGGCTCGATCGACCTGAAGACCGTCGAGAAGGGCACCCTCACCGTCGTCGGTGACCTGCCCAGCCCGGGGTGGTGGAACGGCGACACGGTCCGCCAGATCGACAACGGCTACGAGTACTGCATGGCCGCGACCCTCGCCTACCGGGCCGGCCTGCCCAAACTCACCGTGCGCAACGTGTCCTTCGACGCGCTGGTCGCCGGCAAGAGCAACGACTTCGACCTGGCGCTCGCCGAGATCTCCATCACCGAAGAGCGCCGCAAGGTCGTCGACTTCTCCGCCCCCTACTTCGCCTCCAACATCGGCGTCCTGGTGAAGTCCGGCTCCGAGGTCACCGAGAAGACCGTCACCGGCCTCCAGCTCGGCGTGAAGCAGGGCACCACCGGCGCCGACTTCGTCCGGGACGAGCTGCGGCCGAACAAGTCGCCGAAGGTCTTCGCGGGAGACGTCGAACTGCAGGCCGCCGTCCAGGCCGGCCAGATCGACGCCGCCCTCACCGACGTCGCGATCGTGCTCGGCAAGGCCAACGAGTCCAAGGGCAAGCTCGAGGTGATCGCCCAGTACGACACCGGGGAGTCCTACGGAGCCCTCTACCCCAAGGACAGCGAGAACGCCTCCGCCCTGGACACGGCCATCGAGGAGATGAAGAAGGACGGCACCCTCGCCGGCCTTGCCTCCACCTACCTGACCAAGGCATTCGGCGGCGACCCCGAGTCCATCCCGCTCTGGAGCGCCAAGTGACCCTGACCGCGAGCCCGTTGACGACCGGGCAGCAGGAACCGGCGAAGAGCACACCGCCTCCGCCGGCCCTGCCGCTCGCCACCGTCACGGTGGCCGCCGTCCTGACCACCGTGGCGCTGACCGCCGCCACCGCCGCGGCTGCCGGCCGGGTCCTGCCCGCCGTGGCGGTGGTCACCGGCGCCGTCGTGGTGGCCGCCGCCGTGCTCGTCCTGCTCCGGCCCGCGGTGCGAGCGGTGCGCTCGGCCCGTTCCGCGGCCGCGGCCTGGAAGGAGCAGCGGCCCGCCGACGCCCGCCGGGCCGCCTCCGAGGCCCGCGAGGACGCCTGGACCACCCTCGGCTGGTGCCTGGCCGTACTGGTGCTGCTCGGCGCTGTTTGGTTCCTGACCACCAACGACCGCGCGGTCCAGCGCACCTTCTTCGACGGCTCGGTCATCGGACTGAGCTTCCGTGAGATCGTGTCCGCGTTCGGCACCAACCTCTTCATCGCCGTTGTCGCCCAAGTCCTGATCCTCGCCTGGGGACTGGCGCTCGCGCTGGCCCGGATGGCGCCGGGCCGGGCCGGCCGCCCGCTGCGGCTGCTCGCGACCGCCTACATCGACGGCTTCCGCGCCATCCCCGCGATCATCATCATCTATCTGATCGGCTTCGGGCTGCCGCTCGCCGAAGTGCCGTTCCTCAGTTCGCTCAGCCCGGTCTGGTTTGCGATCCTCGCCCTCACCCTCACCTACGGCGCGTACGTCGCCGAGGTGTTCCGGGCGGGCATCGAGTCCATCGCCCCGGGCCAGACCGCGGCGGCCCGCTCCCTCGGGCTCTCGCAGAGCGCCACCATGCGCCACGTCGTGCTGCCCCAGGCCACCCGCCGCGTCGTACCGCCCCTGCTCAACGACTTCATCAGTCTGCAGAAGGACACCGCCCTGGTGAACATCATCGGCACCATCGACGCCTTCAACCAGTCGAAGATCTTCGCGTCGAACCACTTCAACCTCTCCTCGGTCACCGTGGTCGCGGCCCTCTTCATCCTCATCACGATCCCCCAGGCCCGGCTCGTGGACCGGCTGATCGCCCAGGAACAGCGCCGCGGCAAGGGAGCCTGACATGCCCTTCATCGAGATCGACGCCGTACACAAGAGTTACGGCACCACGCCGGTCCTGCGCGGCATCGACCTGAACGTCGAACAGCACCAGGTGGTGACCCTGATCGGTGCCTCCGGCAGCGGCAAGTCGACGCTGCTGCGGTGCGTCAACGGCCTGGAGGACATCAGCGCCGGCGAGATACGGGTCGGCGGCGAGACCGCGTCGGGCCGCGGCACCGACGTGAACCGGTTGCGCCGCGACGTCGGCATGGTGTTCCAGCACTTCAACCTCTTCCCGCACATGAACGTCGTACGCAACGTCGCGCTCGCGCCGATGCGGGTGGCCGGAGTGCCCCGTGCCGAGGCGGAGGAACGGGCCCGCACACTCCTTGCCCGCGTCGGCCTCGCCGACAAGGCCGAGCGCATGCCCGACCAGCTCTCCGGCGGACAGCAGCAACGGGTGGCCATCGTCCGTGCGCTGGCCACCCAGCCGCGTGCCCTGCTCCTCGACGAGATCACCTCGGCCCTCGACCCCGAACTGGTCGCCGAGGTCCTCGCCATCGTCCGCGAACTCGCCGACAGCGGCATGACCATGCTGCTGGCCACACACGAAATGGGCTTCGCCCGGGAGGTGTCCCACAAAGTGTGCTTCCTGCATCAAGGCGTCCTGCTGGAGGAGGGCCCGCCCGAGCAGATCTTCGGCGACCCGCAGGAGGAACGCACCCGCGCATTCCTGCGCCGCATCGTCGAGGCCGGGCGCCTGTGAGCGCGCCCCGCGTGCTCGTCGTGGAGCACGAGAACGGCACAGGACCGGCCCAGGTGGGCGAACGCCTCACGGCGCAGGGGCTGGATCTCGACCTGTGCCGCCCCTGGGCGGGCGACAGGCTCCCCCCGACGCCGGACGGCTACGACGGACTGCTCGTCCTCGGCGGATCCATGGGACCCCACGACGAGGAACAGGCCCCCTGGCTGTCCGCCGCCGGCGATCTGCTGCGCCAGGCCGTGGCGCGGGACCTGCCGACGCTGGGCATCTGCCTCGGCATGGAGCTGCTCACGGTCGCCTGTGGGGGCAAGGTCCGGCACTCCGAGCGGCCGGAGGTGGGCCTGTGCGCGCTGACGCCTCTGCTGCCCGCGTCGAGGGACGAACTGTTCGTCCCTCTCACGGAGTTGGGCACGCCTCCCTGCGCCGTGCAGTGGCACTGGGAGGAGACCTCCGTCCTGCCCGAGGGCGCCGTCCCGCTCCTCACGAGTACCCGCTGCGCCCACCAGGCCTACCGCATCGGGACGTCCGTGTGGGGTGTCCAGTTCCATCCCGAGGTGCTGGCCGCCGACATCGCCGAGTGGGGCACCTCCGACGTCGGCCCACTGCGGGCGCTGGGCATCGACCCGTCCTCGGTGGTCGCCCACGTGGCACGTGAGGAGGAACGGCTGCGTGAGCTGTGGGGCGGCTTCGCCGAACGGTGGGGCGGCATCGTGACATCGCGCAGACCGGCCCGGGCCCGTCCGTGAGCCGGCCGGGTCGGGCGGAGGCGGCCACCACCTGACGGACGGCCGCCCCGGCCCGACCGGATCCGGTCGGCTCATCCTGCGAGCCGTACGGCCCACCCGGGCTGTACGGCTCGCGCACGCGCTCGTGCCGGCGCGGATCGACGCCGGCCGCATCGCCTGGGCCTTCCGCGCCGCGTGCTCCGCCGGCATCGGCCGTGTTCTGCCCCTGCCCGCGTCTGCCGTGCCCCGCCGAGGCCCGTGCCGACCGCGCTGCCTGCGCCGCCCACGCCGGACGCGGCGCCGACGCTCCCCGAGACTCCGGTGGCGCCCGCGTCCTCCCAGGCCTAGCAGGTGTTGGAGGTCCAGTCCTCGTTGCTGCTATGGCGGCCCAACCCCACGGCTTCGAACTCGTCCTTGCCCGGACTCCTTCGGGCGCCCAGCCGCCGCAGGGCCTGGGAGATGGGGCTGACTGCCCGAGAGAACCGCTTGCAGTCGCCCGCACCGCCACGCTGCGGCGGCGCATCGGTCGCCGGCCGCTCGGATGAGCCCTCACCGTCGCCGGGCCGGGCGCGGGGCCGGCCCGCGCCCCGCGAGGGCATGGTTCCGGCGGGCCGCGGGTGCACGCCGAACTGTGCCGCCGGGCCGACCGCAAGCGTATGGAGCGGCTGATGCGCGAGGTACGGAAGCGCGACCGCCTCCCGCGCTTTCCGCCGAGGATCCGCCCGTCCCCCTCGCTGTGCCGAACTCACCGAGGTCGCGTCACCGGGACGAACCGAATCCCACGCCGTACCGCCTGAAGTCAATTCGGAAAGGCCGGTATTCACCGAATTCTGATTCGGTCAGGCCGAAGGCATATGTATCTGCCGCGTCCGCAGTGACGTAACCCCTTGTTCACGTACCGCAATGACGATCACTGGCGAGCGGCGCAGCGGCAGTGCCCCATCGGTGCCTCATCCGTACGCAATGAATGCTGCCGGGCAAACCGAGTGATGGGCGGAAGATGCACGAAGGCTCCGTATGTCCGGGTCGGCGAGATCACCCACGCCGTAACACGGGTCTCGCCGTTCTTCCTGTTTCTTCCCCTTTCTCAGGGATGGAGGACACATGACCGCGACCGCCTGGATTGACGAGGACATGCAGACTTCGGTGGCCGTCATCGGGATGGCCGCCCGGATACCCGGTGCCGCGGACATCGACGAATTCTGGGCGGCGCTCGTCGCCGGCCGGGATCTGACCACTCGTCCCGCCTCCGGAGGCGCGTACGGAGTGGTTGCGGACGCCGACTGGTTCGACCCCGCGTTCTTCGGGGTCGCGCCGCAGGATGCGCTGATGCTCGACCCCCAGAACCGGGTGCTCCTCGAATGCGCCTGGGAGGCGCTGGAGCAGGCCGGCTACGACCCCCACACGTACCCGGGCGCCATCGGCGTGTACGCCGGGAGCGGCGAAACGGACCATCTCGCCGCTCTGCGCTCGCAGCGGCACAGGTTCCCGGGGACGACGGACGAGCAGCTCCGGCTCGCCGCCAGCCGGGACTTCCTCACCGGACGGGTGGCGCACACGCTCGACCTGCGGGGCCCGGCCGTCACCGTGCACACCGGCTGCTCCACCTCGCTCGTCGCCGTTCATCTGGCGTGCCAGGCCCTGTTCACCGGCGACTGCGACATGGCCCTGGCGGGCGGGGTCACCCTGCGCGGCGCCACGGACAGCGGGGAGGGCGACGACCTGCTGTCGCCCGACGGCCGCTGCCGGCCGTTCGACGCGGACGCCGACGGAATGGTCGGCGCCGACGGGGCCGGAATCGTCGTGCTCAAGCGGCTGTCCGACGCACTCGCGGACGGGGACCACGTCGACGCCGTGCTCCGGGGTTCGGCGCTCAGCAACGACGGCTCCGGCAAGGTGAGCTTCACCGCGCCGAGCGTGGCGGGACAAGTGGCCGCGATCCGCTCGGCGTACCTCGTCGCCGGAGTGTCCCCGGACACGATCGGATACGTCGAGGCGCACGGCACCGGCACCGCGATCGGCGATGCGATGGAGGTCCGCGCCCTGTCGGAGGCGTTCGGGCAGCCGGGCCCGTCCCAGCGGTGCCTGCTCGGCTCCGTCAAGTCGAACATCGGCCACTCCGACACGGCAGCAGGCGTCATCGGCCTCATCAAGGTGGTGCTGGCGTTGCGCCACGGCCTCATCCCGGGCACGGCACACTTCCGCCGTCCCCACCCGCACCTCGATCTCGCGGCCGGACCGTTCGTGGTGACGAATGAGGCGACGCCGTGGCCGCGGGGTGACGGTCCCCGCCGAGCCGGGATCAATTCCACCGGGGTCGGCGGGACCAACGCTCACCTCCTCGTCCAGGAGGCACCCGCCGTACACCTGCCCCCCGACGACGACCGCCACCACCTGCTCCCGCTGTCGGCGCGCACCGCTCCGGCACTCGCCGAGTCGGCCGCGCGGCTGCGCGCCCGGCTCGAACGGGACCCGGTCGCCCTCGGTGACGCGGCATGGACCCTGCAGACCGGCCGCGCGGCGTTCGCCCACCGCGCCTTCGTCGTATGCCGCGGCCGCGACGAAGCGATCCGGGGCCTGACCCACCTGGCCGAGCATCCGCAGGGCCCCGTGACCCCTCCGGCACAGACGCCGAATGCCGCGTTCCTCTTCCCCGGGGAGTACGGCCAGCACGTGGGCATGGCGCGCGAACTGTACGCGCGCGAACCGGTCTTCCGCGCGGCCCTCGACGACTGCGCCGCCCGGGCCGGCGCGGACCTCGGCCTGGACCTGCGGCAGGTGCTGTACCCGGAGCCCGGCGCCGAGGCCGAGGCGGAAGCGCGGCTGACCATGACGGCCGTGCGCCAGCCCGCGCTCTTCGCCGTCCAGCACGCCCTGGCCGAACTGTGGGGATCCCGGGGCGTCGGCCCGCACTCGGTCCTCGGGTACGGCCTGGGGGCGTACGCCGCCGCCGTCTCCGCCGGAGTGCTCACCAGGGCCGACGCCCTGTCCCTGGTGCTCACGCGGGGGCGGCTCCTGGACCGCCTGCCCGCAAGCACCGTGGCCGCGGTACCGCTGCCCGAGGCAGACGTGCTGCCGATGCTCGCCGACGGCGTGGCGATCGCCGCCGTCGACGGCCCGCGGCGGTGCGTCGTCAGCGGTCCCGCGGCCGCTGTCGGACAGCTCCTCCAGCGCCTCGCCGGCCTGACGGCGGACACCGACCGGGTACAGATCGCCTCCGCCGCCCACTCGGTCCTCGTCGACGACATCCTCGACGAGTACGCCGACGCGGTGGCGTCGGTGCGCTTGCACCCACCGCGGCTGCCGTGGATCTCCGACCGGACCGGCGCGCCGGTCACCGCCCACGACGCTTGTGATCCGGCCTACTGGACCGGGCACCTGCGTCACACCGTCCGCATCTCGGACGCCCTGCGGACCCTGCTCGCCGGCCCCGCCGGGATCCTGCTGGAGGTGGGCCCCGGTCGCACGCTCGGGAGCCTGGCTCGGCATCACCACGACTGCGGCCCCGGCCGCACGATCGTGCAGAGCCTGCCGGAGACGGCCGAACGAGCCGGGGGCGCCGCCGCATCACTTCGGGCCACCGGTGTGCTGTGGCAGGCAGGGCTGCCGGTGCGCTGGTCCGCACTGCACCACGGCCGGCAGCCCCGGCGCGTCCCGTTGCCGACCTATCCGTTCCAGCGCGAGCGGTTCACGGTCGACGCCCCCACGCCCGTCGTGGCACACGTGGCACCGGGCGCGGCGGAACCTGCGCCCGGACATGACGCGGACGGGACGGCAGCCCATCCGCGTACACCGGTCGAGAAGGCGATCGCGGAAGTGTGGCGCGAGGTGCTTCACGTACCACACGTGGGCATCGACGACGACTTCTTCGAGCTAGGCGGCCACTCCTTGCACGCGACGCGCATGCTGGCCCGGCTCGGTCCGGCGCTCGGCAGCCAAGCACCCCGGCTCACGATCATGGACGTTTTCGACCACTCCACGATCCGTGAACTCGCCGCGCTGGTGAGTGCGTCCGGTCCGCAGGAAGAGGCCGGCCCGTGAGGACCCCCCGGTTGTGGACCGCGAGTTGCCGGCCACGTCCGGTGCACAGCCCCAGACGACCTCCGGAGGACGACCGTGAGTGACCTGACCGAGCGGCCCCCGGCACCGACGACGATCCCCGTCGTGCCCGACGCGGAACCCGTGATGTCGTTCGCCCAGGAACGCCTGTGGTTCATGGACGCGTACGCGCCCGGCACGACGGCGTACACGATCCCGGAGGCCTGGCGGCTGCACGGTGCGGTTGATCCGGCCGCGCTTGCCGCGGCGCTGAACCGGGTCGCGGCCCGGCACGAGCCGTTGCGGACCCGCTTTCCCGGGACCGCGGACGGCCGGGCCGCCGTCGTCGTCGACGAGGCCGGCGCGATCCCGCTCACCACCGCGCAGGCCGCGTCCGAGGACGCGGTGGAGACGCTCGTCGACGCCTTCATGTCCGAACCGTTCGACCTCGCGGCCGGCCCCGTGGCGCGCGGGATGCTGATCACGATCGAGCCCGGCGAGCACGTGTTCGCGCTCGCCGTACACCACATCGCGGCCGACGGCTGGTCAACCGAACTCCTTTTCGGCGAGGTGCTTGCCTGCCTGGCCGGCGACCCTCTGCCCGAACTGCCGGTGCGCTACCGCGACTTCGCCGCATGGCAACGCGCCCGGACCGAGACCGGGGAGGATGTGGCGTACTGGCGCGAACAGCTCGCCGGCGTCGTGCCGCTCGAGCTGCCGACCGACCGGCAGCGGCCACCGGTGCCGGCCTACACCGGAGCCGCGCACGAGTTCTCGGTGGCGCCGAGCGTCCTCGACGAGGTGCTCCGGCTCGGGCGCAGGCACCGGGCCACGCCGTACATGGTGCTGCTCGCGGTGTTCGCGGTCCTGCTGGGTCGCCGGGCGGGGCAGGACGACGTCACGATCGGATCGCCGACCGCCGGCCGGCCCGTTCCCGAGCTCGACGACCTCGTCGGCTGCTTCATCAACATGGTGCCGATGCGGGTCGACACATCGGGCGACCCGACCTTCGTCGAGCTGCTGCAACGAGTCCGCGGCACGGCCGGGCACGCGTTCGCTCACCAGGAGCTGCCGTTCGAGCGCCTGGTCACCGAGCTGAACGTGCCCCGTGAGGTGTCGCGTTCGCCGCTGTTCCAGGTGGTCTTCTCCATGCAGAGCTACGAATCGGCCTTGCAGGGCAACCCGTCGCTCACCGTCACCGACGACGTCCCCATGTCGTACCGCACGACCCGGTTCGACCTCGAGCTCCACACCGCGGGCGACGGCGGCTTCCTGATGGTCTACAGCACCGCCCTGTTCACCGCGGACTCCATCGTGCGCATGGGCGACCACTTCCGCGTCCTCCTGGAAGGCATCGCCGCCGATCCGCACGCCCCGGTCTCGAGCCATGAACTGCTCACGCCCCAGGAGCGCGCGGATCGCGCCCGCTGGAACGACACCGGTGCCGATCTCGGCGCCGACCGGTGTCTCCACGAACCGGTCGAGGAGCAGGCGCGCAGGACGCCCGACCACCCGGCCGTGATCCACCCCGGCGGCCGGCTCTCGCACGCCGAGGTCGACCGGAGGGCCGATCATCTCGCGGCCCGGCTGACCGCCTCCGGGGTGACCAGGGGCGACCTGGTGGCCGTCGTGATGGAACGCGGGTGGGAGCAGGTCGTCGCGGTGCTGGCGGTCAACAAGGCCGGGGCCGTCTACCTGCCCGTCGACGCCGGTCTGCCGGAGAGCCGACGCAACGAGCTCATCGCGCGCGGCGGCTGCGCCGTGGCCCTCACCCAGGCGACGCTGCGTTCGCGGCTGACCTGGCCGGACGGGGTGACGGTGCTGCCCGTCACCGAGGCGTCGGGTGACCTGGCGCCGGTCTGCTCCGCCGAGCCCGACGACCTCGCCTACGTGATGTTCACGTCGGGTTCGACCGGCATGCCGAAAGGCGTGATGATCGAGCACAGGGCGGCACTCAACACGGTCCGCGACATCAACGAGCGGTTCCGGGTGGGGCCCGACGACCGGGTGCTCGCGCTGTCCGCGCTGAGCTTCGACCTGTCGGTCTACGACGTCTACGGCACGCTGGCCGCCGGTGCCACGCTGGTCATGGGGCGGCCCGCGGAGGACAAGGATCCGGCCGCGTGGGCACGGATCGTCACCGACCAGCGGATCACCGTGTGGAACTCTGTACCCGCGCTCATGGAAATCCTGGTCGAGCACGCCGAGCAGGAGGGGACCGACCTCAGCGCGCTGCGGCTGGTGATGATGTCCGGCGACTGGATCCCGCCGACGCTGCCCGACCGCATCCGCGCACTCGCCCCGAACGCCGAAATCATCAGCCTGGGAGGGGCGACCGAGGGGTCGATCTGGTCGATCTTCCACCCGATCGAGCGCGTCGACCCCTCGTGGTCCTCGATCCCGTACGGCAGGCCGCTGGCCAACCAGCGGTTCCACATCCTCGACCGCGGGCTGTGCGACGTCCCGGCCGGTGTGCCCGGCGAGCTGTACATCGGGGGCGCCGGAGTGGCGACCGGTTACTGGAAGGACCCGGAGCGGACCGCGGCGGCGTTCGTCACGCACCCGCGCACCGGCGCCCGTCTCTACCGGACCGGCGACCTCGGCCGGTACCGGCCCGACGGTGTGATCGAGTTCCTCGGCCGGGCCGACGCCCAGGTCAAAATACGCGGCTACCGCATCGAACTCGGTGAGATCGAGGCACACCTGACCCGCCATCCCGAGGTCGCCGAATGCGCGGTGACCACGCACGGGACCGGAAGCGCCGCACGGCTCGTGGCGTACGTCATTGCCGAAGCCGGACCCGGACCCGACCCCGCGCGGCTGAGGTCGCACCTCGCGGCGGCGCTGCCGGCCTACATGGTTCCCGGCTCGTTCGTCACGCTGCCCAGGCTGCCGCTGACCGCGAACGGCAAGGTGGACCGCGGGCGGCTGCCCGCACCCCAGGCGCCCGCCGCCCGGTCGGCCGGGCGGACGCCGCCGCGCACCGACCCGGAGCGGGCGATCCACGCGGTGTGGGCGGGCGTACTCGACCGCGCCGACATCGGGATCGACGACGACTTCTTCGACCTGGGCGGCCACTCCCTGCTCGCGATCAAGCTCGTCGAGCGGCTGAGACGAGCGGCGGACGGCACCACGCTCGCCGTGATGGACCTGTTCACCCACCCGACGATCCGGCAGCTCGCCACCCTCCTCGACGGGAGTACGACGAGGGAACGCGGACTCCTGCACCGGCTGACGTCCGGGCCGGCGGCCGAGCCCGAACTCAGCTACGTCACCGTTCCGTACGGTGGGGGCGGCGCGATGGTCTACAAGCCGCTGGCGGACGCGCTGCCGCCCGCGCACGCACTGTGGTCGGTCGCCATCCCCGGCCACGACATCGGGATCGACGAAGAACACGCGCCGCTCGAGGACGTCGCCGCGCGGTGCGTGGCGGAGATCCAGGAGAAGGTCGCCGGGCCCATCGCACTGTACGGGCACTGCGGCGTCGGCTCGGCGCTCGTCGTGGAGATCGCCAGAAGGCTGGAAGCGGCCGGCCGCGTCCCGGAGGCGGTCTACATCGGCGCGATCTTCCCGTTCGCCCGACCGGGCCGCGGCCTCCTCGGCATGCTGAGCCGGCTCACCCATGCGGACACGCTGCGCAGCGACCGCTCCTACGCGAACGGGCTGACCTCGCTCGGGCTCGACATGAGCGACCTCGACCCCGCGCAGGCACGCCATATCGTCCGGAACACCCGCCGCGACACCGACGCGGCGGAGGGGTACTTCACACGGCTTCTCAAGAGCCCGGTGGTGCGGCTGCGAGCGCCGGTCATCAGCGTGGCCGGGGAGCACGACCCGGCGTCCGAGTACTATCCGGAGCGCTTCCGCGAGTGGCACTTTCTCAGTGACACCACCGCCGTGGTGCTGCTCGACGAGGCCGGTCACTTCTTCCAGAAGCATCGCGCCGCGGAGCTCGCCGAGATCGTGACGGCCACCCATCCGGCCGTCATGGCCGGTGAGCCGGCCGGCGGGGACGGGTGGCGGCTGCTCAACGTCTCGCGCGCCGGTTCGCCGGACGCGCCCGACGAGCCCCAGCCGGCGGTACGCCGGTTCCTCACGGTGACGGCGGGGCATCTCGCTTCGGTGGGCGCCTCGGCGCTGACCGCGTTCGCGATCCCGGTCTGGATCTACCTCGCCACCGGCTCGCTGGTCCAGTTCGCCCTGTCGGCCGTGGCCGGCCTGGTACCCGGGCTGCTCATGGCCCGGTCGGCCGGCACGATGGTGGACCGCTGCAACCGTCGAACGGTCATGCTCGCAAGCGATGTCGGCGCGGGCGCGGCCCAACTGCTGCTCGGTGTGCTGCTGTGGACCGGGAACGTGGAGACCTGGCACGTCCACCCGCTGCTCGCGTCCCTGTCGGTCACGCTCACGTTCCGGCGGCTCGCCTACACATCAGCCGTTCCGCAGCTCGTCCCCAAGCAGTACCTCGGCCACATCAGCGGTGCCGTCCGGACGGCCGCGGGAGCGGGCCGGCTGATCGTGCCGGTCGCGGCCGTCTGGCTGCTGGCCGGTATGGGGCTGGAGGGCCTCCTCGTCCTGGCCGTGCTCGGCTACCCGGTCGCGATCGCCGTCACGCTCCCGGTCCGGTTCCCACGGACCGCGGCGGGGCCGGCGGAGTCGGCGACGGCCGGGATCAAGGCGGGATTCCGGTACTCCCGGGAACACACCTGGCTCCGCCGAACGCTGATCGTCCTCACCGTCCTCAACCTCCTGTTGTCCCCGCTCTTCCTGCTGATCTCACCGCTGGTGCTCGCGGTCGGCACACTCACCGACATCGGCTGGATACTTCTGGGCTCGGGACTGGGGTGCGTGCTGGGCGGCCTCGTCATGACGGTGTGGGGCGGCCCGCCCCGGCGCCGGATGCACGGCGTGCTGCTGTGCACGCTCTGCCTGGCCGCGTTCAGCCTGGTGACCGGGCTGCGAGCCGACCTGGTGACGATCGGCTTCGGCGTGTTCGGCATGTCGCTCGTGCTGACGGTGCTCAACGGGATCTGGGCCGCGATCGTGGAGGTCAAGGTGCCACAGCGGTTCCACGGCCGACTGATCGCGCTCGACACGGTGACCGGGTGGTCGACGCTGCCGATCTGCTTCGGGTTGGCCGCGGCGTACGCGTCGGCGCTGTTCGAGCCACTGCTGACTTCCGGAGGGAGCCTCGCGCCCACCCTCGGCACGGTGATCGGAACCGGACCGGGACGGGGGATCGCCTTGCTCTACGTGCTGGCCGCAGTGGGCATCGCGCTGCTGGCGGGGGTGGCGCTGTGCTCCGGACTGCCCCGGCTCGTCGACGACGGCCCCGAAGCGGTCCCCGACGACCTGATCGGGCTCCGGGCGCTGGGCCGCGCTCCGGAGACCGTATCTACGAACCCGTCCTGTCGATGAGACTCTTCGGACGCATGTCGGTCCACGACCGGTCGACGTAGGCGAGACACTCCTCGCGGCCGGCGGGGCCGAACACAGGCGACCAGTCACACGGAATATCAACAAGTTCCGGCCACAACGCGTGCTGGTTTTCGCGGTTCACCACCACGACATAAGTCAGCGGTTCGTCCCCGAGCGGGCCTCCGCTCACCGTGCGACTCGCTTCATCGTCGGAGCCGTCGAAAGCGTGACGCGTTCGACGTGCGCAATGTGAAAGTGCCCGCTGTGCATCTCGGTGCTCCGAAAAGGCTAGTTGTACCGACGTTCGACTGAATCGTCGACGGAGAGTCGAGCACTCGGTCCGAGGTCTGTCAAGCAACAAACGGCCGACAGCGCATTTATGGCGGCCGTTCACGTTGTGGACCTCTGTCGTTCACATCGGATTGCCCTCCGACCTTTGAAGTGGAGATGCGCATCCGGACGGCTGAATCTCCCGCGGGCTGCCGCGAATACCGAAGGTCGAGAAAGGAACTGTACGTTGCAGGAGCGAGATCCTTTCGTCGACGCACATCGAGCGCGGCCGCCCTTGACGTCCCGTGATCAACCCTTGGGATCCGCACACCCGGTCGGTCAGGTAGAACCCGCCGAAGCCGGGGCCCCCTTGTCACTCCAGCAGGAGCAGGTCTGGTTCCGGCACCGGTTCGCTCCGGACGGCACGGCGCACCACACGCAGTCGACGATCCGTATCGTCGGTGCCTTCGATCTCGACCGGCTCGATCGAGTCATCACGGAGATCCACCGGCGGCACGAGATACTGCGCACCACCTACTCGGAGGCCGACGGGCAGCCGCGGCAGCTGGTGCATCCGCCGCAACCTGTCCGGGCGAGGCGGCTGGACCTCAGTGACATCCGCGCAGGACAGTGCGAACTGCTGGACGAGATCGTGGCCGGGGAACTGCGCGAGCCGACCGACGCAACACACCTGCCGCTGATGCGCTGGACCGTGGTGCGGCTGTCGGACGAGGAGCACGAACTCATCCTGGTGGAAAGCCACCTGCTGCACGACGCGTTTTCCTTCTCGTTGCTGATGCGCGAGTTCAAGATTTTGTACAACGCGTTCAGTGAAGGCGTCGAGCCGCCCCTGGCGGAACCCGCCGTCCAGTACCGGGATTTCGCGCGCCGGCAACGCGCGGCGCTGGACACCCCGCCCCTGCGGGCGCAACTCGCCTACTGGCAGCACCGGCTCAGGGACCTCCCGCCCCTGCTGGAGCTGCCCGTGGACCGTCCGAGGCCCGCGCTCCAGAGCTTCCGCGGGGAGACCCTCCGAGTGGATCTGCCCCCCGGGCTGCCGGCCGCGCTGCGCGCGTTCTGCCGTACTCACCGGGTGACGCTGTTCAGCACCATGCTCGCGGCGTTCCAGGCGCTTCTGTACCGGTACACCGGACAGCGGGACATCTGCGTGGGGTCCTCGTTCGCCGGCCGGCGGACACCCGGGACCGAGGATCTCCTCGGCATGTTCGCCAACACCGTGCTGCTGCGGTGCGACGTCGACGCCACGCTGGGCTTCGAGGACCTGGTGACGCGGGTGCACGGCGTCGTACTGGAGGCGGCGGCGAACGATCTGCTGCCGTTCCCGGAACTGGTCAGGGCGCTCAACCCCCATCGGGAGTCCGGCCGTAATCCGCTGACCGACGTCCACTTCAGTCTCGACGACTCCCCGACTCCCGACCTCGACCTCGCCGGGGCGACCGGGACGGTCTTCGAGCACGGGAACGGATCGGCGAGGACGGACCTGAACGTCGTGGCGATCTCGCGCGCGGAGAAGCAGGGCGCCGATGCCGAAGCGACCGACGGCCGGATCACCCTGCTCTGGGAGTACGCCGTCGACCTGTTCGACGCCGGGACCATGCGGCGGATGGCCGACGGCTTCCTGAGGCTGCTCGCCGATGCCGTCGCCAGACCGACGGCACCACTGTTCACGCTGGCCGTGCTCAGCCGGCAGGAACGCGACATGGTGCTGGCCAGCTGGAATCCCGAACGTCACAGCCCCGCCACCGACGGCCCGCTCGTCCACGAGGCGGTCCGCGCGCAGGCCCGGAAGACACCGGGCGCCGTGGCCCTGCGCGACGGCGCCCGTGAGATCGGCTACGCCGAGCTGATTCAACAGGCGGACTCGCTGGCGGACATCCTTCGCACCCGAGGCGTTCTGCCCCGGACGGTGGTGGGTGTGTGCCTGCCACGTGGCGCGGACCTGGTGATCGCCGAACTTGCCGTCCTCTTCGCCGGAGCCGCCTATCTGCCCCTGGACCCGGAAAATCCGCCCACCCGCCTGGCCGACCAGTACTCCGCGGCCGGTGCCGTTCTCATCATCACCCACAGTGGGATCGCGGACCGCCTCCCTGACGATCTCGCACAGCTGCCGATGGACCGGCCGGCCGACACCGCCGAGGCCACGGATGCCCGCCGGCCGAACCCGACGACGCACGACGATCTCGCCTACCTCATCGCGACCTCCGGCTCGACCGGCCGGCCGAAGATCGTGATGGTCGACCACCGGTCGCTGTCCAACGCGGTCACCTGGCGCTGTCGGCGCTGCGAGCTCGGGCAGGCGGACCGCATCGCCCAGGTCGCCTCACCCGGGTTCGACACCTCCGTCCTGGACATCTGGCCCACTCTGACCTCCGGCGCGACCCTGTACGTGCCCGACCAGGACACCCGGCTCGACCCGGAACGCCTGCGCTCCTGGCTGGTCGACGAGGGGATCACGGTCACCGAGCTGCCGACGCCGCTGGCCGAGCGGGTGCTGGCGCTGACCTGGCCGGCCGGGACGGCCCTGCGGGAGCTGATCTCCGGCGGCGACCGGCTCCGGGTCCGGCCGGCCGCCGGCCTGCCGTTCCGGGTCCTCAACGAGTACGGCCCGACGGAGACCACGGTGACCGCGACGGCCGGGCACATCGCACCCGCCGGAACCGTGGACGGGCCACCCGACATAGGACACCCGATCTCCGGTGTCAGCGCCTACATCCTGGACGCGTGGCGGCAACCGGTGCCGCCCGGGGTGACCGGTGAGCTCTGGATCGGCGGCGCGGGTGTCGCACGTGGCTACCACGGTGCGGCGGGGACCACCGCGGACCGCTTCGTGCCCGACCCGTTCTCCGACATCCCTGGGAGGCGCATGTACCGTACCGGCGACCTCGCCAGGCACCTCCCCAGTGGGCAGATCGCCTTCCTCGGACGCCGGGACCGCCAGATCAAACTGCGTGGCTACCGGATCGAACCGGCCGAGATCGTCACGGTACTGCGCGCGCACCCCACAGTCACCGACGCGGTGGTGCTGGCCACGACCGGCGAGGAAGGGCAGACGGACAAGCGCCTCGTCGCCTACCTCGAGGCGGAGGACCGCCCGGCGCTGCGGCAGCAGGTGCGCGAGCACCTCGCCGACCGCCTGCCGCGCTACATGATCCCCAGCGATTTCGTGGTGCTGGACGCGTTGCCGCTCAACCGGAACGGGAAGGTGGACGAGCGTGCCCTGCCGGCCCCCGGGCCGGCCGAGCCCGATCCCGGCTTCCGGGCTCCCCGCACCGACACGGAACGGTGGCTCGCCGACACCTGGCGCACCGTACTGCGACTGGAACGGGTCGGCCTGGACGACAACTTCTTCGACATCGGCGGGCATTCGCTGCTCCTGGCCGCGGTGCAGCGGGAGATCGCAGGACGGGGACACAACCTGTCGATCGTGACGTTCTTCGAGCACACCACGATCCACCACCTGGCGCGGTATCTGGACGATCGCGGCAGGGCCGCCGACAAGGATGCCGAGGAGCCGGACCGAGTGGCACGACGGGGTGCCGGCCGCACCCGTCTGGACCGGCGCCGGGCCGCCTTGCGCCCGGCTGGGCCGGCGGATGCCGGTGACCTCCCGCGGGAGGTCACCTGACACACCGTCCGGCGGGGGGCGTGGACGGTGTCGGGGTCCAGGCGGTCGCCCCCGCGGCTCGGCAGTGCATCGTTTCCGGGCGGTCGGCGGGAGACCACGAAGCCGCTGATCCCTCCGCCGAAGCCGCGGCCGCAGGATCCCGCGGGACCGCCCCGCACATGCGGTTGCGGTAACTCCTGCCGCCGGAGCGGGGCTTCGGCTTTGGCCGGACCTGCTGACACCGCCCGGAACGGTGACAGCAGGCCGGCGTCTTCGACCGGTTGCATGCTGTCGGCACGACTGAACGCGGCGGGCGGGCCCGACCGGTCGAGGGCCGCGTGGAGGGTTCTCACATCCGCGCGAGAAGGGGTGCCGATACTGTCGGCTGCCCCGGCGCCGACAGCGTCCCACCGGGATTCGTTACCGCCGGCCCGCCAAGGGGTCTTCCGGGCGATCGCCCGCCACACCGGCCGTGGCCTCCACGGCCGGTTCCTCCGCACTGTGGTGGACGACCTCGCGGAGCCTGGGAATCGCGGACCACAACGGCGGCAGGAAGGCCACGGCGTTCAGTCCGGCAGCGATCCAGAAGACCGCCCGTAGCCCGATCGAATCGACCAGCAGTCCGCCGCCGGCCGCACCCAGCGGGACGACACCCCAGGTGGCGAACCGGAAGACCGCGTTCATCCGCCCCAGCAGGTGGGGTGGCGTTACGGCCTGGCACAGGCTGACCTGCAGCACGTTGAAGATCAGCGCACCGAGGTACGCGACGGACATGCCCAGCGCGAACGTCACCGGCCCGACGGACATCGGCAGGATCGCCGAGCCCGCGGTGAACAGCACGATCGAGACCATGAAGGCGGTCCCGGTGCCGAAACGGCGTGCGAAGGGCTCAGCCACCAGTGCCCCGACCACACCCCCGCCGTTGCCGACGGCCAGCGCGACACCGATCACCACGGGGCTCATGGACAGCACCTCGGCGGCGAAGACCACCTGCAGGGCGAGGATGATCGCGGAGGCGATCTCGGCGAGCATGGCGCACAACAACAGCGGGCGCATCAGCGGATGGCCGAACACGAAACGCACGCCCTCGCGGACGTCCTCGCGGAGGCTGTTCTTCCCGGCCGGCCGGTCCACCGGTTCCGGCTTGCGGACACGCAGGACGAAGTACGCCGACCACAGGTACGTGACCGCGTCGGCCAGTACCGAGAACGGTGCGGTGAGCATCTGCACCAGCAGACCACCGACGGCGGGACTGCCGATCTGCGCGACCGAGCGGGACAGTTCCAGCTTCCCGTTGGCGTCGACGAGCCGGTCCTCGGCGACCAGCGCGGGCAGGATCGACAGCTGCGCGACATCGTAGAAGAGCGTGCCCAGGCCGATGAGGAACGTCACGACGTACAGCAGCGGCATACTGAGAACGTCCAGGGCGAGCGCGATCGGTACGGCGAGCAGTGCCACGGCCCGTATCGCGTCGGCTCCCACCATCACCGCGCGCAACGGCAACCGTTCCACCCAGACGCCGGCCGGCAGACCGACCAGCAGGATGGGCAGGTACTCGACGGCCCAGAGCACTCCGATCTCGAACGGCGACGCGTCGAGAAGGAGCAGCGCCACCAGTGGCAGGGCCAACAGGGTGATGCCCGTACCGAACAGGCTTGTGGTCTGGGACATCCAGAGGTTGCGGTAGTCGGCGAAACCCCACAGGCTCCGGCGCAGGTCCGGTCGCCACTTGCTCGTCATCCAGGACACCGCTCAACGATCTTCTTGGGCATACCGAATACCTCGCACCTGGCTATTGCCTTCGCAGGAAATGTAGGGCATGTGCCGACTCGCCGTTCCGCGCACATCGAAAGCACGGCTGCCCGATCCCGCCGTACGGTTCGTCGTCACGGCGCAGAATATCGGCCTCGACGACAGCCAACCGCCCCTGTGTTAGGCCCGGTGATCAACCGTCATGTTGAATTGGCCTGATATTCACCCGACTTGTGATTGCGCGGACGAGTGATTGACCTTCAATGGGTGCCGTCCCGCACAGATCATGGGCAATTACCTGTCCGACGTCACCACCGTCGTCCGGTTTCCCGACCGATTACGCCCGGAGGCCGAGATATGAGTACGGAAGACATCGACGACAGTGGCTTCGTCGCCGTCACGGCCATGGCCGGACGCTTCCCGGGAGCCCCGGACGTCGAGACCTTCTGGGAGAACCTCTGCGACGGCCGGGAATCGGTGTCGGTGCTGACCGACCAGCTTCCGGCGGCGGCAGACGGATACGTGCCGTCCTACGGGCTGCTGAGCGGTGCGGATCGCTTCGACGCCGAGTACTTCGACTACTCGTCCGAGGACGCCCTGATCATGGATCCGCAGCATCGGCTGCTCCTGGAGTGCGCCCACGAGGCCCTCGAGCGTGCTGGTCACGGCGGCCCGGAACGCCTGTCGACCGGCGTGTTCGTCGGCGGGTCCGTCACCGACCACGGAGCCCTCGTCAAGGCTTGGGGACACGCCCGGGGCGCCCCCGTCCCGGACTCCCGTGTCCAGCAGGGAAACGATGTCGACTTCCTCGCCACCCGGATCGCCTACAAGCTGGGCCTGACCGGGCCCGCCATGGCCGTGCAGTCCGCGTGCTCCTCGTCTCTGGTGGCGGTGCACATCGCCATCGGTTCGCTGCTCGCGGGTGACTGCGTGATGGCGGTCGCCGGTGGCGCCTCGGTGCTGGCCGCGATCCCGACACTGCGGCACGACCCGGACGACATCTTCGCCGACGACGGGCGCTGCCGTCCGTTCGACGCACACGGCCGCGGCACCGTACGGGCGAGCGCGGTGGGGCTGGTGGTACTCCGTCCGCTCGACGAGGCGCTGGCTGACGGCGACCATGTGCACGCGGTCATCCGCGGTACCGCGGTGAACAACGACGGCCGGCGCAAGATGGGTTTCCACGTACCCAGCGTGGCCGGGCCGGCCGGTGCCGTCCGCGCCGCTCAGCTGGTGGCCGGTGTCGAGGCCGACGAGATCGGCTACGTCGAGGCGCACGGCACCGGCACCGCACTCGGTGACCCGGTAGAGGTCGCCGGACTGACCAAGGCGTTCCGCCGGAGCACCGACCGGACGGGATACTGCCGGATCGGATCGGTCAAGGCCAACATCGGCCACACGGACGCGGCAGCGGGCATCGTGGGACTGATCAAGACCGTGCTCTGCGTGGAGCGCGGGGTGCTCCCCGCCAGCCTGAACTTCACCGAGCCGAACCCGGCGATCGACTTCGCGTCCTCCCCCTTCGTCGTCAACGACCGCACCGTCCCGTGGGAGTCCGGAGGCCGTGCCCGGATCGGCGCCACGAACGTGATCGCGTTCGGCGGCACCAACGCCCACGCCGTGGTGGCCGAGCCGCCGGCCGCGCTCCCGACGACCCCGGGGCGAGGGGACCACCTGCTGGTCCTCTCGGCGCGGACCCGGCCCGCGCTCCAACACGTCGCCGGCAGACTGGCCGACCACCTCGAACGGTACCCGGACACCGACCTCGCCGACGTCGCATGGACCCTGCAGACGGGTAGGGCGGCGCACGCCGAACGCCACTTCGTGGTCGCCGCGAACGCGTCCGAGGCCGTCGCGGCGCTCCGCGGGAGCCCGCCGGCCGGGGCAGGCCCGGACCGCACACACCTTCCGCGCGTCGTGTTCCTCTTCACCGGGCCCGGCGAAGAGGACCGTACGGGCTCCGTCGCCGCGATCCACGGCACGGAGGGGGTCTTCCGTGCCCACCTGGACGACATCGCCGAAGCGGCGCGTCCGCATCTCGGCCACGACCTGCGCCGGGCGCTGCTCTGTGCCCCGGCCCCGGAGCACACGCCGGCCGGTCCCGCGGGGCACCTCGCCGTGCAGTACGCGACGGCGAAACTGCTGATCTCCTGGGGTGTGCGCCCCGACGCCGTCTGCGGGCAGGGGCTTGGATCCCGCTGCGCGGCAGCCGTCGCCGCGGAGCTGAGCCCCGCCGAGACCGCCCGCCTGCTCGCCGGGCTCACCGAAGCCGGCGCGGACACGCTCGCCGGGGCGCCGGCGCGGCCCGGCCGGCCGCTGCTCTGCGACGTCCCGGCGGCGCTGGAGGGCGCACCGGGGCAGATCGTCGTGCGCATCGGGGCCGGGCGAACGGCAGCGCCCGTCAACGGCGTCGAACTCGTTCCCGTCGACGTCCTCGATGAGCCCGGCCGGTCACCGGCCGGCCCGCGAACGGTGCTCGCCGCGGTCGGCCGGCTCTGGGCGGCGGGGGCGACGGCCGACTTCGGGGCCCTGCACGCGGGCCAACGACGGCGCCGCCTCCACCTGCCCACCTATCCGTTCGAGCGACGCACCTACCTGGTGCCGCACCCGACACCCCACCACCCGATATTCCTGAGCTACGGAGAGCGACTCTCGTGAACGACATCGAGCGAGCCATCGGATCCATGCTGGCCGTCGACCTCTTCGTCGAGGTGCCGGAGGACCGGATGACCCCTGACGACCTGCTGCGTGGCGACTTCGGGCTGGACTCCCTCGGCTTCGTCGAGTTGCGGGTCGTGTGCGAGAACACCTTCGGCATCACCATCTCCGACGACGACTTCACCCCGGAGAACTTCACCAGCATTCGCACCGTCGCCGACCTCGTCCGCACCCTGCGGAGCAGTTCCCCGAACGCCGGCGACTGAACGTCCGGACACCCACGGCCCCCCGTACAGCTCCGCCGAGAGGACACACCCATGTCAGCCGCCGACGTGATCGGGCTCCCCGGGCGCGAATCGACCCGGCCCTGGTTCGACCGCGAGGTCCAGTTCGACCACTACGGAACACAGCGGGTGCCGTTCGGGTGCACCGGTGCGAGCGGAATCGTCCAGCACTTCGTCGAGCTCACGGGCGCCGACGCGGGACGCGCCTTCGATGTGCTGGACGCCAGCGGCGGGTACGGCTCCGCCTGCCTGGGGGCGGGTTCGGAGGCGATCGCCGAGGCCTTGTCGACCGCGGTCCGGGAGGCCGGGTACGTGACCGACGAGATCGCCTCGTCGGAGCGCTCGCTGCTCCTGGAGCGGCTGTTCGGCACCGGTGGGCTGTTCGCCGACCGGTTCCCGGCGGCGGACTACCGGGTCAGCGGGCGCAACTCCGGCTCGGAGGGCATGGAACTCGCGCTCCGGCTCGTCCTGGAGTCGCGCTTCGACCACCGCAGGCTGCGTGCCGTACCTGGGGCCGGGCAGCGCGACACCGTGCTCGCTTTCGAGGGTGCCTGGCACGGCTGGTCGGGGGGACTGCTCCCGCTGATCAACCGCCGTCACTACCGGGTCGGACTGCCGGCGATCGCCCCGGAACAGTTCGGCTTCCGTACCGACCACATCCCGTTCGGTGACCTCGAGGCGGCCCGGGAGTGGTTCGAGCGCAACGGGGAGCGGGTGCTGGCGGTCGTGGTCGAACCGGTCCAGGGCGACGCGGGCATCCTGCTGCCCGAACATGACTACCTGCGGGAACTGGCCGCGCTCGCCAGGCGCAGCGGCGCGTTGCTGGTGGCGGACGAGGTCCTGACCTTCGCCAAGACCGGCCGATTCTTCGCGATGACCGACGCGGCGGGCCCGATCCCCACCGACATCACCGTGATCGGCAAGAGCCTCGGCATGGGGGCGCTGTCCACCTCGATGGTGATCGCGCGCCGCGAGCTGGGCGTGCGCCCCACCGGCACCGTCTCCACGTCCGACCTGCGCCCCCTCACGTGCGCGGTGATCCGGGCCGGACTCGAGCACATCGTCGCCGAGGGGCTCGTGGAGCGCTCCGGACAGGTGGGAGCCCAGCTGGGCCGGCTGCTGCGCGACCGGGTGGTCGCGGAGTTCCCCGACCTGTACCGGGAGGCCCGCGGCGTGGGGCTGATGCACGGCATCGAGCTGACCGAACCCGCCGCCGCCCGCACCGGCGAGCTGCGCACCTGCATGATCCGCAACGGAGTGTACGTGGAGTTCATGTCCGGGGCAGGCCGCCGTTCGCGCGGCCTGCGGTACGTGAACACGACCATGCGGGTGGCCCCGCCGCTCGTGGCGACCGCCGACGACGTCGAGACGATCGCCGCGCGGCTGGCAGCCGGGTCGCACGCCCTGCGGAAGCTCGCGGCATGACGGCCGCACCGACCGCACCGACCGCGCGGACGGGTGCGCGGATGCTGACGGTCCGCCGTCGTGTCGAGCACGCCGACACGGACGCGTCCGGCGTCGTGCACTTCGCCCGGTATCCCGCCCTGCAGGAAACCGCCCTGCTGGAGAACCTCGAGCGGCTCGGCGTCGGCCTCGGGGAGCTCGCGAGCGGCGGCTTCGACCTCGTCGTCGTGGAGGCGACGACGCGCTACCGCGCCCCCGCGCGCTATCCCGACGAGCTGAGCCTCGAACCCGCCGTCGGGCACCTCGGCGTCGCGCGGGCCCGGATCGACACGACGATCCGGCGGGCCGCGGACGGCGTCGAACTCGCCGCCGGATCCCTGGTCGTGGCGCTGACCGACCGCGTGACCGGCGCACCCTGTGCACTGCCCCCCGCCCTGCGCACCGTCCTCGAGGAGACCCGCTCCCATGTCCTTGGCTGAACCCGCTGCCGTGACCGACCCGAGCAGGACCATGGGTTTCACCGAAATCAAGAGCTGGCTGCGGCACCGGCACCCCATGCTCTACCTCGACCGCGTAGTGGACTACGAGCCGGGCGTACGGTTGGTCAGCAGGCTTTCGGTGTCCGCGCAGATGGACGCGATCGCGGGGCACTTCCCGGAACGCGCGGTCTTCCCGGCCAGCCACCTGAGCCAGGCGTTCGCCCAGTCCGGGATCATCCTGTACCAGCTCGGCACCTCGCCGCTCGCCGACGACGAACTCACGCTGGTCGGTGCGATGAACTCGCGGTTCTTCCGGATCGTCGCCCCCGGCGACACCGTCACGATCACCGTGTCGGCCGACCGCCTCGTGGGCGGCACGACCTTCTTCTTCTCCGGCCGTGCGGTCGTGGACTCCACGACGGTGGCGGCGTTCCGGGCCAACCTGGTGCGGCGCAAGACCGCTGACATGGGGCACCAGTGGTGGTGAGCGACCCGGAAGGCGGCCGCGGCGCCCTGATCACGGGGATGGCCTGGTCCACGGCGCTGGGCTCGGACCTGGACGAGGTGTGGCAGGCGCTGCTGTCGGGGGCGACCGGTGTGGCGCCGGTACCCAGCGCGTACCCGCTGCGCAACGACGAGGCGGCAGCCCTGACGGACCTGCCGATGGACCTCGACCCGGAGCAGCGCCAGCACGAGCTGGGTTCGCGTGCCCTGCGAGCCGCGGTGGCGGACGCCGGCCTCGATGTCACCGACCCGCGGCTGCGGCCGGTCATCGGCACGAGCTACGGATCACACCTGGACGTCCTGGCCGACGGGCTGGACCGGTGGGGCGAGGCACTCACGACAGGGCTGGGCATGGCCCGCCCGCCGCTGATGGTGAGCACCGCGTGCTCGGCGGCCTCGGACGCCCTACTGGTCGCCGCCGCGCTGATCGCCGAGGGTGAGGAGGACATCTGCGTCGTCGGCGGCGTGGACGTGCTGACCCCGGCCAAACGGCTCGGGCACTCCGCGCTCGGCACCATGTCGCCCACCACGCTGCGGGCCTTCGACGAGAGCCACGACGGCACGGTCCTCGGCGAGGGCGCGGCCTTCCTCGTGCTGGAGCGCGCTCGCTCCGCGCGGGCGCGCGGGGCGCGTGTGCGGGGCAGACTGTCCGGCGCCGGTTCGGCGAACGACGCGGCCGGCCCGACGGCCCCGGACCCGAGCGGCGGCACCGTCGTCCGGGCGGTGACCGCCGCGCTCGCCGCGGCCTGCCGCGACACCGGCGAGGTGGGTGTGGTGAACGCGCACGGCTCGGGCACCCCCGTCAACGACGACGCCGAAAGCCGCGGCTTCGCGCGCACCTTCACCAACGGGGCGGCACCCGTCGTGTTCGCGACCAAGGGCGCCTTCGGCCACACGCTGGGCGCCACCGGAGCACTGGAGGCCATCACCGTGCTGCTGGCCCTGCGCGAGAAGCGGGTGCCACCGGTGCCCGGGCTGGGCACAGTGATGCCCGGTTTCCCGCTGCCCCTCCCGACCGGTGGGGCGCCACAGCCGTTCACCGGCGACGTCGGGCTCAGCGTCACGCTCGGGTTCGGCGGCTTCACCACCTGCCTCGTGCTGGAGGCTGCCGTATGACGGTCCGCCACGAGCCCACACCGGCCGGGGACATCGCGGTACCGGAGGGATCCGGTCTTGTCGCCCTGGCCACCGCCCGGATCCACCGCGCCGCGCAGGCCGCACCGTACCGGCGCATCCCGTCCCTCTACGCCGACCCGGCCTCGTGGGCGGTCCTCGAAGCCGTCGACGAACTGTGGGCCGGATGGCCGGACGGGCCGCGGGAACCCGAGACGACGGCGACCGTCCTGGTCAGCACCCACAGCACCCTGGACACGATGGCGGGGATCGCCCGCGCCGTACCGGGCGGGCGTCTGTCGCCGCTGCGTTTCGCCGGTGCCAGTGCCGGCGGACCGGTCAGTCTCGTCTGCATGGTGCACGGCTTGCGAGGACCGAGCCTCACGATCACCACCGACCCGGCCAGGGGACTGCCGGCGGCCCTGACGACGGCCCGGCACTGGCTGCGGACCGGTGCGGCCGCCCACGTCGTGGTCGCCGTGCACGACCACGATCCACTGCACGGGCACGATGCCCGGTGCGTCGTGGTAAGGGCCGCACCCGGCCTGCGTCCGTCCGGAGCACCGCGGTGAGCGCCGACATCACAGGCGTCCCGGAGCGCGCCGCGGTGCTGGCCTTCCTGGACGCGTCCGTGGACGCCGGGCCGGGTCCCCGCGGTCGGTCCGGCAGCGCGCCCGAACGGCCCGGGGCCGTCGTCGACGCGGTCGCCGGCCTGAACCTGCCGCCCGGCTCCCCGGTGCTGATCACGATGCCGAACGGCCGGGCCGCCCTCGCCGCGTTCTTCGGGGTTCTGCTCGCCGGCGCGGTCCCCGTGCTGCTCCCCCCGGCGGCCGGAGGGGCGCGGATCGCCGCGATCCGCCGGCGGCTGGGCGGCGCCGCGCTGATCGCGCCGCGGATCGACCCCGCGCGGCACGGGACGACAGCGGTGCACCCGCTCGGCGGCCGGTGCGAGGCGGCGCTGCTGAAGGAGGGGGCGCACCAGCGGTACCAGTCGGGCGAGGTCGTCCTGATGACGTCGGGCACCTCCGGGATCGCCAGCGGCTGCCTGCACGGCGTCGACGCGCTGCTGCGCAACGCCGACCGCCACGCCACCGCCATCGGACAGCGCGCCGACGACACGGTCCTGGTGTCCCTGCCCCTGCACTACTCCTACGGCCTGGTCGCGCAGGCCCTGGCCGCGTTCGTGCGGGGCTCGCGACTGGTCGTCTCCGGACCACCGTTCACCCCCCGGTCCTTCGCCGAAACCGTCCGCGACCACGACGTGACGGTGTCCGCACTGACCCCCAGTACGGCCGTCCGGCTGGCCGAGACTCCCCATGCCGGACCGGGCCCCTTGCGCGTGCTCACCGTCGGCGGCGACGCGCTCGACCCGGGGCACGTCGGCTCCCTGCTGGCAGGCGGCCTTCAGGAGCTCTACCTCACCTACGGCCTCACCGAGGCCGGTCCGCGCGTGACCACGCTCGCCGCGCACCGCGAACCGGAACACCGCTGGAGCTCGGTCGGCGTCCCGCTGCCGGGGGTACGGACGTACCTGCGCGACTCCACAGGCGACGGGCCCGGCGCGGAACTCGTCGTCGAATCCGACACGGTCCTGCGCCGGCGGCTGCCCGGGGGCACCCAGACCGTCGCGGGCACCGTCACCACCGGCGACCGCTTCGCCATCGACGCCGACGGCTACCACTTCTTCCTCGGCCGGTCCGGCGACTCGGTCGTCATCGGCGGCGAGAAGATCTGGCTGCCGTCGGTGCGGCGGATCGCCGCCGGCGTCCCCGGTGTCCGCCGCGTCACCACCACCGTCTACCGCGACGACGACAACGAGATGCGCTACGGGCTGGATGTCGCCGTGGACGACCCCGGGCCCCGGCAGACCGCCGATATCGAGAACGCGCTCAACCGCGTCCTGCTGCGCGCCGAGCGACCACACCGGATCACCCTGTGCAGGGCGACGACTGAGGAGTGGCACAAATGAGTACCGATCCCGGCACCGTGCGGACCACGGTCCCGGCGCTGCGCGCAGTCGCCGACCGCGTGCGGCTCGCGCCGGACGCGGAAGCGATCCGCTCGGAGGGCGAAACCGTCGACTACCGCACCCTGTGGGAGCGTTCCGCGCGGATCGCGGCGCGGGTCCGGCAGCTGGGCGCCGCCCCCGGCACGGCCGTCGGCGTCCATCTGGAGCGGTCGGTGGACCTGGTCGTGACCCTGGTCGGGCTGCTGCGGTCGGGCTGCGTCGCCGTGCCGCTGGACGTCGGGTACCCGACCGAGCGTCTGCGCTTCATGTGCGCAGACGCCGGTGTGGAACTGGTCGTCGGCCACCAGCGGCCCCTCGACCGGCTGGGCGGCTTCACCACGGTCGTGACCGACCCGGACGTCGGCTACGCCCTCGCCGGCCCGGCGGGCCCCGCGCCGGGCGCCGCCCCGGCCTTCGAGGACCCCGGGATCTCCGGTGACGACACCGCCTACGTCGTCTACACCTCCGGGTCGACCGGACGCCCGAAGGGCGTGCGCTACGCACACCGCAACCTCGCCAACCTCGTGACCTGGCAGTCCGGCGTCGGCGAGTGCGGGCCGGGCGACAGAACGCTGCAGTTCTCCCCGGCGTCGTTCGACGTGATCTACCAGGAGGTCCTCCCCACGCTCGGCGAGGGCGGCACCGTGGTCTGCTGCGACGAGGACGACAGGCTGGACCCGCAACTCCTCTGGGACCTCATCGAACGCGAACGGGTCAACCGTCTGTTCGTGCCCTTCGTGATGATCCAGTCGCTCGCCCTGTTCGCCGACGACGCCACCCCGCGGCGGCACCCGCTGCGCGAGATCCTCACGTCGGGGGAGCAGGTTCAGTGCACGGCCCCGATCCGGGCGATGTTCACCCGGCTGCCGGACTGTCGTCTGGTGAACCAGTGGGGCACCACCGAGACCCACGTCGCCACCTGGTACAAGCTGCCCCCGGACGTGACCACGTGGTCCGACCTGCCCTCGATCGGCAGGCCGATCACCGGCACCGGTGTCCGGGTCTGCGATCCGGACGGCCGGCCGGTGCCGGACGGCGAGGTGGGGGAACTGTGGATCACCGGCGCGGCCGTGGGGCCCGGCTTCCTCAACCTCCCCGAGCGCACGGCGCGCAGCTACCGCACGGACCCGCTGGACCCGGCCGTACCGGCCTACCGCAGCGGCGATCTCGGCCGGGTCACTCCGGACGGCCTCCTGGAGTTCCTCGGCCGTGAGGACACACAGGTCAAGGTGCGGGGGTTCCGGATCGAGCTCGGGGAGATCGAGAGCGTGCTGGGCGCAGACCCGTCCGTCGCACAGGCCGTGGTGGTGGTCGCCGGATCCGCGGCCGAGGACCGGAACCTCCACGCGTTCCTCGTGCCGAAGTCCGCCCCCGAGGACACCGCGGCCTGGGCGGCGGATCTGCTCGCGGACCTGCGTGACCGGTTGCCGTCCCACATGGTGCCGGTCCGGGCCGATGTCGTCCCGGCGCTGCCGCGCACCCCCAGCGGGAAGATCGACCGGCTCGCCCTGACCGCCGGGAACACGGTGCCGACAGCGAACGAGGGAGCAGCATGACCGAACAAGTCACCGCAGAGGTGCCGGACGACATCCCGGCGCTGGACCGGACGGCGGGACCGCTGCCTCTTTCGGGCACCCAGCGGGCGCTGTACCTGGCCGAACTGCTCCACCCGGGTACGCCGATGTACAACATCACGGTGGCGGTCCGCCTGGACGGCCCGCTCGACGTGCCGCGGCTCCGGAGCGCCGTCGCGCGCGTCGTCGCGCGGCACGACGCACTGCGTACGACCTTCACACCCGGCACCGCACCGCCATTCGAACCTGTGCAGCGGATCGGCGCCCCGGACACGGAGCTGCCCGTCGTCGATGTGGATGCCGACGGGAACGAGGACGTGGACGCCGCGGCGTTCCGACTGGCCCAGACGTGGGCCGACGAGCCGTTCGACCTGGAGCGGGGCCCGCTGCTGCGCACCCGGTTGCTCAGGTCGGAACCCGGCAGGCACCTGCTCGTCGTCACGATGCACCAGCTGATCTCGGACGGCCCGTCCCTGCAGATCTTCTTCGACGAACTGGCGGAGGGGTACGCCGGTGAGCCCGAGCCCGAGCGCGAGGCGCCGGCCCTGCGGTTCGCCGACTACGCGGCCTGGCAGCGGGCCCGCCCCGTCGACACCGAGCACCTCGGCTGGTGGCGGGAACGCCTGGCCGGAGCCCCCACGGTGCTGCGGCTCCCGGCCGACCTGCCCCGTCCGGCGGTCGCCGGCCCGCACGGCGGCAACCACCGGCACACCCTGCGCGCGTCGGTGATACGACCGGCGCTGGGGCTGGCGCGGGACCTGCGGGTGACACCGTTCGTGCTGATGCTGACCGTCTACGCCGCTTTCCTCTCCCGCCTCGCCGGCACCCAGGACGTGCTGGTCGGCGTGCCGGTGAGCGCCCGCGACCGCGTCGAACTCGAGAGCGTGATCGGGTTCTTCGCCACGACGCTGCCGGTACGCGTCGAAGCCGGCCGGGACCTGTGCTTCGCCGACCTGTGCCGGTCGGTCCAGTCGGAGCTGCTGGACGTCCTGACCCACCGGGACGTGACGATGGAGCAGCTCGCGCAGGAGCTCGCGCCCGCACGTGATCCCGGACACGCTCCCTTGGTCCAGGCGTTCTTCTCCCTCGAGCCGGAGCCGGTCGTGAGCCCGCACCTGCCGGGCCTGCGCGCCACCGCCTTCGATCTCCCGCCCGCCGGGGCGAAGGTCGACATCGACATGATGCTCTTCCGCGCGCCTGAGGAGGGTGACGACTTCGACCTGACGCTCACCTACCGGACCGACCTGTTCGAAGCCGCCACCATCGCCCGCATGGTCACGCAGTTCGAGCAGTTGCTCGTTGCGGCGGTCGCGGACCCGACGGCCGCGATCCGGTCGTTGCCCGGCCCGCCCGAAGCCGCCTCACCATCCCCGCCCTCCCTCACGCCGCCGGCGGCACCACCCCCGCCCGCTCCCACGGACCCGGCCTGCGCCGGTACGGAGCAGACTCTCCTCCAGATCTGGCGCGAGGTCCTGGGCCACGACGACGTCGGCCTCCACGACAACTTCTTCGACCTCGGGGGCACTTCCTTCGCCCTCACCACCGTGCACACCCTGATCGGCGCCCGCACCGGAGTACAAACGTCGCTGGTGTCGCTGCTGGAGTTCCCGACGATCGCCGCGCTCGCGCGGCACCTGGCAGGCGGTACCCGAACAGGACACGCCGTGGCCGATCCGGTGGGCCGGGCGCGTGCGGCTCGGCTGCGCGAACGACGCAGCCGACTGCAGCAGCGCCCGTCCGGACGGGAGGCAGGCGCATGAGCGCGCACCTCGAGAAGGCAGGGGCCTCCAACGCCGAGAACGAACCCGACGGCGTCCGAACCGACACAGCCGCCGTAGTCGCGGCGGTCTGGTGCGAGGTCTTCGGTCTGACGCGGGCCGACCCCGACGACGACTTCTTCGCCCTGGGCGGGCACTCCATGCTCGCCGTCCGGTTGTCGTCCCGTCTGCGGACCGAACTGGGACTGCGCGTACCGGTGCGCACCATCCTGGAGAACCCGACACCGGACGCCCTCTCCCAGGCGCTGGCCAAGGCTGTCGAGTCGCCCACCGACGCGCCCGACGGCTGAACTCGCGGTCGGTTCACGGAAGCGCGGCTCCATCGGACCGCGCCCACCCCGGCCATGAAGCCGCCCACCATGATCAGCGCGATCAGTGGTCCGGCTTCGCCCCAGGGACCGGGAAGCCGTTCGGCGGTCACTGCCGAGCGGCCCAGCGGGCGACCGCCGTGGCGAGAGCCTCATTGGTCGGGCCGACGATCCGCCCGCCCACCGGAACCTTTTAGCCTCGCTCTTTCGCGCGCCCAGCAGATTCGGAGGTCTTCGTGATGTAGCTGATCTTGAGTCGTAAGCTCGTTGTCGCCTGCCGGTGGAAGTTCGGTCCGGGTAGCGGCCAGGAGGCCGGGTAGCAGACTGGCGGCGTCGGGGGAAACGCCCGGCGTCGAAGCCCAGTGTCGAAAGCCCTGTGCGGCGGAGCAAAGCAGCGGTCCGTAGCATCACGCGAAGCCTGCGGCGTCGTTAGAGGCCCGCCCTTTTGGGGCGGGGACAGGGGGTGCCGAGCCCTCGAAATCAGGGCGAAGGCCATGGAAGCGGCGAAAATTCTGGAGATGCAGCCGTGAAGGACTCCCCGGCGTATGGGGCAAACGTTGCGACGGTGACAGCGGGAACTGGGGAGGCCCTCCCCGGTCCGGCGGCCTGCGGACAGATGCTGCCGGAAGCTGCGCGTTCTATAACCGGGTGATCCCGGGGAGTGGGCGCGAGCCGGGTGAGAGTCGGAGGCGGCCGTAGTCGCAGCCCTCCTCCGCCCCGGGAACGCGGGCTCGGCGCCGGCCACATCACCACCGTACTGCCCACCACCTACCGGCGCGGTCGGCAGACACTCATCCGCTGCGACTCGGCCGGCGGCACCCACGAGTTCGTGGCCTGGCTGGCGAAACGCGGACGCCGGCTGTCCTACTCCGTCGGCGTGATCATCACCGAGACCATAGCCCACCATGTTCTGTGGATCCCCGCATCTGCCTGGACCCCGGCCGTCGAGACCGGCGGCCAGGTCCGTGGCGGGGCCTGGGCCGCCGAACTCACCGGCAAGCTGCTGGACGGCCGGCCCAAGGGCATGCGGCTGATCGTCCGTAAGGAATGCACCCCTCCCGGAGCGCAATTGAGAATCACCGATGCGGACGGCCACAGGATCACCTGCTTCGCCACCAACACCCCCGATCGTCCGATCGCCGAACTCGAACTCCGCCACCGGCTCCGGGCCCGCGCCGAAGACCGCATCCGGGCCGCCCGCGCGACGGGCCTGCGGAACCTGCCCCTGCATGACGCCGCGCAGAACAGGGTCTGGATGGAGATCGTCCAGCTCGCGCTCGACCTGCTGGCCTGGATGCCCATGCTTGCCCTGACCGGCCAGGCCCGGCTGCGGGCCGTTCGAGCCGCACGCGAGGCGTTCGACCACGGCCCGGGGAGCCGGATGACCGTGGACGGCCGCCGGCGACTCGCCGTGCGGCCGACACACGGAACCCTCCCTCCGTTGCCGCGCGCGGTCCCGCCCACATCTGGGAAGCGCGCTCAATCAGGGGGTGTAGTGACTCAACAGGTCCATTTCCAGTCGCCAGTGGCGCTGCCAGGTCGAGACCACCGGCGAAGCGCACCGGCCTCAGCTTGCTGTTCGCCGGATGTGTCCCGGCCGTCGACCGAGTGGCGCTCGAGGGAGCACGCTGTCGGGCACCGTGGGACGCCATCGCAAGGAAATGACAACGATTGCGCAATCGTCGCCGGGCAGTATGAGTCACGCGTTCTCACCGGGTGAGCCAACTGTCCAACACCTGGTAACGAGCGCCGAAAGCGACCCCTTGGCCGGGGCCACCCATGGGGCGCGGGTGGCCCCGGAGCCGGGCACTGGCGCACCACTGTGAGGAGTACGTCATCCATGCGTGAGATCCGATTAACGGATGGCGAGGCAACGGCGATTGACGCTCTGGTCTCGGAACTCGACGTACGTTACGGGGACCTGGAGGGCGGAGACTTCCTGGGTGACGTCGCCGTGCATGCTCACAGACTGCCCACCTCGCTCCGGCAGGGACTGGTTCGGTTCCGGCTGGAAGAGAACCAGCCGATCTGTCTCGTACGCGGCAGGAAGATCGACGACGCGGCCGTGGGCGCAACTCCACCGCACTGGGACGACGACGGTGCCCGCACTCGCGCCCGGCGGGAGGACATCTACCTCCTGCTCTGCGCCCATCTGCTCGGGGAGACCATCGCTTGGGCCACCGAGCAGAACGGGCGCATGATCCACCAGGTGCTGCCCGTCGCCGGAAACGAGGGAGGACAACTCGGCACCAGCACGGACCCGCTTTGGCACACCGAGACTGCCTTCCATCCCGAGCGGATGGACTACGTGGCCCTACTCTGCGTCCGCAACCACGATGCCGTACCCACCACCTACGCCTCCGTCGATGACCTGGACCTCGATGCCGAGACCCGCGACCACCTCTTCCGGCCGGCATATGCGTTTCTTCCCGACGCGTCGAACCGAGGCACCGGCCGACCCGCGGACACCGCGATGGAGCCGGTGGGCGGACTCCCCGAGGTTATTGCCCGTAGCCGTGCCCGCATCCGGCACATGCTCGAGCAACCCGAACGGGTACCGGTGCTCTTCGGCGACCCTGACAGTCCCTATCTGCGGGTGCACCCGAACCACATCGCCGACTTCGGGGACGACACCGACGCGAAGAAGGCATTCGACCGGTTGAAGAATGCGGTCAACAACGCCCTGCGTGTGATGGTGCTGGAGCCGGGGGACCTGCTGTTCATCGACAACTTCAAGGCGGTGTACTGCCGTCGGGAGATTACCGGTCGGATGGACGGTACCGACCGGTGGCTCAAGCGTGCCTTCGTCGTCCGCGATCTGCGGAAGAGCCGCGCGCTCCGAGCGAACGCCCTGGACCGCGTCGTTCACTGAACGTTGTCCGGACGCTGTCGAAGGCTTGGCCTCCCCGGGCAGCCACTGCAATGACCTTTCAAATACTGACACTTCCGCTTTGTGCCGCTAGGTCGAGTCGTTGCCGGTAGCGGGTTCTCGCCTCGTACGGCGTGATGTAGCCGATGGTCGAGTGGAGCCGCTCCCGGTTGTAATGTTCCGCGATCCATCGGAAAACGTCCTGCCGAGCCTGGGTCCTTGTCTCCCAGACCGTTGTTCCGATCTCGGCCTTGAGGACGGCGAAGAAGCTCTCCGCCGCTGCATTGCCGAAACACGACCCGGTTCGGCCGACGCTCTGCCTGATGTCCGACTCCGCCAGTGTGACCCGGAATTGGCGGGACGTATACCGCGACCCGCGGTGCGAATGAAAGATCGCATTGCCGACGGTGTGCCCGCCGGCATGGGCCATGCAGCGATGGCGGCAGATGTGGGACGAGGCGGCCCGCGGGCTCTGCGGTCACAGGGGCCGGCGTCACTGCCGGCTGAGCGAGAAGCAGTTCGCCCAACTGGAGGCAGAGCTGGCCAAGGGGCCGGCCGCGCACGGCTGGGAGGACCAGCGATGGACCGTGCCAGGCCCAATACAGCCGACCACCTACCGCCACGGCTTCAGCCGCCGCCTCCCGGGCCCGGATGCCTGATGCGTACTCCGGACGAGCGGCGTTCAGCCCGCGGAAACGCGCGCTTCGAGACGAACCAGCCCCGCCGCCCCGAACTGGAGCGTGACTGGCAGCGTGCGCCAAACCCCGGTGCCCCAGTGCCCGGGCTGCAGCAGGAGTGTCGCCACTGGTCGATGTGAGGCACAACCTTCGTTGCCCATGTCCCAGTTGATCATCCATCATGTTTGTCGGATACGCTGCACCACGATGCGGCGCCGCCCCCCGTCGGCGCCGCATCGCCCCGTCCGGTCACCCACAGGGAAGCCTTGACCAGATGTACTTGCCCCGTTGAGCGACGCGGCTTCGGCTCATATCGGTGGATCGGACCCGTATGAGGATGCGGGGGATGTGGCTGACCTGGACCCCAGAACCGGTCGGCTGCGAGCCCGGGGCCGAGTGGTCGGCGCGAGCAGGGGGATACGTGGAAGGCGATCGGGGGACGCCGTGCTGGAAGTCGCTCGGCCCGAGTACCGTGGCCTGGGCGCCGGTGAGGGTGGCTCGCCGGGACAGTACATGTGCCCGTCTCGTGGTGAGAAGCTGTCCCGGGCTGACACGCTCAAGGAGAGAGCCAGGATGCTCGTGGGCGTGCCTGTCCGGCGCCGACTCGGCTGATGACAGCTGCGGGGGCGCGTGCCTCAGGAGATGCGCTCCAGCAGTAACATCTCGGCGTTTGCGAATTCCGCGCTGCGTGTGATGCGGAACTACTCCTCCGGCAATCGCGACTTCCGCGCTGCCATGCCGCCGGACGCCTTGCCGCGCCGACCGGGGGAGACGTAGCCGGATCCGACGGTACGCGGCCGCCGCACCTGCCGAGGCCCGGGCACTCCCCGGCTTCTGAGATGCGCTGATGGTTCACGCAGCAGTTGTTACTCCCTGTGCCAGACCGGCGATGACGGCTCGAAGGAGACGTTCTGTCTGCAGGTCAGCAGCCTCGGGACCGGCGAGCATCATCAGCCTGTCGGCGAGGAGGGTTCCGAGGCCGTGAACGGCTGCCCAGACGGCCAATTCGGCACCGTCGCGCACCGCGCTGTTCAGGACTCCGGCGTCGATGAGCCGGTCGAGTTCCACTTCGATCACGTCATGCGGGTGCGGTGAACAGGCCATGTCGTGATCCCGGGCACCGAGACCGAAGGCCAGCTTTGCGACGGCGGGAGCCTCCATGACCCAGCGGACGTAGGCGCAACTTGCCGCGATGATGCTCTGCAGTTCGCCGGCCTCCCCATCGACCGCCTCTGCTGCTGCGGCGGACATGCGTGTGCCGAGCTGGGCGAGTACGCGTTCGGACAGGGCGCGCACGAGTGCGTCGCGCGAGGCGAAGTGATGGTAAGCAGCGCTCGGACTCACACCGACCCGGGCCGACGCTTCGCGCAGCGACCAGCCCGTGTCTCCCTGTTCGCGGACCAGCGCCTCGGCAGCGTCGAGCAGGGCCCCGCGCAGATCTCCATGGTGATACTGCTTTCTGGCCATGGCTCATTCTGCCCCAGAACGCTCGATCGGCGTCCTGGACGATCGCGTCGCACTCCGGCCCCACATCGTCCTCCCCGGCCATGGCGTGGCCACCGATGTCTTACTGATCAGCGATATCCGCGATTTCCTTGCCCGCGCCCGCAGATGTCCGCATGCCGCCGCGTGCTCCGCTTCCGGTGAGTATTTATGTGGCTCATGACAGTCTGACCTGCTCCCAAGCTCCTGGATCGTCCGCCGTGCAATCACGGTGGCACCACGCCCGTGGCCGGCCGATGCACATCAGATGCCGACAGCAACGGAATGTGGCTTACACCCATTGTCGTGATCTACGACCGCGGGGCAGGGGTGCGAGCGGCGCCCTACACCCGACGCAGTACGCCAGTCCAGACCCAGAGTCGGATCAGACGCGGGAAACCCGGGGCGAGCATGGAGGGGTACCCCGGTCAGCGCTTCTGCTTTCCCTCATGTGCCGGGTTTCCTTTCTGCCCGTAACCCGACGGATTGGTCTCAGGTGGCTACTTTTCTCTATCGACTCGGCCGGCGGGCGTTCCGACGCCGCGGCCTCGTCGTCCTGCTGTGGGTGGCTGTCCTCGTGGGCGCCGGTGTTGCCGCGTCCACTGCTCCCGCGCCCCCTGAAGACTCCTTCTCGATGCCCGGCACCGAATCGCAGGAGGCATTCGACCTGCTCGACGAGCAGTTCCCGGCTGCCAGTGCCGAGGGCGCCACGGCACGGGTCGTGATCCGTTCCCCCGAGGGCGGGAAGATATCCGACCCCGCCGGCAAGGCTCAGGTCGGGGAACTGGTCGCGGCCTTGGAAACCAGCCCTCAGATCGCCTCGGTCACCGACCCGTTCGAGGCGGATGCCGTCAGTTCGGACGGCACGACCGCGTACGCGTCCGTGACCTACAAGGTCAACGCCATGGAGCTGACCGACCAGGCCCGCAACGTGCTCAGCGCCGCCACTGACGAAGCGCGCGACGGCGGATTCACCGTCGAGACCGGCGGCGACGCGGTCGTGGCCGAACAGGCACTGGGCGGCACCGCCGAGCTGATAGGCCTCGGCGTCGCCGCGGTCGTACTGCTGCTGACCTTCGGTTCACTGGTCGCGGCCGGTATGCCGCTGCTGTCGGCGATCACGGGGGTCGGTATCGGCATCTCCGTCATCGGGGCGCTCGGCAGCACGTTGGAACTGTCCGCCACGACCTCGACCCTTGCCACGATGATCGGTCTCGCGGTCGCCATCGACTACGCGTTGTTCATCGTCTCGCGCTACCGGGCGGAGATTGCGGAGGGCCGCAGTCCGGAGGAGGCCGTGGGACGCGCGGTCGGTACCGCGGGTTCCGCGGTCGTCTTCGCCGGACTCACCGTCGTCGTGGCCCTGGCCGGCCTCGCGGTGGTCAACATCCCGATCCTCACCAAGATGGGCCTGGCCGCCGCGGGCACGGTCGGTATCGCCGTGCTGATCGCGCTCACCCTCACCCCGGCACTGCTCGGCTTCGCCGGCAAGCGGGCACTCAGCCGCAAGGACCGCCAAACGCCCGCGGTGGCGCGGGTGGCCGCCAAGCCCAGGCTGGGCACCCGCTGGGCCCGTTTCGTACTGCGGCGCCCGGTGACCGTGCTGCTGATCGCGGGTCTCGGCCTCGGCCTAGCTGCCGTGCCGACTGCCGATATGGAACTGGGCCTGCCCGACGAGGGCAGTTCGGCCCCCGACACCACACAGCGCAAGGCCTACGACTTGCTGTCCGAATCCTTCGGTGCCGGATTCAACGGCCCGCTTCTGGTCACCGTGGACGCGCGGGGCGTCGACGACCCGAAGGCCGCGGCCGACGCCGTCGGCAAGAAGATCACCGGACTGGGCAAGGCCGAGGCTGTCACCCCGGCCGACTTCAACAAGGCGGGCGACACCGCCATCCTCACCGTTGTGCCCAGGACCGGCCCGAGTGACGCGGCCACCGAGTCCCTGGTGCACGACATCCGTTCGTTGTCCAGTGACATCAAGGCGGACACCGGCGCGAGCATGCTGGTCACCGGCGCGACCGCATTGACCATCGACTTCTCGCAGACCTTGGACGACGCGCTCGTCCCGTACCTGGCGCTGATCGTCGGGCTGGCTTTCCTGCTCCTGATGCTGGTGTTCCGGTCGGTTCTGGTCCCGCTGAAGGCGGCCCTCGGTTTCCTGCTCTCGGTGACCGCGGCGCTCGGCGCGGTGGTCGCGGTGTTCCAGTGGGGATGGCTCGCGGATGTCTTCGGGGTGGACCAGCCGGGCCCGATCATGTCGATGATGCCCATCTTCATGATCGGCGTGGTCTTCGGCCTCGCCATGGACTACGAGGTCTTCCTTGTGACACGCATGCGGGAAGCCCACGTGCATGGCTCGTCCGCCGCCGAGTCCATTGTCATTGGCTTCACCCACGGCGGCCGGGTCGTCGCGGCGGCTGCGATCATCATGATCAGCGTCTTCTCCGGCTTCATCATGGAGAACGACGCCATCATCAAGACGATGGGCTTCGGCCTTGCGATCGCGATTCTCTTCGATGCCTTCGTGGTGCGCATGGCCATCGTGCCCGCGGTACTCGCCCTGCTCGGCGCCAAGGCGTGGTGGCTGCCCACGTGGCTGGACCGCGTCCTGCCGAACGTCGACGTCGAAGGCGAAAAGCTCGACGTGGAGCTGAGCGACACGGTGCCGGCAGCGCGCGAACCGGAGACGGCCGGAGTCTGACCCTGCCCGTGCGGCCCCGGTGCCCTGGAATCCACCCCCAGGCCACCGGGGCCTTCGCCTGCCGGGACGACTGGCTGCCGGTTCTACTCGGGCCGGGCGCAGGCGGTTCGTCGACGGCGGCCGGCAGCCGCCAGGCAGTCGGTTTCGAGGCCACCTGCTGTAGTCATCGCCGTGGTCGTGCTCAGCGCGGACACATCGCCCTGGTCGCGAAGGACAGTCGGGTTCGCGGTCGCCTCGCCGCTGTCCGCCACCGTCACCGCGAGGTCGGCGGCGATCCGGCCCCGGGTCATGACCGGGCCGCGTGCCCGGAGCGGTTGCGACACGGTGGAGTACGCGCTGGTCAGTCCGGTGACATCGGCGTGTCCGGCGGCGACCACGCCTTCTGCGACCGTCGGTGGCCGCCCGGCAGCGGTCAGGTGGCCCTGCGGTATGACGCCCTGCCCGGCTCCGTTCCGGACACCCGCATGTCGCGTGTGCCGGCCGCCGGGCCGCTGACACCGGCTCTGCCGCAGGCGAGGCGGCCGGTCGTGCGGTGCAGGAGGGCCGGGCAAGGAAGCGGCAACATTTGCCCAATGATCGTTGGGCAGTATGGGACCCGGTGGTGCTGTGTCCGGAAGGTCGGCTCGACAGCCCGGATCGTCGGCACATATACAGCTTCGACTGTCAGTGGGTTGTGTGAGGCTGTCCGAGACCTACCATACGAATTACCGGAGTTGAGTATGACGACCCCTTCGGCCATGACGGTCGCGGAATGGCGCGCGTTCCTCACCGACTACAACGCCAGGCACATCAACTCGGACGAGGTCCGTGAGGCCATCGAGGATGGTCGGCAGGTCATCAGTGAGGAGCGGCTGGAGGCCGGGTGGGCCGGTGCCGAACCGGCTGGCGAGGAAGCGATCGTGGCCGCCGAGGAGCGGCTCGGGGTGAGGCTTCCTCCCTCGTACCGCAACTTCCTCCAGGTCAGCGACGGCTGGCAGGACATCGGGTTCGTCGACCTTTTCCAGGTCGGGGACATCGGCTGGTTCGCCGACCTGGAAGCTGAACTCATGGAAGTGTGGTCGGAGTCAGAAGCCTTCGGGGAGCATGTCCCCATGCTCAAACGCTGCCTGCTGATCGGCGACGACGACGGCGGTAGCGGATGCTACTGGCTGCTGCACGCCGACAGTATCGGGGAAAACGGCGAGTGGACCGCGTATGAGTGGTGGCCCGGCGACGGTGACGACCCCGAGCCTTACCACGACTTCACCGCCATGGCGCGGGAAGCAGTGAGCTCCCTGGACGACTGAGGAAGATCTTGGTGAGGGGCAGCCCTTCCGGTCATTCGGTGGCCAGGCCGAGGTGCCGAGTGTTGTGGGTGTGGGTGAGGCCGAGGTTGAGTAGACGGCGGAGATTGAGGACGGCGGCCCGGTTGTGGAGCCAGGGCGTTGTGCGGATGAGCCAGGCGACAGCCCGTACAACCGGTGGCCGCCGGCCGCGGTAGGTGTCCTGCCAGTCGGTGTCGGTGGCAGCCTGGCGGTGGGCCTCGGCCAGCAAGCAGGTCATGGTGGGGGCGGATCGTGACAATGCGATCGCCCTTGGCCCTGGTGCACCGCTCCCGCAGTTCGCAGCCGGTGCACTGTAGCGACGTTCACCCGGTACCGCGGCCCCATCTGCCGCTGCGGAGTCATCCTGCTCACGCCCGCCGGGGAGGTGTTGTGCGCCCTATCCGGTACGGCGGTCACCTTCGGGATCAGCGCAGTACGCGTGGACGAGCAGCGAGCAGCGAGCAGCGAGCGGCACGCGCCACCGCCGCCGAAGGCGAAGTGGTGAGCTGGAGGCGGAGTCCGTACGGGTGTGCCTCGACGCCTCCCGCACCGTCGACGTCGTCCTCTTCCCCAAGAGTGTCCCGTCCTCCAGCACGGTCAGCGTGCTGGAGGACGGACAGCGGCGTCCGGCCGCCGAGCGTACGACGCCCTCGGCTGACAGATGTCGGTTCTGGCAGCCGGGCTGCCCGGAGACTCGCTGGGTGGTGGCCAGATGCCGGGCCGCGTCGGCGCGCCGGGCGGCAGTGCCGGTCCTGCGGGTCCGCGAACGCCTTGACGGCACAGGAGGTATCCAGGTCCATCCGGCAGATGACACCGCGGGCCGCAGCCCTGTCTTCACGAGCTTCTGCGCACTCGCCGTACCCTGTGCCGTGGGGGAGGACGAGGACGTGAAGTGCGGTACGGATGACGACCGCGTCCCCCGCCTCCGGGACCTTCTTGGCATAGGACGCACGCGACCCCCACCTTGGACACCCGCGCGCAGGGAGCTCTCCTCTGCGGCACGCCTACGACGGCGGTGAGCTGATCCTCGTCACGACCACGGATGCGCAGCCGCACCAGGTTCGAGTGCTGGCCCCTGGTCCGCTGCGGGCGCCCCGGGCCACGAAGGAGCGGCTGTTGCTGGAGCCAGCCTTGGTAGGGACGGCGCAGAGGAGCCGGGCCCGCGTCTGCACCACGCTGACCGGGGAGGCCACCTTGACCGCCGCTGGGGGGAAAACCCGCCGAGTGCGACCGTTCGCGTTCGCTGCATAGCCCCGGAGGGCTGGGCATCGCATGCGCGGGCTCATTTTGGTCCCTGCTGCCGGGCGGAACAGGTACCCAAGGAACTAGGTACCCATCGATTCTACCGGTGGTAGAATCGATGTCATGAGCAAGCCGACGAGCATCAAGACGAGCGAGGGTGTGCGCGACCGGCTGCGTATCCTCGCCGACGAGCGCGGCACCACCATCACCGAGCTGCTGGAAGAGCTCGCCACCCGCGAGCTCACGGAGGCCGAGCGGGAGCAGCGTGCTGTTCAGGCCGCCCATGAGCTCGGCATCCAGTACACCGACCAGGTCCAGCAGGTCGGCCAGAACGCCTGGGCGAAGATCCGTGCCCATCAGGGCGGCGCCGCATGATTCTGGCGGCCGTCCTGGACCACACCGCACTGGCGGCCCTGTATCGCGCGGACCCCTTTTTCACGGGCCTCTACATCGAGGCTTCACGCGGCACCGGCCGTGTCATCATCCCCTCCCTTTCCGTGCTCGCTGCCGAACGGCAGGTCGCGGGCGCGGGCAGGCATGCGGCATCCCTGCGGTTCGCGGAGAGTATTCCGTTCACCGCAGCTCATGCGGTGGACGCGACGGACTGGACGAACGTGGACTGGCCGGTGGCCCATGCCGCCGCGATCGCCTGGCACGCGGTGAAGGCGGGAGATCCGCTCACGGTCCTGTCGCTGGAACCCGAGCTGTACGCGGACACCGGCATCACTCCGCTCAACCCCACCTGACCACGCTGGCGCGATGGCCGAGCCTATGCGAAGGCCGGATACCTGTCAGTGGTGGAGAAGGGCGGCCACGGACTCGAGTCCGTGACCACCCATGTCTCCGCAGGGTCTGTCGCGGCTGTGTGAAGACCCGTCTGTCCAGTCACTGAGTCACTGACCGCCACTGGCGCGGCCATTGGTGTCGATGTCGGGCTCGACCACCTGCTGACTCTCTCGACCGGGGAGAAGACCGCCAACTCCCGGCACGGGCGCCGTGACCGCGCACGCCTCGCCAGGGCTCAGCAGCTGTCATACCTTGCTGCGGCATCCGGCGAGAAGGAGGGCGACCATGCCCTTGGCATCAGCCTGGCCGTAGTCGGGGCCGGTGATGCAGAGGTTTCCGATGGCGCGCAGGAGCGTGTAGGCGGCGACACCGGGGCGAAGTTCCTCGGTGGCGGCGCAGGCGTCCAGCAATGACGCGCAGGCCGGGACCAGGGTGTCGAGCATGAGGGTGTGGAGGTTCTCCAGTCCTGGGTCACCGGACCCCAGCGCCGCGCCGAGGCCGTGCTTGGTCACCAGGAAGTCCACGAACGCGTCCGTCCACAGGGCCAGAGCGGTGAACGGCGAGGTGGATTCCTCAAGAAGTCGGGGCGCGAGAGCGGTGCAGGCGTCGATCTGGTGCCGGTAGACGGCAGTGACGAGATCCGCGCGGGTCGGGAAGTTTCGGTAGACCGTGCCGACACCGACGCCGGCACGTTCGGCGATGTCGCGGACGGGTGCCTGGATGCCTCGGTCCACGAAGACTGCCGCAGCGGCCTCCAGCACGCTACTGCGGGTGCGCTGAGCCTGTGCCTGGCGCATCCCGACCGACTCTGGCACGGATGCCTCCCATTGCTCGCGGAACAATGTTCCGCTAGTTTGGCGGAACGACGCTCCGTCAAATTATGGCATCCCGGTACCCATAGAAAGTGCAGGACCCTCATGTCCTCGTCCCACTCCCTCAGCCAGCAGATCGTCTCGGTCAAGCCCATCGTTGTTCCCTCGCCCGGGCGCGGCATCGACCTTCAGGTAAAGGTCACCGCACCCCGGTCGGGCCAGAACCTGCCTGTGATCCTTTTCTCCCATGGGAACGCGTGGTCACTGGACGGGTACGAGCCCCTCGTCGACCGGTGGGCCACCGCCGGATTCGTCGTGGTGCAGCCCACCCACCTGGACTCCCGGCGCAACGCCATCGCCTGGGACGATCCGCGTTTCGCCACCATCTGGCGCGTGCGGATCACCGACCTGCACGCAATCCTCGACCACCTCGCAGACGTCCTGGCCCAGGCCGGCCTGGAGACCCGCGCCGACCGTGAGCGCACTGCCGTGGTCGGCCACTCCTGGGGCGCCCAGACCGCGGGCGCCCTCCTCGGTGCGCGCGTGCTGGACGCCGAGGGTGTTGCGGGAGAGGACTTCTCCCACTCCGCGGTTTCGGCCGGCGCGCTGATCGGGGCGACGGGAACCGGCGACACCCTCACCCCGTTCGCCGCCGAGAACCTTCCGTTCATGAAGCCGGACTTCTCCACCATGACCACCCCGGCCCTGGTCGTCGCGGGCGGCAAGGACGACTCGCAGCTCTCCACCCGCGGGCCGGAGTGGTTCACCGACGCCTACCACCTCAGCCCGGCGCCCAAGAGCCTGCTCAGCATCTCCGAGGCCGAGCACACCATGGGCGGAATCGCCGGCGAGAAGGTCGCCGAGACCACCGACGAGGACCCCGCCCGTGTCGCCCTCACAGCCGATGCGATCTCCGCCTACCTCCGCGCAGCCCTCGGCCTAGACGACGCCGAGTGGACCGCCCTCAACAGCACCGCCGAAGGCAGCGACGGTACGTGGAGCCTCGCCAGCAAGTGAGTCCAGCCTGACCGCCGGGGCACACTCGGCGGTCAGCAGCCGGCGGCCTCCAGGCCCCGCACCAACTCCGCCAGGTGCTCCTCGACGGGCATGTCCAGGCTCAGCCCGGCCAGGATGTCCTCCGAGGTGGTGCGGTACAGGGAGCAGTCATCACGCTCTCCCCGCCGGCCACGGGTATGTGGGTCAGCCAGTTGTGATGGCGAAGGGCCCGTTGTTTGCGAAGACGAGCTTGGCGAAGTTCTCGCCGATGCGGCGGTGTCCTTCAGGGCTGGGGTGGATCGCGTCCGGCAGGGGGAACTCGTCGTGGTCGCTCTTGCCGTAGAGGCCGAGTCCGTCGAGGTAGTGGAGGTTGGGGTCATCGGCGGACCGCTGCTTGACGATGTCGGCCAGGACATCGCGGACGATCTTGAGCGTCAGACGTCCGGCGGCAGTCTCGGCTGGATTACCGGTCGCTTTGAACTTCAGGGTTCCACTGGAGAGGTCCGGCATGAGAGGTCCGGGGGTGTTCTCGTGGGTCGGACACAGGACGGGGGAGATCAGGAGCAGGGGGATTGTGGGGTGGCCCTCGCGGATGGTGTCGAGGAAGCCGTGGACGGCGGGGGCGAAGGCGCGCAGACGCATGGCGTCGCCGTTGACGACGTTGATGCCGAGCTTGAGGCTGATCAGGTCTGCGCGGGTGCCGCGTATCGCGCGGGCGGTGAACGGGTCGACCAGTGCGCTGCCGCCGAATCCGAGGTTGATCAGCTCCACATCGCCTGTGGAGGCGGCCAGCGCGGGCCAGATCGCGCTGGGGAAGACGGCGTTGGATCCGTGACTGATGGAGCTGCCGTGATGCAGCCACACTCGGCGCCTGGTCATCGGGGCCGGCTCGACGGGGGCGTCGGTGTGCAGGGCGATGACCTCGGTGATCTCCGTGTGCGGGAGCCAGATCTCGATGTCCTTCTCGCCGGCGGGGAGGTCGGTGAAGCGGGCGGTGCCGGCGGGGCCCGGGGTGAATTCCGCGGTCTGGGTCCGCATGTCGGTGATGGTGCGCAGGTTCCCGCCGTCCACGGTGGCCTGGGCGGTGAGGCGGCCGTCGACCAGGAGGTCGTAAACGCCGTCCGGCGGGGGCGGGAAGCCCCGGTAGACGCGTTTGGTCGGAAGGGTGTCCAGGAGGATGGTGGTGGCGCTCGTACGGAAGGCCAGCCGGACACCGGAGGGCTGAGCCTCAGCCACGGCCAGCAGGTCGTCGGGGATCTGGCGGCGTGCCCAGGCAGGCAGCCGGTGGGGCAGCAGGCCGTGGGCAGTCTCTTCCACGTCGAGGTGTCCGTGCAGGAAGTCGGCGGTGATGGGGGTGGCGATCACGTTCTGTTCGGTGCTCATTGCCTTGAGTCTCTTCATTCTGGGGTGGGGTGTCGGGCCGGTATGGGGGAGCCGTCGCGGGTGACGCGATTGGTCAGCGCGTGGATCGGCTCCGTAAATGTGGTGTCGATGAAGTCCAGGGTTCAGGCTCAGGACTGCCGCGCGGCGATGTCGGTGTGGTCGAAGCCGCCGGCTGCCTTCAGGGAGGCGTAGCCGTGGAAGACGCTGCCCAGCATGCGGACCGCGTGCGTCTGGTCCGGCTCAGCCAGCTGGTAGTCGCGCGGGATTGCCCGAGTTATCTGTGCGTGCCGGACGCCGGCGCTGGCCGCGGCGGTCTGCGGGTCGAGCCTGTACCGCGCTCCTTCGTACCGGCTGGGGTGCGTCCAGGCGTAGTTCCGGTGAGCGTTCGCGAAGACCGTTAGGGCGTCCTTACCCGTGTGCCCGGCCACGGGGTCTGCGACCCGGTCGGTGAGTTCCTCCAGCGCGAACAGCGCGTTCCGGATTTTGAGGCCGTGGGAGTTCCTCACATGCGCGTACAGGCTGGCCGGCTTCACGTCGGAACGCCGGGGGAACGCGGACAGGGGCACCTGGTCGAAACCGGCCTTACCGGCGAGTTCCGCACCAGCGAGCGTCAGCCGTTTCGGACTCCGTCCTGCCCGGACCACAATCATCACCTACTCTCAGTGCGCCTAACATCAGTGTGTAATTACCTATACCTTATAGGAAACGATTTATGGTTCTGGCGCACTCTGCTGGCTGGGGCGGGCGCGACGGCAGGGCCGGCGAAACGAGGTCGAGCAACACCCCGGCCCACGCTGCCGGGCCGGCCCCGGATCGGCGTGCCGCTCCCGCTCCGGCGCGGTGGCCGGCGCCTACCGCACCGGCCGCTTCACCAGTGAGCCTCGGCTGACCACGCGCCTGCGCGTGCCCACCGGCCGTGGCGCCCCATCAGCTGTCCCGCCCCCGCGCCGGACACCCCGACATCCGCATCGGGTACGCGAGGTGTCGACTGCATAGGTGCTGGCGTCGAAGTCGCCGACAGAGCCGGACATGCCGATGACGAAGAGGGTGGATGTCGATGACGTTGGCGGTCTGGGCCGCGGAGTGGGAGCTGAGCAGGACGAGCAACGACTTGTCGTCTACAGCCGCGATCGCGCCGGCGAAGGCACCGGCACCGACGACGGCGCTCTCGTGGCGGCGGTCCTCATCCTTCTCGAAGGCGATCAGGTCCTGCGCCCTGTGGCCGGAGAAGTGCACGATGTGCGGGCGGAAGCGGGGCAGCGCGTCCAGAACACGTTGAAGGCCGTGGCCGGATGGGCCTCGAGTGCGATCAGATCCCGGTGCGTCGCACTCAGCACACCGCGTTAACCCTCTGCTGTTTCCGCCCGACCCGAAGATCACAGGCGGAGGCGGCGCCCAGCAGCACCCGCAGCTTCTCCGGCACTGTGACCCGCAGTTCCTTCAGCACCGTACGCGCCCCTGTCCTTCCGCTGTTGACGGACAGCTCTCGTTCCGGGCCCGCTCAGCAACGTGCGCCGCTCTGCCTGTTGTTGTTCGCGCTGATGGGTCTTCTCAGCAGCGGTCCTGTCGGTCTGCTTCGCCTTGGCGTGTCTGGCCGATAGGTCCGGCAGTACGCGTTTCTCCCGGCCGGCTACGGGAGCAGTCGTACCGAGCCCGTCAACCAGACCGTGACCGTACCGATGGCTGACCGAGGTCACCCTCCTTCCTGCAATTCGACACGGCGGAACGCACCAGCACCCCGTACGACTTCGTCCGGGTCAAGGTGGACGGCGCCACCGTCAGCGCCAGGTCCAGCGCCGAAGCCAGGCAGGGATACGTCGAGCAGTCGCTCGACCTGAGCGCCTATGTTGACAAGCAGGTCACGGTGACCTTCACGGTCACCGAGGAGACCTATCTGCCGACCGGGTTCGTCATCGACGAAGTGATGCCGCAGGACAGTTGACGCCCTGACATCGGTGCCCGGGGCACCTGGTGATGGTCCGGGCCCTTTCGCATGGCGCCGCTTGGACCACCAGTACCGGCCGCGCGAGGATCGCACGACGGCCCACCGCCGGTGCCACCGTCGTAGCGCCCGGTCGTATGCCTGGTTGTGCCGATGCGTTCCGCCGGGTGACTGTGCGGTGTCCGTCGACGGCACGTCCTCACCCTGAGTGGGTGCTAACAGGCGTGTTTGCCGATGTGTGCCTCTTCGTGCCGGGCCTGTTGTCGTCCGGCTCCGGATCCTGCGACGGTTCCGCCCATCGGCCAGGCCCTGCGTCCGGCCGCCTCAGCCGACAAGGACGGATCATGCGAAGACTCGGACTTCTGGGCGCTATTGTCATGCTCACGGCATCGGTGTCCGGGGTCGCGCCGCCTCCCACCCACGCGGCGCCCGGTGGCGAAGCCGGTGTCACGCTGGAGCAGCAGCTGGCGGCCGGGCGCGGCCACGAGAGGTTCGTCCCGGTGGGGACCACCGTGGGGCCGCGCGGAATCGCTTATCACGCCTACGAGCGGACCTACCGGGGACTCCCCGTGGTGGGCGGCGACTTCGTGGCCGTCACCGACGCCTCCGGCTTCCTCGTGGGCACCCCCCTACGAGGGAAACCCCCCATCGAGGTGGCGGTGACTCCCACCGTCACACCCCGCGGGGCGTCGGCCGCCGCACGAACCCGGATGCCCGGGGCCACCGAGGCCACGGCGCCGCGGCTGGTGGTGTTCGCGCCCGGCGACGAGGAGCGCCTGGCCTACGAGATCGTCCTCACCGGAGCCCGCGAGGGCCGGCCGAGCCGGCTGCACGTGATCGTGGACGCCCGTACAGGGTCGGTGCCGGCGGCCTGGGACGAGGTGCTGGACGGCACCGGACACGGCTACTACTACGACGACACGTCGATCGACACCCGCCGTACCGGCTCCGGCTACGAGATGTCCGACCCGGGCCGCCGCAACCTGTTCTGCGGCATCCAGGGCAACGGCGCGGTCTCGGGGCCCGACGACTCCTTCGGGAACGGCGGCGGCACCGACCTGGAGACGGCGTGCGCGGACGCCTACTACGCGGCGCAGCAGGAGTGGAACATGCTCCGCGACTGGCTCGGCCGCGACGGCTTCGACGGCTCGGGTGGCGCCTTCCCCCTGTTCGTGGGCCTGAACGCGGTGAACGCCTACTGGAACGGCCACACGGTCAACATCGGCCGCACCAAGGACAACCAGCGTCAGCTGACCGAACTCGACGTCGTGGCACACGAGTTCGGGCACTCGGTCTTCCAGTTCACTCCCGGTGGCTTCGACGGCTACACGGAGACGTACGCCTTGAACGAGGCCACTGGCGACATCTTCGGCGCCCTCACCGAGCACTACGCCAACCACCCCAGCGACCCGCCGGACTACGTGTACGCGGAGGAGGCCGACGCCCTGGGCCGCGGCCCCGAACGCATCATGTACGACCCGTCGGCGGGGCCGCGGGACGAACCGAACTGCTGGTCGACGAAGATCCCCGACACCGAGGTGCACGACGCCGCGGGGCCCGCCAACCACTGGTTCTACCTCGTGGCCGAGGGAACGAATCCGGGAGGCGGCAAGCCGTCCAGTCCCGTCTGCGCGGGCGGACCGGACAGCGTGACCGGCCTCGGCATCCGCACCGCGGGCCGGATCTGGATGACGGCGCTGATGCAGAAGACGTCGTTCTGGGAGTACGCCGACGCCAGGGTGGCGACCCTGAACGCCGTCACCCAGCTGTACCCCGGTGACTGCGCGCGCTTCGACACCGTCAAGGCGGCCTGGGACGCGGTGTCCGTGCCCGCGCAGTCGGCCGAGCCCGGACGCCCCGGCGACTGCGGCCAGCCCGCGTCCTCCTTCTCCCTGGACGTGACGCCGGCGACCGTCGAGACGCCGCCGGGAAGCACCGCGACGAGCACGGTCGTCACCCGTACGACATCGGGCGACCCCCAGAACGTCACCCTCACCGCCTCCGGTCTGCCGGACGGCGCGAGGGCGGTCTTCGACCCGCCGTCGGTCGAGACGGGCGGCTCCTCCGTCCTGACCGTGTCCACCGCCGACGACACACCCGCCGGCACCCACCGGATCACCGTGACGGGCACGGGAACCGACGGCAGCCGCAGCGCCGCCCTCGCACTGACGGTGCGACGGACGACCCCCGACACCTGCACAGGACACGAGGAGACCCGCACGGGCAGCCTCCGAGCGGGCTCCACGGCGTACCAGCCGGAAGGCGGCTACTACCGCACCTCCGTCACCGGCACCCACCGCGCCTGCCTGCAAGCACCGGACAGCGCCGACTTCGACCTATCCCTCCTGAAGTGGAACGGCCGGTCCTGGCAGATCGTGGCCGAAGCCACCGCACCCGGCACGACGCTCACCCACACAGGACCGGCCGGCTACTACCGCTACCGGATCCAGGCCCGCGCGGGCGGCGGCGACTACACCCTCGGCTACGACACCCCCTGAACCCTTTTCCCGCCGTTCCCCCTCGCCGCGACGGCCCTCCTCACAGGACGGAAGGTCCGCCGCGGCACGTCACCCCCCTCAGAAAGGGAATGTCTTTATGCCCAAGCTCTCCAGACGGCGCCTGCTCGGCGCCGCCACCGCCGCCGCTGCGGTACTGGCTCTCGCGCCGCTCCCGGCCGCGGTGGCCGGCACCGCGGAACCCTCCGCGTCGGCCGGCCGGGTCCTCGGCGAGGCCGGACCGGGTGCCATATCCGGGTCCTACATCGTCGTCTTCCGCGACGGCGCCGTGTCGGCCGCGTCCACCGGGGACCGGGCACTGCGCCTGGCCTCCGAGCACGACGGCACGGTGACCCACACCTACCGCACCGCCCTGCGCGGCTTCAGCGTGCGGATGTCCGAGTCGGACGCCCGCCGCCTGGCCGCCGACCCGGCGGTCGCCTACGTGGAGCGGGACCGCAGGGCGAGCGTCTCGGGGACCCAGTCGCCGACGCCGTCCTGGGGCCTGGACCGCGTCGACCAGCGCGCTCTTCCGCTGGACAACTCGTACACGTACCCGAACTCCGGCGACGGGGTGCGGGCCTACATCCTGGACACGGGCGTCCGGGCGAGCCACACGGACTTCGGCGGCAGGGCCGCCGGCGGCCGGGACGTCGTCGACGGCGACAACGACCCCGGCGACTGCCACGGTCACGGCACCCACGTGGCGGGCACGGTCGCGGGGACGGCCTACGGCATCGCGAAGAACGCCACCGTCGTCCCCGTACGCATCATGAACTGCGCCGGCTCCGGGGCCTGGAGCGACGTGATCGCTGGCATCGACTGGGTCGCCGCCGACCACGACCCGGGCGAACCGGCCGTGGCGAACATGAGCATCGGCGGCGAGAAGACCCAGTCGGTCAACGACGCCATCACAGCGGCGATCGCCGACGGCGTGACCTTCGTGGTGGCGGCGGGCAACGAGGACACGGACGCCTGCCGCAAGTCACCGGCCAGTACCCCCGAGGCGATCACGGTGGGCGCCACCGACAAGGCGGACAAGCGCGCCTCCTTCTCCAACTACGGTGCGTGTCTGGACCTGTTCGCACCGGGTGTCGGGATCACGTCGGCCTGGTGGACCGGTGACACGGCCACCAACACGATCAGCGGCACGTCCATGGCCTCGCCCCACGCGGCCGGGGTGGCAGCGCTGGTGACCGCCGCCAATTCCACGTTCACGCCCCAGCAGGTGCGTGACGCGATGGTCGCCGACGCCACGAACGGAGTCGTCACGGATCCCGGGCCCGGCTCCCCGAACAAGCTGCTGCACGTGGGCAACGAGGCACCGGCCGAGGACGACTTCTCCGTGTTGCTCTCGCCGGAGGCCGGAGCCACCGACCCGGGTGGTTCGGTGAAGGCCACACTGAGCACCTCCCTGGTGAAGGGAGACCCGGGAAGCATCGCCCTCAAGGCGGCCGGCCTGCCGACCGGAGCCACCGCGACGTTCACCCCAAAGACCGTGACCGCGGGTGAGTCCTCCGCCCTCACCCTCGCCACCACCGCCGACACGGCCCCCGGCACCTACCCGGTCACCGTCTCCGCCACCGGCGCGGGCGGCGACGTCACCCGCACCGCGGCCTTCACCCTGACGGTGAAGGGTTCGGCTCCGGAGGGTTGTGAGGATGCCGAGACGGTCAAGTCGGGTTCACTGACGTCCGGTTCGAGTGCGTACCAGCCGGACGGTGGCTACTTCCGTACGACGGTGACGGGCCGGTTCGAGGCATGTCTGGACGGTCCCGACAGCGCGGACTACGACCTGTACCTGCAGAAGTGGAGTGGTGCGGGCTGGTCGACGGTGGCGCGCGGGACGTCGCCGGCGGCCGACGAGGAGCTGACGTACACGGGCGGTGCGGGCTACTACCGCTACCGCGTCCACGCCTACAGCGGCAACGGTGCCTACACCCTCGGCTACGACACCCCCTGAGGCACACAGTCGACCGATCGGCGGGGAAGCACCCGCCCGAGGCGCCCGGCCGGCTTCCCTGTGCGGTCCGGGCGCCTCGCGCGTGCTCGTTGTGCGGCCGGGGATCGTGCGGCACACTCGCGTCCGTCCCCACCCGCCTCACGGGCAGGAGAGAACGGTGAACGACACGGTCGCCCCATCGGACCGTCCGACGCCCCCCGGCTTGGGACCCACACTGCGGCAGTTGCGCCTCCTGGCGGGCTATTCCCAGGTGAGACTCGCCGCCGAACTGGGCTACCACCACAGTGTGGTCAGCCGCTGGGAGACAGGTGACCGTAACCCGCCGCTCGATCAACTGAAGCGACTCGACGACCTTCTCCGCACCGGTGGCCGTCTCATCCGTTTGCGCACGGAAGCCGAGGCGGACCGTGACTTCGACCTGTGGCCGCACGACCTGGCCTCCCGCGCCCCTTATGGTCAGGGACACGCAGACCTGGTCGTGCGGGACGTCACGGCCTGGCCCTCCCGCCTGCCCCACCACGGCGTACCGTGTCCACTGCACGGATCCGCAGGCTGTGCCGTACCTCCGCCCGGGAGGGCGAACGGCATCTGGCGCGCCTTCGCGGCCGACCCGCTGCGGATCGTCAGCGAGGAGGTCGTCCACGTGCTGGCGGCGCACCTGTCCGTGGGGGTGCACGGTACTGAGGCGAAGGACTCCTCGTTGGAGGGTGAGGCGGTGGAGGCCGCGCTCGGCCTGATCGTCCGCCTGCGTCGCGAGCCGGACTGCCCTCTCGGCCCGGCCCTGACCCGGCTCGCCGCGGGATACGCCTCCCTGGCAGGCCAGTTGAGAATGCTGCGTGGTCAACTGGGCGCGGCGATGTCCTTCTACGACAGAGGACTGAGATGGGCCGCACTCTGCGCCGACACCGCACTCACGCTGACCGTCCTGTGCGACATGAACGCACTCGCGCGACTCGAGAACGACGGGGCGGGCGCCGTGGGCCATGCCCGGACGATGTTGTCGGCCGTCCGTGGACAAGGCTGGGCCGAGTCCCTCGCCCACCTGCACCTGGCCCGCGGGTTCGCCCTGCTCGGCGAGGCCGGGGAGCCCATGCGCAGTGTCGCCAGGTGCCGGGAGGCGCTCGCGGAGTCGGCCCGGGACGGCGCGGACGGACCCAACTGGATCCAGGGCACCCAGGGCGCCATGCTCGTCGAGGCGGGCATCGGCGGCGCGCTGCGGGACGCCGCGGTGGCCACGAGCGACCGGGGACTGGCCCGGGACGCCCTCGACGTCATGCAACGCGCGATGTCGCTCGTGCCCGATCCGCCCCGGCCCGCGGCCGTGCTCCTCGGGCTACGGCTGGCCGACTGCCACGCCTGCGCCGGCCGGCCGGACAGTGCGGTCTCCGCTGCCTCCCCGCTGCTGGCGGAGGCCCTGGCAGCGACGAGGGTGACCGTGGGGCACGAGTTACGCGGGCTGCTCGGGAGGCTTGCCCCGCGCTGGCCCCACCTGGGACTGACGCACGCCATGGCGGCGGTCCGGTGACTGCCGCACCGTCCCGTGCCTGCGAACCTGACACCTTGGCGACCCTGACGCACCACACCCGTGGTTCCCGGAGACCGTGTGCCGGCTCCGGGAACCACGGGCGGCAGGGAGGAGCACTACGCGATGAACAGTGCCTGTAAGACCAATTCTGCCGCGTTTACAGGTGCGTTGAGCGCTGCTTCGATGAAGTCGATAAACCCGGTCACGAGCGGCTCGGGATTCATCCACGATTCCCCGATGCTCGGCGCACCCAGGTTCCTCGAAACCGGCACCGCCCGAAAACTCAAAGCCCTGACTCGCACTTCCGCTTTCGCCCCTCGGCGGGGGCGGCAGCCCGAATTCGTCGAAGCAGGAGCCCTTCGCATATTGGAGTGCCCTGAGCGTCCCTGAACTTCCTTGGGTCAGCCGGTCGTGCTCTGCTCTGCCTGTGCCACCGAGGGCAGCCAGCGCACGGCGTTGTCGTGGAAGGATGATTGGATAGGCACGAGGTCCTCGCCGCTGGCGTCGTCGAGGGCCGTGACGTTGATGCCGATCTCCGGGATGTCGCTGTCGATCGCCGCGACGCGGCTGCCGCAGGTCGGACAGAAGCCGCGCTTCGCCTCACCGGGGAAGGTCTCGTACCAGGTTGGGTCGCCACCCTCACCGGTCCAGTTGATCGTCTTGAAGCCCACCCACCACATCACAGGGGTACCGCCGAGTTTCTGGCAGTGTTCACACTCACAGGTGTGGGGGAACACTGCCGGCCCGCGGGCGGTGAAGCGGATGCGGCCGCAGAGGCAGCCGCCGGTGCGCTCCCCAGCTGTTTCGGCTCCCTGGGCGTCGGCGGCGAGGGTGGCGTTCATAAGGTGATCTCCCGGGCATTATAGGAAAGTTGGGCCCACCAGTGTGCCATCCTGTCCATGATCGTCAGGACGGTTTGGCGGCTCTGGCGTGGCCCCGGCCGCGTGCGCCGATTGCCGAGGCGTCACGGGCCGGGCGACGAAACCGCGGCTCAGGGGCGTCGAAGGCGCGGACGGTCCACCCAGCGTCACGCCAGGGGTCAGCGTTCAGGGTGCCGTGGCCGGCGATGACGCGCGGGGTGACGGTGAGGGCGGTCGTGCCGTGCGGGCGGTCAGGGACGGCGGCACGGCATCCTGAGTGCCGTGGACGATGCGCGTGAGCTCACCGAGGACGAGGTGAACGACCTGCTGAGCGACGACGACCGCGACTCCGGTGGGCAGGACGACGAGTACGAGTGGGTGCGGTGACCGTGCCGGGTGCGGGGCCTGGGGAGCGGTCGGCCCCGGCGGCGGCCCACGGGGGGAGGGCGGCGCCGGGGCCGAGTGCGGACACCCTGAACGCGGGGTCAGGTGACGGGGATGACGTAGGCGCGGGCGAAGTGGGTGCCGATGTGCGCTTCGTGGAGGTGTCCGGCGATGGCGCGGTCGCCTTCGACGCCCATGACGACGTGGATGTGGGCGAAGCCGTTGCGGATCTCGCCGGTGCCGGTCATCTCGCCGGGCAGGTCGTACTTGGTGATGGTGTCCTTGAGCGCGTCGCCTTCGGGCATGGTCGAGACGGTGAAGGAGTCGGCGGCCCCGATCAGGGAGACGATCGCCGCGTCGGTGATGCCTGCGGCGGCGGCCTGGCGGTTCAGCTCGTCGACCAGCTCGCCGGCGGGGACTTCAAAGACGATCATGCAGGACTCCGTCCGATCATGGGGCTCAGCTCCCGCAGCATGACCGAGGAGCACCATCGGGCGCCAGAGTCCCGGGGGTTGAGGGCCTCCCTCGCGAAGCGCGTGGCGAGGAAGTCCGCGCGGTGGCAGTACGCGGCGGGCTGGGAGACGATCCGACCGGCCGTCGTCCAGTCCACGGCGCAGACGCGGGAGGTCACGGCCGTCATGTAGAGGTGGCGGACCTCCTCGTCGTGGGCCAGGACGCGGGCGACTTGGTTGGCCTGGCCCTGGCCGGGCAGCTTGGCGAGGATGCCTGCGGCGTTGACGCGCAGGATCGGTACGTCGCCGTCCAGCATCCACCGGCGCAGGTTCGCCGTGGCGGCCTTGTCCGTCAGCGACGCGGTGACGATGTCCGAGCCGTGAGTGGTCTGCACTTGGGCCAGGGGGACTGGGTCGCTCCCGGCGATGCTGGCCGCCATCTCGGTGGTGAGCGCGCCGTGCGTGACGGCCAGGGCGGACAGTCCCAGGAAGGCTCGTCGGTTCACGCGGTCGAGCGTAGCCTCCGCCTCCAACTGTTCGACAGGGACGCCCAGTACGCGGGACAGGTGCCCGATCCAGTGCTTGCCGGGGATGACCTTGCCCGTCTCCCATCGCTTGACCGCGTCACGGCCCGGGGCGCCGGTGGAGTCACCAGCGGCCGCCCTCGCTTTCACCCACCGGCTGTGAGCCCGGCTCGAACGACCCGCTGGCTCAGCCCAAAGTCCGGGCATGTGCCAGCACATCGGACGGGGCCTTGGCCACCGAGCCGGTGTCGAAGGGCGGTTCGGGGTCGTACTCGGTGTAGAGCTGGATCGCCTGGGCGGTCACCTCGTCGGTGAGCAGCGCGACCAGCCGGACGGCCATGTCGATGCCCGAGGACACCCCCGCCGAGGTGATGACACGGTCGTGCCGGACCACGCGCTCGGGGGTGTAGACGGCGCCATACGACTCCAGTTCGGCAGTCCACTGCCAGTGCGTGGTGGCGGTCAGTCCGTTCAGTAGCCCGGCCGCGGCCAGGACCAGGGCGCCGGTGCAGACCGACGTGGTGAAGCGGGTGCCGGCGTGAATGCGGCGCACCCACTCCAGGAAGTCCCGGTCGGCGGTCATGGTCCGGCGGCTGTCTCCGCCCGGGATCAGTAGCACGTCGCAGCGTTCGACGTCGGAGTAGCGGGTTGGCACGTGTACCGGCAGCGAACCCAGGGCATCCTGAACGGGACCGGGCCGGTTCGTGACGAACCGGACCGTGGCGCCGGGTGCGTAGGCGAGTATCTCGTACGGTCCGATCGCGTCGAGTGGCTCGAACCCGTCGAAGAGCGGTATCACGATGTCCATGCGCGCAGCGTAGCGATGGTGACCAGTTAGTAAGCAGGGGTGAGTCCTGGATCCGTTCCTGCCGCTGCGGACACCCCGAGCGGTGTTGGCTGCCGGGGTTCGCTTCGTGTCCGATGGCACGTATGTGTCCGTGGTCCGGGGCCACGGCGGAGGGTCCCGCGTCCTTGGTTGTCCGGGCCAGTCTGGGCGCTCCGATGCCGGTGTCCATCGCTCTGGCGGGCTCGGAGCCGGCCGGTGGACATGTCGGAGACCAATTGCCTGAAACACCTTCCCGCGCCGTGCTCCTCCCAAGTCTTCTCGGCGGTGAAGTGGAGGCCCTCGACGACGATGGCCTTCATGCCGCAGGTGTCGTCCCAGGGCAGGAGACGGGTCGGGGCGTCACGGTGAGCGGCGTGGCCGGTGAGGTCTCAGGAGAAGCGGCGAGGCTCTCTGGCAGGGCCGCCGTGCGGGTCCAGGCGCCAGGTGCCAGGCGGCGAGGTGGTCGAGGTTCATGTCCCGGTCCGGCAGCACGACCACGCCTGGGTGTATCGAGCGCGTAGGCGCCGCCTCAGGACGGGTCCGCCGGGTCTGCGGGGGCGAAAGAGTACGTCGATGACCGCGCCGCAGGTGCCGCACGCCACCAGGGCGACGAGCAGGACCTGAGGGACGGCCGGAGGCGGCGGGGTACTGGTGGCTTGGGTCCACGCGCGGGCGCGCAACTTCTCATCAACGCGTCGTCGTCTCTCTTCTCACTGGTCTCAGGTCGGGGCCTCGGCGGGGAGATCCCGGGCCGTCGGGCAAGGCTAAGATTATGAATCGGGAGCCTGCTGCGAGGCTCAGACTGCCCTGCGAAGCTGTCGAAGGCAGATATCGGGCATGCCAGTTCCAGCAGGCTTTAACGGCCAGTGAGACCCCTGCCGTTGCGGGGGTGACAGGTAGCGTGCGGGGCTCGTTCGGTTGTTGCCACGCGTGCAAGGTCAGGGTGTCGGACTAGGGTCCACCTCCATCGAGAGGTACGGCAACTGGCGAGGCGTCTACAACCGGCTGCGAACGTGGGCCACGATGGCACCTGGGAGCGGGTGTTCACCGCGCTGGTCGCACAGGCCGACGCTGACGACGACCTCAACTCGGCTGTCTCGGTTGACTCGACCATCGCGCGCGTACACCAGCCAGCGGCCGGAGCCCTTCGGGCTAGCCCTCTGCATGATCACCCACCGCCACGTTCAACGGCTTTGATAGGGACAGTCAACGTCCACTCAGACCGCGCCGGGGCGGGCGGTGGGGGTGGAGCGCAGGGCGATCTGCCGGTGGGCGCGGCGCGCCATGGCGCGCACCACGGCCGGGTGGAAGGGGCGTACAACAGCCCAGTAGAGGCGGCCACGCCGGTTGTGCAGGGTGACCAACGTGGTGAAAGTGACGTGCCCGTCGTCTGTCAGCACCGAGATGCGGAAGTCCAGGTGTTCCTCGTCGCTGCCCACCATCAGCTCGCGGTCCTCGTCCCGGGCTACTACCGCGAAGGCGTCGTGTCCGGAGGCCGGGCGGATGCCGAGCGGCCCGACCAATGCGTTGCGGACCATCAGCAGGCCGCGTACCACTGCGGGGGGCTGCAGGAACTCTTGCAGCCAGAGCTCGGAACCGGACGGCATTGCTGGGTGCAGAGGGACCTGGAAGGCGTCAGCGAAGTCGACCCGCCGCAAAGCGCCGGGCAGCAGTCGTGAGTCGGTGGGGGGATCGACCTTGCACGGCCGGCGCCAGCGCAGGCCGTGCAGCAGGCGTACCCAGCGTGAGTGCCGAGCGGGACGGGCCACTCTGTCTCCCGCGCCGTGCTGGAGGTTGTCCAGGACCTCCTCGACAATAGTGTCGTGCAGGTGGCGCACCACGAGCGGCCAGCGCAGCAGGTCCGCGCCGGGGGTGCCGATGAGCATGTCGTGGCGGGCCAGGCAGCGTTCGTCGTCCAGTGGATGGATGGAAAGCTCGTGGTAGCCCGAGCGCGGCGCGCAGAACCGAAAGCGAATCCGGGCCCCGGGCTCGTACTCCTCGACGGTGTAGCGGATGCCGGCATGGCCGCCCGTCGCGCCGACGCCCAGTGGGCGGTCGAGTCGCATGGGGGGCCATGCCGGGGCGGGCCAGATGGGATCGTCCGTGGCGGAGAGGCGGTCGAGCAGTGCGCCCGCCCTTTTTGCCGGGGCGTTGATCAGACGCTCGTGCGTATTGCGGACCATGCGCATCGGTGCTCCCGGAGTGCGATGCCTTCCATACGCTGCCGTATGGTTTTCCGTACGCTACCGTATGGTCGTGCCTGCTTCGAAGAGCCCCCGTAAGCCACGCCTGACGGCCCAGGACTGGGCGGACGCCGCCCTCGCCGCTGTCCGCGCAGGGGGCCTGGCCGCCGTCGCCGTGGAACCGATCGCAGCTCGACTGGGCGCGACCAAGGGCAGCTTCTATTGGCATTTCAACGGCCGGGACGCGCTGGTCGAGGCCGCCCTAGCCCGCTGGGAGGAGCGCGAGACCGAGGCCGTGATCGCCGCGGTCGGCGAGGACGGCACACCCCGGGAGCGGCTGAGGCGATTGCTCGCCATCACCAGCGCGGCCGCGGAGCGCGAACCGGACGCGATCGAGCTGGCGCTGCAGGCCGACGCGGCTCACCCGGCCGTCGCCCCGGTCCTGCGCCGGGTTACCGAACGCCGGATCGCGTATGTGGAAGGCCTTTTCGCGGAGTACGGGTATGACGACGGCGAGGCGCGCCGACGGGCGCTGATGGCCTACGTCGGTTACCTCGGCCACGAGCAGCTTGCCCACTCCGTTCGCGAGCTGCTCCCGCGCGGCGATGCTGCCCGCGCCTACGCGGAGTCGGTGCTGTCCATCCTGCTGCGGCCGTAGGCCGGTCTTGACCGCGGCCGAGCAGCCGCCGGCTGGAGCAGGCGGCGAGGGTGCTGAAGGCTCCAGGTACAGCACCGCCCTCGTCATGTCGGACGGCCTGTGCGCGGGTACTGACCCGAGAAGGCGCGTCTCGGGTCAGTACGTGACCGCTTGCTTCTTCCGCGCGGCCGGACCGGCCCAGGCCGCTCACAAGCTGGTGCCGCATCAGGCAACGTTCGCCCTGTAGTGAGGCCCCGCCTGTCAAGGGCTTCGGCCGCTGGCGATAATCGACCGATGAGCGCCATCGATCGCCCTGTGCCGCCCCTGAACGCCGACGAGCGCACGACGCTTGAAAGCTGGCTCGACTTTCACCGCACCACACTGGCCATGAAGTGCGAGGGTCTGGACGATGAGCAGGCCGCCGTCGCGTCCGTGCCGCCGTCCGGCTTCACGTTGACCGGCCTGGTCCAGCACATGGCGGAGGTGGAGCGGAATTGGTTCCGCCGTGTGCTCGCCGGAGAACAGGCCCCGCCCATCTACGACCCGCAGGCCGACCCGGACGGCCCCGACGGCGGCTTCGACCTTGCTGCGGGCGCCGCCCTGAGTGACGCCCTCGCCACCTGGCACGCGGAGATCGCCCGTGCCCGCGAGCACTGTGCCGACCGTGCTCTGGCCGATACGGGCTGCTTCATGGAGCAGCCCGTCAACCTCCGCTGGATCTACGTCCACATGATCGAGGAGTACGCCCGCCACAACGGCCACGCCGACCTGGTCCGGGAACGCATCGATGGCGCCACCGGCGTTTAGCGTTGGATCAGGCAGCGTTAGCCCTGCCGATGACAGCGCGTAGGCGTTGGTCGTCAGCGTGGCGGTTTCGCCAGATGATGTAGCGGCGGATCATGCTGCCCTGTTCCTTGTGGCTGGCGTGGTCGGTGCCGTCGAGGGTGAAGTAGCGCAGGGCGGTGAACTGGGCCTCGATGCGGTTGAGCCAGGAGCTGTTGGTGGGGGTGTAGGCAATTTCGACGTTGTTCGCCGCGGCCCAGGTGCCGACGCGTTGGCACTTCTTGGTGGTCAGGTGCGGGGAGAAGTTGTCGCAGATGATCGCGATACGGACCTGGGTCAATCGAGCGGTGTAACTCGGGTTGTTGAGGGTTACTGGCGTGCTGCGGAGAGTCGGCCGTCGAAGGTGATGTCGAAGGCGTTCAGGGCGGTCTTCCAGCGCATGGTCCAGCGGGCCTGGCCCTTGCCGGTGGGGTCGAGGGACGTGATCGCCATGTAGACGCCCGGCGGGTCTGTAACTGGGCGCCTACTGCCCCGCCGGTCTGTCGCTGTTTCGGCCGGCACCGCCACACGTGGTTGGCGCCTCGTCACCCTTGCCGCGGTCGCCCGCGCGGGGAAGCGGCGAGAAAGGCCGATGCCCCCGTCCGCTCCCGGAGGAAGGGATGAGGGCCCCGGCCGCGCGGGGTGGGTTCGCTCCGGTGTCCGGAGGGGACGTCAGAGGGCCGAACCCGCCTTCCACTGCTCCCAGCTCATGTTCCAGCCGTTGTAGCCGTTGTCCGGGGCGATGGTCTTGTCGCCGGTGTTCTGCACGACGACCACGTCACCGACGATCGAGTTGTCGTAGAACCAGGACCCGGGCGTGTTCGGGTCGCCGGCACCCTTGGCGTCGGCCAGGCCCACACAGCCGTGACTGGTGTTGACGCTGCCGAAGATGGACTTGGCGCCCCAGTAGTTGCCGTGGATGAAGGTGCCGGAGGTGCTCAGCCGCATGGCGTGCGGCACGTCCTTGATGTCGTACTCGCCCTTGCCGTCGGCGCCGGTGAAGCCGACCGTCGCGCCGTTCATCCGGGTCTCCTTGAACTTCTCGGAGATCACCATCTCGCCCTCGTACGTCTTGTTCTCGGGCGCCCCGGCGGAGATCGGGATGGTGCGGACGGTCTTGCCGTCCTGCGTGACCTTCATCTGCTTGGTCTCGGCGTCGACGTAGGAGACCTGGTTGCGGCCGATCTTGAAGTTGACCGTCTTCTGCTGGACGCCGAAGACGCCCTCGGCACCCTCGACTCCGTCGAGCGCCAGCTTCAGGGTGACCGTGGAACCCTCCTGCCAGTACTCGTCGGGCCGGCAGTCCATGCGGTTGGCGTTGAACCAGTGGCAGGCGACCTCCTGACCACTGGTGGTGGAGACGGTGACGCCCTTCTGGACGGCGGCCTTGTTGGTGATCGCCTTGTCGAAGTTGACCGACACCGGCATACCGACGCCGACCGTGGTGCCGTCGTCCGGAGTGAAGTTGCCGATGAAGCTGTTGGCCTGGGAGACCGTGGTGAACGACGCGTTCTCGTGGGCGGCGAGGCCCTCGGAGTCCTCGGCGGTGGCCGCCACCTTGTAGGTGGTGGCACGCTCCAGCTGGGCACTGGGCTTCCAGCTCTTCTTGTCGGCGGATATCTCGCCCGCGACGGCGGTGCCCTCGGAGGTGGTCATCTTGACCTGGGTGAGCGTGCCCTTGCTCACGGTCACGGCCGCGGAGTTGTTGACGGAGGCGTTGCTCGAGCCGTCCTTCGGCGTGATCTTGATCTGCGCCTCGGAGGAATTCTTCGCCGCCGCCTCGTCGACCTGCGCCTGCGAGGTGTCCTTGCCGTCGCCGCCGGAGGCACCACCGTCACCGCCGGAACACGCCGAGAGCACCAGCACTCCGCCGAGCAGAGCGGACGCGGCCGCCAGACCCCTGCGCCGCTTACCGTCCGTCATCACACGCTTCTCCATCGTTGCCGAATCCCAACCCCACGAGTCCCCGGCGCGAAACCGCGGGGCCCGTCCACAATCCTCAACGCTACGACCGGGTGATCCGGTTCCCCATCACCCGCGGGGCTCACCACGTCCGGGTTCGTGGCCGGCAGGGAGCGCAGCAGGGTGTCGAGGGCGGCCGGCCTGGTGACGGACAGGTGTTGGTGCAGGCCCTCTGCCGTGCGGGCGATGCGGGCCCTGAGCTCCAGGCGGGGGAGATCGGCGGTGACCTGGGCAGTGAAGGAGGCGGCGTCGAAGTGGGGGCAGGCGGCCTGCAACTCTCCCCCGGTACGGGCGATCCGGCCGGGGCTCAATGCCCGCTCCTCATGGCCACTTGGGAACTCATCCATCCTAGTGGTGGTTCGATCCGGAGACGGGCGGCTCGGCAGTGATTCCCCGTCCGGCCCCAAGCCCTTGCACGTCCGGAAGTGGACATGCGGGGCCTGTGGCATCGTGCTCGACCGCGACCACAACGCAGCCCGCAACGTCCTCTTCGAAGGACTCCGAATCGTCGCCGCCGGACGGGCGGAGACGCTAAACGCCTCGTGGAGCGCCGGTAGGACCAGGACGAAAGTCCCGGCACAGCGCGTTGAAGCAGGAAGCCCCCGGAAGGGGCAGCCGACCCAGGCCGGAATCCCTGGACTTTGGGCCAGGGAGCACGTCAAGTTGCTTCAGTCGCTGTTGCCCTGCAGAAGCCCTTCCGGCCCGGAGCGGGGGGAGCCGCTCCGGGCCAGAAGGTGGATCGGTCGTTCTCGAGCTGCGGCCTGTCAGTAGCTGGTGGTGACTGTGACGCCGGAGAAACTGTCCACGGCGTGCAGGCTGATGTAGTTTGCGCCGGCCTGCGGGTTGTTGACCGTCAGAGTATGGCTGTTGCCGGTGCCCGTGGCGCGTTGTGTGTAGCTGGTGGTGCTGGCCCAGCCGGTGTTGCTGTAGTACAGGTCTGCGTCACCGGTGCCGCTGGAGGTGGTGATCCTCAGTTGGGTCGTGCCGGCCGGTACGTAGAGGTACAGGTAGGCGTAGTTCCCGGTGGTGGCTGACTGGTTGCTCCGTCGGCAGTTCTGGCCCAGCTCCCGAGTGTCGGTGCCGGTGCACTCGGTGATGCCACCACCGCTGCCGACCGTGACGGTACGGGTGGCGGAAGCAGTGGCGCCCTTGTCGTCGGTGACGGTCAGTTTCACCGTATAGGTGCCGGCGGTGGTGTACGTCGTGCTGGGATTGGTGGCGGTGGAGGTGGTGCCGTCTCCGAAGTTCCAGGACCGCGACGCGATGGTGCCGTCGGAGTCGGTGGACTGGTCGGTGAAGGTGACCTTCAAGTCCTGTACGGCGGTGGTGAAGGCGGCGGTGGGAGCCTGATTGCCCGGTGGGTTGGTCCCTCCACCGCAGTCGCCGGCCGCGCAGCCCGCCAGCCAGGTGTACCAGTCGTTGTCGTAGCGGGTGCCGATCGTGCCGGTCAGGTAGGTGCGGGCGGCGTTCCAGTCGCCGGCACGGTAGTGGCCGAGCACCTTGTCCATGTCGGCGCGGTGGTTCTCGAGCATGTATCGCACGGCCAGGTAGCCCCAGCGGTAGACGCGGGTGGTGTCGTGGCTGTACGTGGTGTCGAACAGCGTGCTCAGGGAGTAGGTACGGCGGCCGGCCTCGGTCATCGCCGCTGTGTAGGGGACGCCGCGGTAGGAGTAGGAGACGTACTCGGCGAAGCCTTCGATCCACCAGATGGTCGGGGTGGTGATGTTGGCGGTGAAATCGCCGTACATGTCGAAGCGACCGTCGAGGTAATGGGTGTACTCGTGGTTCAGGTTCCAGATCTGGAAGTCCGGGCGCAGCCACTCCGCCTCGTAGGCGATGAAGCGCGGCTGGTTGCCGGCAGCGGCCGGGTCACCCTCCAGGTACATGCCGCCGTTGTTGGTGTCGATCCCGTACATCGCGCCGGCGTACGTCTGGTAGTCGGTGCTGGAGTCGTACACCACGACTTCGATCGTGTTGTTGTTGTCGCCCGCGACCGGCCCGTTGTCCCGGGTTATGTTGTGGAAGTAGGCGTCCTGGCTGCGCAGACTGTTGCAGCTGGAGGACAGTTCGCCCGAGGTCATCTGCTGGGCCAGGATGCGGATGCTGGAACTGCAGGTGTAATTGACCCGCAGCACCTCGCTCTTCAGGCGAGCCTGAAGGTCACAGGTGTTGTAGTAGGAGCAGTTGGCTTTGTCGTAGTAGTCCGTCATCTCCGCGACGCCCACCCACAGTGGGGCGGTGCGGCCGGTGATCGCGCTTTGGTTCAGCAGGCCGGCGGCCAGGGGACGAACCTTGCTTCGCAGACTCGTGTGCTGCAGGAACCGGCCCAGTTCGCGTCCGGCGTTGGAGGTCAGGTACGACTGGTCGGTGCCCAGGAGCGCGATGTGACCGGAGGCGAAGTTGTGCAGGGCATCGATCACACTGGGGTCTGCCTGGACGGTACTGACGAACTCGGGCACTTGGTGGCCCCGGAAGGTCACCGTGTAGACGTTGTTGACAGCGTTCAGCATCCACCAGGAGGAGTTCCAGGAGGAGTTGTAGTCCGCCAGCAGGCGCTTGACGATGTACAGGTAGCGGGCGTTCTCCTCGGAGCTGTCGATCAGGGTGACTGCTTCGGCCAGGGTCTCGCCGTTGGCGTCGGTGACGTCCCGGGAGCGGGGGCTGGCGAAGAACGCGTCGAGGCCGGAGCGGATGGCAGTCTTCAGCGTGCTGCCGTAGGTGCCCACCGTACCGGCGTTGTAGTAGTGGACGTAGTAGCCGGCGCGCAGGTAGAGCACGAGCTGCGGCATACCGGTGCTGGAGTTGCCCGGGTAGGACGCCGAACCGTCGCGCACGGCATACGCGACGCTGGTCATCTGCGCTTCACGGAAGGCGTAGTAGGCGTCGCTGCCCGTGAGGCTGAACAGCGTGTTGACGCAGTCGGTCGTGGACGTCTTGATCTGCTGCACCAGCGCGCTGCCGGTACGGGAGGTGAAGTCGGAGACGTTGCAGGCGGCGGCCGCAGCGCCGGCCTTCTTCCCGGCGGCACCCTTGGCTGCCGTATCGATCGACTTGGAGGGGACCGGCGGCTTGCCGTGCTCCGCGTACGACTTCTTGAGTACGTCCTTGCTCGCCGCCAGCGGCGGGAGCACGGAAGCCTTCTGACGTCCCTTGGCGACGTGCTCGGTGTCCGCGGTGGTCGACTGGGCCACGGGCGGGGGAGCGGTGTGCTTCCCGTTCGCGGTCGCGGCCTGTGTGACGGGCACCGGACTTCCGCTGCGGGCGCTGGCCGGCTGCGCCAGCAGACCGGCGCCCATGGCGATGGTCAGGGCCAGCGGCAGCGCCGCGCCCAGACTTCGCCGGACGAGTGACTTTCTCACTACGCCTCCCGTGAGGGTTTGAGCCACGCGGTGCGTGGCCTATGGGGGTGAGGAGGTACATGGATCGGGACGGGCCACGCCGTTGATCAAATGGGGCACGTCTGATGCGTGATTGGCATGACCACAACCTGTGAGGTGTACCATTGCACAGGTGACATGTTGCATGGAAGGCGTTCGGGTGAATCCAGGGTTGCCAATTGATCCACGGATGCCGGAACTTGACGCGCAGCAGGGGAGACGTGCGGCCTTCTGGGCAGTGGGTTTGAGCGTGCAGACGGGACTCGTCGGCGACGGCTGACGAGGTGCCGGGTTGTCGGCGACGCCGAAGAACCGTCGGCTTCATCGGCCGAACAGATGCCGGTGTGGGTGATGGCAAGGAAACCGGGGCCGCGAGAAGCACGGTCCGCAGGGCGATCGCGGACGACGCCGCCGAGGTATCGGCGGGCGCCGAAGGACTCGGCGTGGACGCTGTCGAGCCACAGATTTGTGAACTGCTCGAACAGTGGCCGGAGATGCCGCCGACAATGATCGCCGAGCGCATCGGCCCGGACCGCGGGCCGGCCGTGCTCGGGGATCCGGGCGGGGCGGCCAGTGAGACCTGTGGTTCTGCACGTCGGCAGCCAGCGCGGCTTCGGCCAGGTCGGACGGCCGCCGGAGCTGGTGATGGTTGCGGGCTGTTCGCGGTGGATCACCGCCGGGTCCTGCTTTCCGGACCGGCGGCCCGGCCCGATCGCCGGGCGCTGGCGGCTGCCGACCGGGTTGGAGGCTGTCCCGCGGGTGCGGGTTCGGGGCAACAAAGGGTTCGGCTGGCTTCTGACGGTCCTCAACTGGCCGATGTCCGCAGGTCTGCCGGGCGACAGGGCTTGGGCTCGACGGCGATGAGGGCGTGGGGTTCGCAGGACAGGGTCATGGCGATCATGTCGCGCTGGTGCATGCCCGGAGAGCGTGGCAGGTCCGCCAGTCGGCTCACTACGGCATCGGCACGGCCTCCGAAACAGCCGGCGGCAACGATCGCAGTGCAGCGACTGGCGAGGTGTAACCCGTTACATAGTAATGTGACATTTTATAGGGGTCCAAGGCTGTGTCGTGCTGGAGGACCACGTCCTGCGTCCCCTTGCCGCTGATCGACCACCTAAGGAGCGCTCCGTGCCCCCCGACGCCACTGCCCGCCCGCATACCGGCAGTCATGACCTGCCCGTTTCCGCAGCACTGGACTCGTTCATACGCACCGGTTGGGCGCCCTCCCCGCTCCCTGAGGACACCCGGGTACCCGGTTACACCGATCTGCCGGCCCGCCGTGAACGGCTCTCGGCCCGCTTTCCGGGTCAACGGCTCGTCGTACCCTCCGGTGTCCTCAAGGTCCGTTCCAACGACACGGACCACCGTTTCCGCCCGCACAGCGCCTACGCCTGGCTGACCGGCCTGACCGGCGAGGACCAGCCCGGTCATGTGCTGGTCCTCGAACCGACGGGGTCCGAGGGCCATGAGGCGGTGCTCTATGTCCGCCCCCGCTCGCCGCGCGACAGCAGTGGCTTCTACCGCGACCGCCGCTATGGCGAGTTCTGGGTGGGCCGCCGGCCAGACATGGACGAAACGGCGTCGCTGACCGGCCTGCGCTGCGAGCACCGGGACGACCTGCCCAAGTTGTTCACCGGCCCGCGCCCGCCTACCCGCCTGGTAACCGGCGTCGATCCAGCGCTGGACGGTCTGGTGACCCGGGAGAGCCGTACTCCGGCCGGAGACTCCGGGCTGGAGAGCGCATTGGCGGAGCTCCGGCTCGTCAAGGACCCCTGGGAAGTCGGCCAGCTCCAACTGGCCGTTCATCACACCACGGTGGGTTTCGACGACGTGGTCCGCGCCTTGCCGCGGGCCCTGCGGCATCCCCGCGGCGAACGCTGGATCGAGGGTGTGTTCAATCTGCGTGCACGGGCCGAGGGCAACGGAACCGGCTACGACACCATCGCCGCATCCGGCGCCCACGCCTGCGTCCTGCACTGGATCCGCAATGACGGCGCACTTGACCCCTCTCAGCTGCTGTTGCTGGATGCGGGCGTGGAGACCGACACGCTCTACACGGCCGACATCACCCGCACCCTTCCGCTGTCCGGACGCTTCTCCACCGCCCAACGCGATGTCTACGAACTGGTCCTGGCCGCCCAGGACGCCGCCATCTCCGTCCTGCGGCCCGGCGCACGGTTCCGCGACTTCCATCAGGAGGCCATGCGCGTCATAGCCGAGGGTCTGTACGAGTGGGGCATCCTGCGCATACCCCCAGAGAGGGCGCTCGCCGAGGACAGCGGCCTGTACCGCCGCTACACGCTATGCAGCAGCGGGCACATGCTCGGCATCGACCTTCACGACTGCGCGCAGGCACGCGCGGAGACCTATCTGGACGGCGTATTGGAGGAGGGCCACGTCCTCACCGTCGAGCCCGGTATCTATCTCCAGCCCGATGACGAGACGCTGCCGCTGGAACTGCGTGGCATGGGCGTCCGCATCGAGGACGACCTGCTGATCACCGCAGACGGCGCGAAGCTCCTCTCGGACGCCCTGCCCCGTAACGCGACCGACGTGGAGGAGTGGATGGCCCGGCTGCTGGAGCATTGACCGGCGACCGTACCGGAAAGCACGGCCCTCAGGGTGCCCCTGAGAGCTGTGCATCTCGCACCCCACTCCCCCTCCGTTCGAGTGCCGCCCCATGGGCGGCGGCACTCGAACGGAGACCAGCTCGTATCCGGCAGTGTCCGTACGGCCCTCCGCCCGTGAAGGGCCGACGAAACTCCCGTCGTCGTTGTGCCGTCCGACCAGGAGGTATCACCATGCTCCGCTGATCGGCCTTCCGAAAAGAGGGTCTGAGTCTTGCGATGTGACATGTCACCCTCCATATTGTTCCCTGTCATGTCCCCGACGCCGGGCGTTCATGGCCGCGTCGAGCGCGGCGCGCTCTCCGCCCGGCGTCCGCTCCACCACAGGGAGGTGCTCCATGCACGGTGTTCCGTTACGGCTGTCGGGGCCGATAGGGGCGGCGGTGACCGCTCTGATCGCCACGCTCCTTCTCGCGCCGACGGTTTCGGCCAGGGAAGATGTCCCGGCCCGGCCGGGCCCGAACGCACAGCAGAAGGCCGCGGTGGCCCAACTGGTCGAGGACTACGGCGTCTCGGCCGCGGAAGGCGAGCGCCGCATCGCGCGGCAGGATGAACAGGCCGCTCTCGCCACCGAACTGCGCGAGAAACTGGGAGCGCGATTCGGTGGGGCGTGGGTGGACCACGAGCGAGGGGGGAGACTGAGGGTCGCGGTGACCGAGAAGTCCTCGGCATCGGTCGTGAGCACCTTGGCGTCGGGGAAGGCTGCGGTCGAGGCCGTGCCTGTCGAGCGCAGCATGAGCGAGTTGCAGAAGATGTCGGACTCGCTGGGCAAGCGGATCGCCAAGGCGAACAAGGGAGTGCGGCACGGCCTGCAGTCCGCGGTGGTGACCGAGAAGAACGTACTGCGACTGGACCTCCCGCGAGGAAGGAAGCTGACGGACGAGCAGCGGCACGTCGTGCGCTGGGCCAAGCAGAAGTTCGGCAACGCACTGGTCGTCGACAGCTACCGGCACGCGTCCCGGCCGGTGTACTGCGGCGGCCAGTACTCGTGCGACCCGCCGCTGCGCTCGGGACTGGCCATCTATGGCGGCAATACCCGATGCACCAGCGCCTTCATGGCCTATGACCGCTACGGCTACTACATGATGACCGCCGGGCACTGCACCGAGGCCGCCTCCTACTGGGAGGTGCCGACCTACAGCTACGGCTACCAGGGCGTGGGCAGCACGGCGGACTACCACTTCGGCTACTACGGCGACTATGCCATCGTGCGGATCAGCGACACCGCCTTCTGGCAGCCGCGAGGCTGGGTCTACACCACTCAGCCCATCCGGAACTGGGACTACGACTATGTGGGCCAGTACGTCTGCAAGCAGGGCTCCACCACCGGCTACACCTGCGGACAGATCACTGACACCAACGCCACCGTCCACTACCCCGGACGCACCCTGACCGGCATGACCTGGAGCACGGCGTGCGTGGCACCGGGAGACAGCGGCAGCGGTGTCTATAACGGATCCACCGCACACGGCATCCTCAGCGGTGGCCCCAACAGCGGATGCGGCATGATCCACGAGCCGATCGGTCGAGCTCTGTCCTCCCTGGGAGTCAGCCTGTTGGCCGGCTGACCAGGAAGGCGCTGTCGCACGAGAAGCGGGACGTGTGACGGCACACTCGGCCGAAGAGCCGGGCAGGCGTGGATGTTCCTGCATTCCGCCCCCACATATTGGCGGCAATATGCAATGTCACCTGTCGCATTGCATGCCGAGGCCGGCAGCCCGGAGCCTCTCCGGGATTCCTCCGGGCTGCCGGGTCCAACCGGCCGTGTCTTCCGCACGGCCGCTCCTTCCCCAGGAGGCAGTGCGTGAAAAGAAATCTCGAGCGACCACATCTCGTGAGACTGAGCGGGCTGATATTGACCCTGTGCCTCGGGACAGGGCTGCTCGCCGCTCCGAGTCACGCCGCTCCGGTTCCCGCCGTCCAACAGGCGACCGGACAGCATGCCCGCGAGGATGTGCCGCCCCAGGCTTCGCTGCAGACAGGTTCGGGAGAAGATCCTGAGCACGTCCGCGGCGAGCCACTGAAGGTCGAGGAGCGGGCACCGCTTCCGTCGACCACGAATGCGCTGCGGCGGGACTACGACGACCCGGCCTCCCCTGCACCGTTTCAGAGGCCGTCCATGCGAGCACTCCCGGAGGAGGCCGGGGGCAAGGCGAAGGCGTCCGCTCCCGCGGACTGCGACCCGAAGGCTTTCACCAGCCGTTCGGGGCACGCCTTGGTCCAGCAGATCAAGGCGTCCACGACCGACTGCATCGACACGCTGTTCAACCTCAGCGGGAGCGACGCACACCGAGCCTTCCGCGAAGACCGGATGACGAGCGTCGCCTACGCACTGCGGGACGGCTCCGCCTCCTACCCGGGCAACAGCAGCACCGGCATGCCCCAACTCATGCTCTATCTGCGCGCCGGCTACTACGCACACTGGCACGACGAAGCCACGGGGGGTGCCTACGGCCCGAAGCTGCGCACTGCCATCCGTGCCGGTCTCGACGCGTTCTTCGCCAGCCCCCGCTCCCGGGACGTCAGCGACGCCAACGGCGAGACCCTGGCCGAAGCAGTCACCCTGATCGACAGCTCCGAGGAGAACGCCCGCTACCTGTACATCGTCAAGCGCCTGCTGGCGGACTACAACTCCTCCTGGAACTCCTCCTGGTGGATGCTGAACGCTGTCAACAACGTCCACACCGTTCTCTTCCGCGGCCATCGGATACCCGGCTTCGTCAACGCGGTGTCCTCCGACCGGAGCATCCTGGAGGCCCTGTACGACTTCGCCTCCTCGCACAGGAACCTCCTCGGTACCGACCGGAGCTACCTCGCCTCCAACGCCGGACGTGAGCTCGCCCGGTTCCTGCAGCACGCATCGATGCAGAAGACGGTCCGGCCGCAGGTGGCCGCGCTATTGGGCAAGAGCTCCCTCAAGGGCGCCACCGCTCCGCTGTGGGTCGGCATCGCCGAAATGACCACCAGCTACGACAAGTCCCGATGCGGCTACTACGGCACCTGCAACCTCCAGCAGCGCCTGGCGGCCAGCGTACTGGTGATCAACCACACCTGCAGCGCCAGCCTTCGCATCCGCGCACAGGAGATGACCTCGGCGCAGCTGGCGTCCACCTGCCGCAGCCTGGCCAACCAGGATGCCTACTTCCACAGCATCGCCAAGGACAACGGGCCTGTCGCGGGTGACCGCAACACCAGCCTGGAAGTGGTCGTCTACAACAGCAGCACCGACTACCAGACCTACGCCGGTGCCGACTGGGGCATCAACACCAACAATGGTGGCATGTACCTCGAGGGGAACCCCTCCGCGGCCGGCAACCAGGCCAGGTTCATCGCCTACGAGGCCGAGTGGGTGCGCCCGGACTTCCAGATCTGGAACCTCAACCACGAGTACACGCACTACCTCGACGGCCGCTTCAACATGTACGGCGACTTCAACGCCAACGTATCGACTCCCACCATCTGGTGGATCGAGGGCTTCGCCGAGTACGTGTCCTACTCCTACCGCAACCTGCGCTACGACGCCGCCATCACCGAAGCAGGCAGGCGCACCTATGCGCTGAGCACGCTGTTCGACACCACCTACAGCCACGACAGCACACGCGTGTATCGATGGGGCTACCTCGCCGTGCGCTACATGCTCCAGTCCCACCGCGCCGAGATGGACACCGTCCTGGGGTACTACCGCGCCGGCAGCTGGAACACTGCCCGCGCCTACCTCACCGGGAGCATCGGCACACGCCACGACAGCGACTGGTACAACTGGCTGTCACGGTGCGCGGCCGGCGACTGCGGAGGCTCCACCAACCCGCCGGGCAACCAGGCGCCGACCGCGGCGTTCGCCGTCTCCGTCAGTGGCCTGACAGCCGACTTCACCGACCGCTCCACAGACTCCGACGGAACCATTGCTGCACGTTCATGGAACTTCGGCGACGGAACCACTTCCACCGCGACCCATCCCGTCAAGAACTACACAGCTCCGGGCACCTACACCGTGACGTTGAAGGTCACCGACGACAAGGGCGCCACCAGCACCGCAACCCAGAGCATCGGCGTCGGCGGTGCAAACCCCACTCCTGAGTGCACGGGCAGCGACACCCGGGAACTCGACCGCAACTGCAAGCGAAGCAACCTGTCCGCGACTGCGGGGAACTACACCTACCTCTACATCTACATCCCCTCCGGCGTCCAGCAGTTGAAGATCACCTCGTCCGGGGGCACCGGCAACGCCGACCTCTACTACAACAGCAGCACCTGGGCCACCACTTCCAGCTACACCAGCAGGTCCACAGGCGCAGGTAACAGCGAGACACTCACCATCACCAATCCGGCCGCCGGCTGGAACTACATCAGCCTGGCTGCCGCGGCGGACTTCTCCGGAGCGACGGTCAAGACCGAGTACTGAGCCCTGATTCACCGCCGACCGTCGGGGCGGGCGCGATCCTTGCGCCCGCCCCGGCTTCTGCTTTTGCTCCCCGGGAGGATTCAAACCTCCCCACCCAGGAAGACATGTGACATATTACTGTGGTGCTCGTGAGGCGCCTCGCGATGACATCGCCATCAGCCCGAGGTGCGTCGGTACCACGTCCCCCTGCTCCCGCTGCGGAACCGGTACCGGCGCGAACAGACGGCCTCCATGCCCGTCCAGAGGTCCCCCTGCATCACGACTTCATCCCGGAAGGCCCCTCCTGTGAACATCCACCCCGGTCCGATGGCCAACAGCGTGGTGCTCTCACGCAACCCCGCCGACCCCGGTGACGTGCTCGTCGAGCTGTACGGCTGCAGCCCTGACACCGCCACACGAGCCGTGCAGCGGGCCGCCCGCGCCCAGGCCGCATGGCTCACCATCGGTGCCGCCGCGCGGTCTGCGGCCCTGCACCGGGCCGGAGACGCCCTCGAGGCCGCGTACGAAGAACTGACCGGACTCTTGGTCCGAGAAGTCGGCAAGCCGCTCACCGAGGCCCGCGAGGAACTCGCACGCGCGGTGGCGATCTGGCGCTATTACGCCCAGCTCCCCCAGGACGCTCCCAGAGCGGCGCACGAGCCGACCTCCGGGCCAGGGCTCCTGCTCACCCGCCGACGTCCGCACGGCGTCGCTGGATTGATCACCCCGTGGCAGTTCCCGCTGGCCGCGCCGTCCTGGAAGGCGGCACCGGCCCTCGCGGCCGGCAACACCGTGGTTCTCAAGCCCGCGCCGGAGGCCACCGCGTGCGCCCTGCGCCTGGCGGAGATTCTCAGGGGAGTCCTCCCTGTGGACGTCCTGCAGGTTGCTCCCGGAGGCGCCGAAGTCGGGGCCACCCTGGCCGGCCTGGTCGATGTGGTCTCCTTCACCGGATCTCCCGCTGTCGGTAGTGCGGTGGTACGCGCCGCGACGTCCCGCGGCGTACCCGTCCAGGCGGACATGAGTGGTTACAACACTGCCGTGGTCCTGCCGGATGCCGATGTAGTACGCGCCGCCGCCGACATCGCCATGGCGGTCGTCGGCTATGCGGGCCAGAAGCGCACCGCCACCAAAAGAGTGATTGCTGTGGACAGCGTCCTGCCGAAGCTGCGCGAGGCGTTGAGGCAGGCTCTGCGAGCTCTGCCCGCTCGTGATCCGAACACGACCGACGCGGTGTGCGGCCCTGTCATCTCCAGAATGGCTCGTGACCGTGTCATCCACCTCAGGGACAGCGCTCTCGCTTCGGGAGCACATGCACTGGCGGGGAACACCCAGGGTGGCCGGAGGGAAGCACCGGGTTGGTATGTCGACCCCGTGCTGCTGGAGAATGTGCCCGGCCACCATGACCTGAACCGCCGTGAGATTTACGGCCCCGTCGCGGTGTTGTCAGGGGCGGCGGACTTCGACGAGGCGATCCGGGCCGCGAACAGCGGCCGCCACGGCGTGGTGTCCTCACTGCATACGAGCGATCTGGAAAAAGCGCTTTTGGCGGTGGACCGCCTGGACACGGCGATGGTGCGGGTGAACGCACCGACCACCGGCGTCGAGTTCCTTCTCCCCTTCGAGCGGGAGAAGGATCCGTGCAGAGTGCGGGAGAAGGAGCGAGCCACGATGGACTTCTACACCTCTACCCGAACGGTGTCCCTTCTGCCCACTGCGTCGGCCTGAGCTCGCCACAAGAAGGGGACCCGACCTTACCGGTCGCACCGGGCGGGGCGCGTGGATGTGGCACAACGTGACATTGTATAGTGAGGTAACAAATCCACGGAGGGGAATCCATGAGCGAGCTGAAGCCCCGCACACTCATCTCGGTACAGAAGCACCTGCGTGACCAGGTGGCCAATGCCCTCCGCGCAGCACTGATCGCGGGCGACCTGAAGCCCGGGGTCATCTACTCCGCACCCACCCTCGCGGCCGAGTATGGCGTCTCCGCGACTCCTGTACGCGAGGCCATGCTGGATCTGGCACGTGAAGGCATGGTCGAGGCCGTACGCAACAAGGGGTTCCGCGTCACCGAGCTGTCCGAGCGCGACCTGGACGAGTTCACCGAGATTCGTTCCCTCATCGAGATCCCGACCGTTGGCAGGGTCACCCGGTCGGCCACGCGGGAAGAGCTGGAGGCCCTGCGCCCCGTGGCCGAGGAAATCGTAGCCGCCGCCCGCGCCGGCGACCTCATCGGCTACTTGGAATCGGACCGCCGCTTCCATCTCGGCCTACTCGGCCTCGCCGGCAACTCCCGTCTTGTCGAGACGGTGGCCGACCTGCGCAAACGCTCCCGACTCTACGGCCTGACCGAGCTCGCGGAAGCCGGGGCGCTGGTGGCTTCCGCTCAGGAGCACACCGCACTGCTCGACCTCATGCTGGCCGGAGACGCCGCAGCGGCCGAGGAACGCATGCGCCATCACCTTGCGCATGTCCGGACCTTGTGGGCAGCACGGAAGCAGGAGAAGGCCGTAGAACGCACCTCCTCAGTGAGGAAGCTGGGCGCCCGTTGATCTCATTGCCGGCAGCCGACCGTGGCTGACAGGACGAAGTGATCGGTCCGCAGATTCCGTCAGGCCCTCGACCGGCCGGCGCGTCACGGCTGTTCCCTCGAGGAGGCTGCGCGGAGGAGGCTGCGCAGAGACTTCCGCTTCAAGATCCACCGGCAGTCCGCCACCTCACTGCCGCCTTATGGACGGTCATGTAAGGATTTGGAGTGGGCAGCCCCCTTTCGTCAAGGTCGGGGTCATCGCCGACTTGTCCATCAGCCGTGGGGCTTGATGTCAGGGCGGAACGGTCATCTGATGGGCCACCCTCCGTCCTTCTGCTCATGCTTGCTGCTTGCGTCGGTGTGCCGCGACGGCGACGACCAGGTCCTCCCACGCCATGCCGCTCGTCTTCACGACCATGGGGCGATCGGCGCGGACGGTTGCGCCCGAGCCGAGCAGATCGGCCATGGTCACCAGTGAGCTCGGAGCGAGCCTGCCCTCCTGGACCGCCAGAACGACATCGCCGGCCTCACGGAGAGCGACGTCTCGGCTCTCGACGACGACCGTCGCCCGTCCCATGAGCACGCCGTCGAGTTCGCGCGCCGACGGCTCATGGGAGCCGACGGCCAGCACGACCGCGGAGTCGCGCACGAGGTGTCCACCGAGGACCGGTTCGCGGGCGGAGGTCGCCGTGACGACGACGTCCGCGCGGTGAACGCGGCCGGCAACCGCCGCGTCCTCCGCCGGCAGATGGCGGTTCGCCCACACCGGGGACACGCCCCCACGACGTGTGATGACCGTCACATCGATGACCGGCACATGTGCCCGGATCGTGCGGACGTGTCCCTCCCCCTGCGGACCCGCGCCGAAGACCACGAGCCGCAGCCCGCCGGTGGAGGAGTCCGCGAGAACGCGCAGCCGGTCCAGACAGGCTCCGACCGAGACGGCGGGGGTGCGCAAGGTGGTCAGTGCGACCCCGTCGAGGAGGGCGAGGGGGGTCAGTGTCTCGCTGTCGTGCAGGAGATAGGTCGCGTTGATCCGTGGCAGGCCGCGTGCGGCATTTCCAGGAGCGACCGTCGCGACCTTCACCCCGAACCAGCCGCCGGCCTCCGACGGCATGAGCAGTCCCTGGCCGTTGGCCAGCGGAACGAAGGCGCGGGGCACGTCGTCATCCGGATCGAGCCCCGCCGCCAGTGCGTCACGGACCGCCGCGACGGCGGCGACCGGACCGAGCGCGAAGACGTCCTCGGCGTCGAGAACCGCGCTCACCGCAGCACGAACCCGGGAAGGAGCACGTCACGGGGATCGACGGTGAACCGGCACGTGCCGACCGCGTGAGCCGTGCCCGTCACCGCCGTGACGACCGCCGGGATTCCGTGTGCCGTGGTCTGCTTCGCGATCCGCGCGCGGAACGCGGAACCCACCACGGACTCGTGCAGCAACTCGTCACCGGGAAGCAGTTCTCCGGTGCCGGCGAGGAGTGCCACCCTGGCCGACGTGCCGGAACCGCACGGAGACCGGTCGACCTCACCATCGGCGAACACCGTGATGTTGCGCTGGTGCAGTCGCCGGCTGCCGTCGGCCCGGAACACCGGAGGGCGGACCTCCTCGGTGAAGACCGTTCCGTAGACGCCGGACAGTCTGGCATCGCCCGGGTGTTCGGCAGCGCCGGCGGCGTTGAGGGCGTTGCGGATCTCGCGTCCCGCCGCGATGAGCTGCGTGACGTTCTCCGGCCGGACCCGCAGACCGACCGCCTCCGCCGGCAACACGGCGTACATCGCGCCGCCGAAGGCGATGTCCGCGGCGACCGTTCCGTGCGAGGTCGCCACGTCGACTCCGCGGGCGTGGACGTAACCGGCGACGTTCGTGAACGTCACGTCCTCGACCAGGCCCCCGCTGGTACGGACACTCGCCGTGACACGCCCCGAGGGCACATCGATCACGACGTCGGTGACACCGTCGTCAGGGGCCGGGACCCCGCCCGAGACCACTGCCCAGGCCCCGAGAGCCATCGTGCCGTGACCGCACGCGGTCGAAAATCCGTCCTTGTGCCAGAAGAGGACGCCCAGATGGGCTCCGTCGTCGTCCGGTGGCACCAGGAAGCCGCCGTACATGTCCGCGTGGCCGCGGGGCTCACTGCACAGCAGCGCCCTCATCCATTGCGCCTCGTCGCTCGCCATCGCGACGACCCGGCGTTCGGCGACGGTGAGCCCGTCACCGTTCACCGCGGCGGGACCGTCCGGCACGATCCGGAACGGTTCACCGCCGGTGTGCCAGTCGATCGTCCCGATCGGCTCCGTCGTTCTCGTCAACCCGTCACGCTCCCAGATATGCCTCGACGACCTGTGGGTCGGCGCGGAGTTCGGCGGCCGATCCGGTCGCCGCCACCCGGCCGGATTCCATGACACAGCCGCGGTGAGCGACCTTCAGCGCGGCCCGCGCGTTCTGCTCGATGAGCAGCACCGCGGTGCCCGCCTGGTTGATCGACACGATGGCGTCCATGACCTGGGCCACGATCAGGGGCGCCAGGCCCATCGACGGCTCGTCCAGCATGATCAGCCGGGGCCCGGCGACCATCGCCCGGCCGATCGCGAGCATCTGCTGCTCACCTCCGGAAAGCGTTCCGCCCTGCTGGTCACGCCGTTCGGCCATGCGCGGGAACAGTGCGTAGACCTGGTCGATCCGCTTGTCGATCGACGTGCTGTCGCGCACGGTGTAGCCGCCGATCTGCAGGTTCTCGTGCACCGTCAGCCGCGAGAAGATCCGTCGTCCCTCGGGGACGTGCACGATTCCGCGCTCGACGATCGACCAGGGCGTCGCCCTCGTGATGTCCTCCCCGAACGCCGTGACGGTCCCGGCCCGGGGCCGTACGACTCCGGAGACCGCCGAGACGGTCGTGGACTTTCCCGCGCCGTTGTTGCCCAGCAGGGCGACGATCTCGTTCTCGCGGACGGTGAGGTCGAGGCCCTTGAGGGCTTCCACCTTGCCGTAGGCGACTTCCAGTCCCTTGATGTCGAGGACGGTGTTCACCGTTCTACCTCCGTCGTGCCGCCCGGGCTCGCTTCGGCCGCGATGCGTTCGGCCTCCGCGTGAGCCTCCTCGTCCTCTGCTCCGAGGTAGGCCTCGATGACCGCCGGGTTCGACCGGATCTTGGCCGGCGTGCCGTCGGCGATCTCCCTGCCGTGGCTCAGTACGACGATCCGTTCGGACACTTCCATGACCAGCCCCATGTCGTGTTCGATCAGGACCACCGCGATCCCGAGGCCGGCGATGCACCGTATGAGGTTGAGCAGGCGTGCCTTTTCCCCGTGGTTGAGCCCGGCCGCCGGCTCGTCGAGCAGCAGCATCCGGGGCTCGCGCGCCAGTGCCCGCGCGATCTCGACGCGCCGCTGCTCTCCGTAGGGAAGGTTGCGGATCCGTGCGGTCCGGTCGTACCGCATGCCGACGAAGTCGAGCCACTTGTGCGCCTCGTCGGTGGCGGCGTCCTCGCCTCGCCAGTAGCGCGGGGTGTGCAGCATCGCGTCGAGGAAGTTCTGCTTGATGCGGACGTGCATACCCGCTCGCACGTTGTCCAGCACTGTCAGGTCGCCGAAGAGCCGGAGGTTTTGGAACGTCCGTGCAATCCCGCTCGCGGCGATGCGGGCCGGCCGCTTTCCGGTGATGTCGATGCCGTGGAACGTCACGGAGCCCGCGGACGGCTTGTAGAAGCCCGTGACGCAGTTGAAGGCACTTGTCTTGCCGGCGCCGTTCGGACCGATGACCGAGAGCACCTCTCCCTCGTGGACGGAGAAGGTGAGGCCGTCGACGGCACGCACTCCGCCGAACGAGACCGCCATGTCCTTTACGTCGAGGAGCACCTTGCTCACGACACACCTCCCCGTGCCCGGCGTCCGCGCCGCCTTCCCGGCTCGCCCGTACGGGCCGGCAGCAGTCCCTGCGGGCGAAAGACCATGACGACGATCAGCAGCAGGCCGAAGATGAGATAGCGCCAGTTCTCGGCGCCGCGCAGCAGTTCGGGCAGCAGCGAGATGGCAAGAGCTCCGACGACGACACCCGGCGTGGAGCCCATACCACCGAGGACGACGGCCATCAGGATGAGCGCCGACCACAGGAAGTTGAAGCTTGGCGGAGAGATTGCCGTCTGGTGTGCCGCGAACAGCACGCCCGCGATGCCGCCGAAGACCGCGCCGGCGATGTAGGCCGCGAACTTCACCTTGTAGGTGTGGATGCCCATTGCCTCGGCGGCGTCCTCGTCCTCGCGGACGAACCGCCACGCCCGGCCGATCCGGCCGCGTCCGAGCCGGCTCGAGAACAGCACCGCGGCACACACGACGACCGTGGTGACCCAGTAGAGCGTGATATCGGCGCGCAGGCCGACATCACCGAAACCGGGGATGCCGTACAGCCCGTTTGGGCCGCCGGTGAAATCGAGGTTGTTTGCCGTGATGCGGATGATCTCCCCGAACCCGAGGGTGACGATGGCCAGATAGTCACTGCGCAGCCGAAGCGTGGGCCCGCCGATGACGAGCCCGCCGACGACCGCTGCGACCACGACCACGGGGACGGTCGCGATCATCGGCCACCCGAAGGCCGTGGCCAGAAGACCCGAGGTGTACGCGCCGATCGCGAAGAACGCGGCGTATCCGAGGTCGAGCAGCCCGCAGAAGCCGACCACGATGTTCAGCCCGACCGCGAGCAGAACGAAGATGAGCGCGTCCACGGCGATCCGGATGACATAGGTGCCGGAGTTGAGATACGGCAGCGCCAGCGCGGCGACGGCCACGCCAAGGGCGAGCCACTTGCTCGCCAGGAAGTCCGACACCGCCTCCGCGGCCACCGCGCGGCCCGGTTTCGGGGTTCCGGCCCCCTGGCCGGCGAGCGCGACGTTCGCGGGTGCGCGCTCCTCCACGACGGCGGCATACACCGAGGCTTCCGCGTCGGCACGCAGGGTGGGCTCGTCGTTCATCACACACGCTCCGTGACACGCTCGCCGAGCAGCCCTGTCGGGCGCACGGTCAAAAAGAGGATGAGGAAGCCGAACGCGAAGACATCACGCCACTCGCTGCCGAGGTAGGCGACTCCGAACGACTCCAGCAGACCGAGCACGATCGCGCCGAGAACGGCTCCGCGCAGGTTGCCGATACCGCCGATGACGGCCGCGGTGAACGCCTTGAGCCCGATGATGAAGCCCATCAGGAAGTCGATTTTCCCGTAGTACGCGCCGGCCATGACCCCCGCCGCGCCGGCCAGGGCCGACCCGAGGAAGAACGTCCGCGAAATGACCTGGTCGACGTTGACCCCCATGAGCAGGCAAGCTTTGGGGTCCTGGGAGACGGCCCGCATCGCGCGGCCCGTCCGGCTCTTCCGGACCAGAGCGTCAAGAGCGATCATGAGGACGACCGCGATGGCCGTCATCGCCAACTGCGCCTGGGTGATCTGCGCGCCTGCGATGTTCAGCGTGCCACCACGGACTTCGATCTGGTACACCTCAGGCGTCGGCCCGAAGGCGACCGCGATGCCGTACTCGAGCGCGAAACTCGCGCCGACGGCGGTGATGAGAACGGACAGCCTCGGCGCGCTCCTCAACGGCCGGTAGGCCACCCGTTCCAGGACCATGCCGAAGGTACCGGTTGCGATCATCGCGACGATCATGATCACGATGAGCGCGACGAGTCCGCCGCCGAGTGCACCGGCACTGACACTGAGCATGGTGAAGCCGGTGAACGCCCCGAGCATGTAGAGGTCGCCGTGGGCGAAGTTGAGCAGTTTGATGACCCCGTAGACCATCGAATAGCCGAGTGCGACCAGGGCGTAGAACGAGCCGACGAACAGACCGCTGAGCACGAGTTGCAAGTGGTTCATGCGTGTTTCCCGGTATGTGAGGGGAAGCAGCGGCGCGGGGGGGGGGGGGGGGGGGGACCCCCCCCCCCCCCAGGCCCCCGTTGAGGGCGAAAGGTTTGCCCCTCGCGAGAAGGAGGTTTCAGACCCCCACCCCCCCCATGTGTTTGACGGTT
>NZ_JBVIIM010000020.1:0-14543 GCF_055569765.1 Streptomyces sp. NPDC031365 | reverse complement strand
GAAGAAGACAGAGCAAGGGGCGGGGGCGGAGGGGGTGCGCGGGCTTCTGTGGCGGTCGCGTGGGGCCCCCCCCCCCCCCCCCCGTCCCCCCCCCCCCCCCCCCCCCCCCCCCCCCGGCCGGCGTCACTTGTTGAGGGCGAAGTTGTCGCCCTTGACGACGAGGATGTCGAAGCCGCCCACTTCCAGCGTGTGCTGAATGGTGAAGTTCAGCGGGCCCGAGAAGATCTTGAATCCGTCGATCTGCTCGAGTGTCTCGATGATGGCCTGACCGTCGGTGGAGTCGGCGACTCTGACGGCCTCCGCAGCGACGCGCACCGCGTCGTACGCCTGCGTCGAGTACGGACCGGGGTCGGAGCCGAACTTCTTCTTGTACTTGGCGATCCACGCCTGGCCGCCGGGGATGGTCTGCGGCGTCTGGGTCATCGTCGCGAACACGCCCTGCGCTTTGCTCTTGCCGGCGATCTTGATCAGCTTGCCGTCGACCGAGCCGTCCGCGACCATGACCTTGCCCTGGTAACCGGCGGCCCCGAGCTGCTTGATGAGCAGGCCACCCTCCTGGTAGTACCCCGTCCAGTAGACGAAGTCCGCCTTGGAGTTCAGCACGGCGTTGACGGCGCCCGAGTAGTCCGATTCCCCTGCGGTGACCGACTGGTGGTTGACGACCTTGATGTTGAGCAGCCCCAGTTCGTCCCGGGTGCGCTTGGTGATGTCGGTCGAGTACGAGGTGTTGTCGTCGACCAGGGCGACTCTCCCGCTGCCCTCGGCCTTGATGAACTTCGAGGCGGCCTGGGCCTGCTGGATGCCGGTGCCGTTGATCAGGAACACGTTTCGCCGTTGTTCCGCCAGCAGGTCGGCGGAGTTGGCCGCCGGCACGATCATGGGAATGTGTGCCTTGTCGAAAATGCTCAGCGTGGGCAGGGTCGCCGAGGAGCAGTAGCCGCCGACCGAGATCTTGACGCCTGCGCTGACGAGCTTGGCGGCGCCGGCGGCGGCTGTTTTCGGATCGCACGCCTCGTCCTCGACGGTGAGCGAGAGCTTACGGCCGTTGACACCACCCTTGGCGTTGATCTCGTCGACCGCCAGCTGAGCGCCGTCCCTCATGTAAGGGCCGATGGCGGCCGAGCTGCCGGTCAGCGGTGTGAGCATGCCGAGCTTGATGGTGCCGGAACTGTCGCTTCCGGAGCTTTCCTGGGTGAGGTCGCCGCCACACGCGGTGAGGCCGAGCCCGAGCGTCATGGCGGTCGCCGCCATGACGGCGCGACGAACGATGGTCATGTCTTACTCCGTCTCGCGTGGTCCACCGCCGGGCGATTGCCCGACGGCTGAAGTGGCTCCCGGGATACGTGGCGTCACAAAAATGCAACGTGTGACATTGCATTAGGGGTCGGCTGATGCCCGTGGAGCAGGACTTGCCAATGGCATACGCAAGCGACATGCGCGCCGTTCCGGCTGCGCCGTTGTCGCATGGGTGCTCTGTGCGGTGTTGCGCGAATGCCACTCAGTGCGATGTGTGACATTGCACTGACAATAGCCATCGGCCTTGTGAGACGGAAGCTGCGGCGGCACCTGTGATGTATGTGTGACTTTTGGCCTTCTTGTATGCCGCGTGGGCGGCATACAAGAACACTCAGAGGGTGAAGCCCGCCGGGTAGGGATCCGACGGATCGAGCAGGTACTGCGCGGTGCCGGTGATCCAGGCGCGGCCGGTGACGGACGGCAGGACGGCCGGGCGGTCCCCGACCGTCGTCTCGCCGAGGATGCGGCCGGTGAACCGGGAGCCGATGAACGACTCGTTGACGAAGTCCCGGCCGGCCGGCAGCTGCCCCCGGGCGTGCAACTGCGCCATCCGGGCACTGGTGCCCGTGCCGCAGGGCGACCTGTCGAACCATCCCGGATGGATTGCCATGGCGTGCCGTGAGTGCTCCGCGGTCGATCCGGGGGCCTCGAGATAGACGTGGTGGCACACGTCTATGTCCGGGTTCTCGGGGTGGGAGACCGGGTTCTGCTTGTTGATCGCGTCCATGACGGCCAGTCCGGCGTCGAGCAGCCGCTGCTTCTCGGCCCGGTCGAAGGGGAGACCGAGATCCTCGGTCCGGACGAAGGCGTAGAAGTTGCCGCCGTAGGCGATGTCGTAACGCACCGCCCCGTATCCCGGGACATCGACGACCTGGTCGAGTGCGTGGCAGTACGATGCCACGTTCTCGAGGGTCACCGATTCGGCGTGGCCGTCGCGTACCCGCACACGGGCCGTGACCAGGCCCGCCGGTGTGTCGAGCCGGACCAGGGTCTCCGGCTCGGCCACCTCGACCATTCCGGTCTCCACGAGGACCGTCGCGACGCCGATCGTGCCGTGTCCGCACATCGGCAGGCAGCCGGAGACCTCGATGAAGAGCACGCCGTAGTCGGCGTCCGGCCGGGTCGGGGGCTGCAGGACCGCCCCGGACATCGACGCGTGTCCGCGCGGCTCGCACATGAGCAGAGTGCGCAGGTGGTCGCGTTCCGCGACGAACCGCTGCCGTCGTTCGAACATCGTCGCCCCGGGGAGGACGCCGATGCCGCCCGTGATCACGCGGGTGGGCATCCCCTCGGTGTGGGAGTCGACAGCGTGGTAACAGACAGATGAGCGCATCGTCAGTTGACTCCGGCGTCGATGAGGGCCTGGGTGGCCGCGCGCACGACGGCCTCCGTCTCCGGGGCGAGCGGCTGCCGCGGCGGGCGGCAGCCGCCACCACGCCGGCCGATCATGTCCTGGCCGAGCTTGATGGCCTGGATGAACTCCGTCTTGCTGTCCCAGCGGAGAATCGGGTGCAGCTGACGGTAGAGCGGCAGAGCCGTGTCGAGGTCGCCGGTGACCGACGCGTTGTACAGCGCCAGGCAGGCTCGGGGAAAGACCTGCGGGTACCCGGCGACCCATCCCTTGGCGCCGGCGATGCCGACCTCCAGCACGGTGTCGTCGGTGCCGATCATGAGATCGAGCCCTGGCGCCAGCTCGGAGATCTCGTAGCAGCGCCGGACATCGCCGGAGAACTCCTTGACACCGACGATGAACCCTTCGGCGTGCAGCTTGGCCAGCAGATCCGGGCGCAGGTCGACTTTGGTGTCGATGGGGTTGTTGTAGGCGGTGACGGGCAGGCCGACCGAGGCCACCGACTCGAAGTGCTCGAGGACCGCGCGGTCGTCGGCACGGTAGGCGTTGGGCGGCAGGCACATGACCGCCTGACAGCCGGCATCCTTGGCGAACTGCGCGTGCCGCCTGGCCTCACCTCCGCCGTAGGCGCCGACACCGGGCATGACGGTGAACCCGTCGGGGGCGTTGGCGACTGCCGTTTCGACGACACGGTCGCGTTCCTCGTACGTCAGCGTCTGGTACTCGCCCAGCGATCCGTTCGGCGCGACACCGTGCAGTCCCTGCTCCGCGAGCCAGGCGACGTTCTCTCCGTAGGCGCCGAAGTCGACCGTGAGGTCGTCGTCGAGCGGGAGGCTCGTCGCGACGACGACGCCGTGCCACGGCATGCGGTTCTCTGTCATGTGTGCTCCTTGGAAGGTGTCAGTGTTTTTGATCGAGGTCGGCGAGCGCCCCGAGGCTGACGGGCGTCGCGACGAGCCGTTCCGCGGGCGTGTAGGCCCGGCCCTCTGCCACGAGGCAGTGCACCGCCGGCCCGCACATCCGGCCCTGGCACCAGCCCATGCCCGCCCGGGTCAGCTGCTTGACCTGCCGGTGGTCGCGCACCGTGCCGTCGGCACAGACCGCGCGGATCGTGCCCGCGTCCACCTCCTCGCACCGGCATACGACGGTCTCGTCGGTCAACCACGAGGGCCATGCCGCCGGGATCGGGTGGGCACGGCCCATCGCCCGTGCGAAGGCGCGCTGCCTGGCCACCGTGGCGCGCACCGCGGCCAGACGCTTTCTCCCCAGCACGGGAGCGGCTCCGCGATCGGCGAGGACCGATTCTGCGGCAAGGCGTCCCTCACTCACCGCGAGAGGCGCCCCGCCCACTCCACATGCTTCGCCCGCCGCATAGAGTCCGGGAACGGTGGTGCGCTGTCCGTCGTCGACGGCGACGACGGCGTTGCCGTCCTCAGCGCCCACGAGTTCGCAGCCGAGGGGGACGAACAGGTCGAGTTGCGGTGCGAATCCCCAGCCGACACCGACGGCGTCGACCTCCACGCGTCGTTCCGTGCCGGGGCGCGGGCTGCCGTCGGACGCCAGCGAGGCGATCCAGACCGACGTCACCCGGTCGTCTCCTTCGGCGCCGGTGATCGCCGTGCGCGGGCGGACCCGGATGCCGTGGCGCGCGAGCGTGACGCCGTACCGTGCCCCTTCCGTCCACTTGGCGGGGTTGCGCAGCAGCGGGCCGGGATGCCGCAACCACGCCAGCGGGTTGGCGGCCTCGCAGACCGCGACGACCTCGACTCCGCGTGCCGCGAGACCTGCGGCGACCGGCAGCAGGAACGGGCCGGTACCGCCCAGCGCCACGCGGCTGCCGGCCGCGACTCCGCCGCCCTTGAGCAAGGCCTGGAGACCGCCGACGGTGAGTACGCCCGGTAGGTCCCAGCCGGGGAACGGCAGCTGCCGGTCGTAGGCCCCGGTCGCCACGAGGAGGCTGGGCGCGCGCAGAACCACGGCGCTCTCCTCGGGCGCCCGGCGCCGGTCGGCCGCGTGGACTGTGAATCCGCCGTCCTCACGCACCGCGGACCACACGTGCTGAGCCAGGCGCAGGTCGAGCCGGCCTTTCTGCGAGTGCGCCGACAACGCATCGCAAAGGACGTGGTACTCGCGCAATCCGTGGTGGAGGTCCTCGGTCGGGATCGCCGACCGCGCGTGTTCCGGCGGGTGACGCCAGAACTGACCGCCGACGGCGGTGCCCGAGTCGATGAGCACCACGCGTAGCCCACCGGCCAGGGCGGCGACCGCCGCGGCCATACCGGCCGGGCCCGCTCCCACGACAATGAGGTCGGTCGATTCACTCACCGGTGCCCTCCCCGGTAGTGACGGCCATGCCCGCACGTGCCGGAACCAGGCAGGCTCGCTGCCCGCTGACGCCGTCGATCGTCACCAGGCAGTCGAAGCAGACACCGATCCCGCAGAAGACGCCGCGCGGGCGGTGTCCGACGCGACTGGTGCGCCAGGCGACCCGGCCCGCGGCCACGAGGGCTGCGGCGATGGTCTGTCCCTCGACGAACTCCAGCGGCTTGCCGTCGATGATGAGTTCGCTCACTCCGACGCACCTCCAGAGGTGAAAAGGCGGTTGGGAAGAAGTCCGGTGTGCGCTGTCGGATCGGCGCCGTGCCAGGGACGTCCTCCGAGCAGGTGGGCCGTCACGAGTGCCCCGGTCGCGGGAGCGAGACCGATACCCGCGCCCTCGTGACCGCATGCATGGATGACCCCTGGGGCCCTCGGATCCGGTCCGATGACCGGCAGGTGGTCCGGACAGTACGGCCGGAAGCCGCGGTAGGCGCGGATCAGGTGGGCACCGCGCAGAAACGGGAACAGCCGGCACGCCTGTGCCGCGAGCCTGGTGACCACGGCCGTGTTCATCGTCATGTCGAAGCCGACACGTTCCCGGCTGGCACCGATGAGGATCGGGCCGCCGCGTGTGCCCTCCACGACGCAGGAGGTCTCCAGTCCCACCTCGGACGAGGCGACATTGGCGATGTAGTCGGCCGAGTAGACCTTGTGCCGGACCATCGGCGGCAGCGGTTCGGTCACCAGGACGAAGCCACGGCGTGGCAGCACCTCGACGGGCGCGCCGAGCCGCCGGCCGACCTCACCGCCCCAGGTCCCGGCGGCGTTGACTACGGCGTCGGCGTGCAGGACGTCACCGGCGGTGGTCCGGACGCCGGTGATCCTGCCCTGGCGGCTTGTCACCGCGCCTGCGACGTCGCCCGTGTGCAGGCGCGCGCCGCGCCGTACAGCGACGTCCAGCAGTGCGGCCGCAGCGAGGACGGGCTGCACCTGGGCGTCCTGCGGATAGTGGACACCGCCGGGCAGCCCTGGTGCGATGTGGGGTTCGAGGTCACGAACGTGATCGACCGGTTCGGTTTGGACTCCGGCCATCGCCTGCCGTACGGCGAACTCGCGGAGTGCCGTGAAGCCTTCGGTCGTGCTTGCGACGACCAGGCCGCCCTTGGTCTCGAACTCGATGGAGTCGCGCCCGAGCTCTTCACCGGCCTCATCCCACAGGGCACGGCTCAGGCGAGCCAGATCGAGTTCGGGACCCGGCTCCTTGTCGGAGAGGAGGATATTGCCCTCTCCGCGGCTCGTCGTCCCCGAGCCGACGGCTCCCCGGTCGACGACCGTGACGTCCAGGCCCGCCGAGGCGGCGTGGAAGGCGCACGCGGCGCCGACCACGCCCGCACCCACGACGACGACTTTCAGGGTCATCAACCCTCCCCTCTGTGCAATGTCACATGCTATTGCTTAGGTTATACATCCGACCGACGTGAAGACAACGCCGACGGCAGTACGACTTTTTTGCAACAGGGTAGGGAGAGGGAGAACTGTGCATCTGACTGGAACCTCGATCGTGGCCGGCTGTGACATTCCCGGCACGGGCGACCCCTGGCGCGGCGTCCAGGCAGCGACGTCTGAGCCCCTGGGCCCCCCGCTGCGGGACGCATCACCCGGCCATGTCGCGCAGGCAGCCCGTCTGGCCGCCTCTGCCGCCCGCGAGTACCGGGCTTTGCCCGGGCACCGTCGGGCCGCCTTCCTCGATGCCTGTGCGAAGGAGATCGAGGCACTCGGCGACAGCCTCCTGGACCTCGCGGCAAGCGAGTCCGGACTGCCGAGGGACCGCCTGACCGGCGAACTCGGACGCACCTGTGGACAACTGCGCATGTTCGCCGACCTGGTCCGCAGCGGGGACGCGCTCGGTGTGCGCGTGGACCCCGCGCTCCCGGAGCGTCTGCCACTCGCCCGGGCGGACCTGCGCCTGCGCAGGATGCCCGTCGGCCCTGTCGCCGTGTTCGGTGCGGGCAACTTCCCGCTGGCCTTCTCCGTCGCCGGCGGTGACACCGCATCCGCACTGGCCGCGGGCTGTCCCGTCATAGCCAAGGCGCACCCGGCGCACCCGGGCACCTGCGAGCTCGTCGCCCGCGCCGTCGTCTCTGCCGCCCAGTACACCGGCATGCCCGCCGGCGTCTTCTCGTTGCTGGTCGGCCGCGGTACCGGAGTCGGTCAGACCCTCGTGCGTGACCCACGGATCACGGCCGTCGGATTCACCGGGTCCCGGGCCGGAGGCCTGGCGCTGGTCAAGGCCGCGAACACTCGGCCCGTGCCCATCCCCGTCCATGCCGAAATGTCGGCGGTCAACCCGGTGGTCGTCCTCGACGGAGCCCTGGCCGATCCTGCCGACCTCGCCACCGCGTATGTGGCGTCGCTGACCAATGGCTCAGGTCAGTTCTGCACCAATCCCGGCCTGCTGTTGCTGCCGGCGGGTACGGCAGGTGACGCCTTCCGCAGGGCCATAGCGCAGGCGGTGGCCGACACGACAGGACGGGTCATGCTCACTCCGGGCATCACGGAGGCATGCATCGAGGGGTCGAGACGGTGGGCGGCCGTCGACGGCGTCTCATTGCTGGCCCAGGGAAAGCCCGGGGAGAGCCCGTATGCACCGGGCCCTGTGGTGCTTGAATGCGATGCTGCGACCTATGCGTCTCATGAGGACCTCTCCGGTGAGGTCTTCGGGGCCGCCGGGCTCGTCGTGCGGTGGTCCGGTGTCGAAGAACTCCTTGGCCTGCTGGAAGGCATGGAGGGGCAGTTGACGGCAACTCTCCACGGCACCGACGCCGACCTGGCGACAGCTGTGCGTCTCCTGCCCGTTCTGGAGGAGCTCGCCGGACGCATCCTGTGGGGCGGCTGGCCAACAGGGGTCGAGGTCGGTCACGCCATGGTGCACGGCGGACCCTGGCCCGCGACGAGCTCGCCCGGTACGACCAGCGTCGGAACCCTGGCGATCGAACGCTGGCTCCGCCCCATCTGCTACCAGTCGTTCCCCGACGCCCTGCTCCCCGAAGAACTGCGCGCCGCCAACCCGTTGGGTGTCACCCGACTCGTCGACGGCACGCTCGAACCACGGCCGAGGTAGCCGCTACCGGCCGCACATGCCGGCTTCGCCGAACGGACGAGGGGACGCCCCTCCCCGTGCTTCCGCCAGCCGGGCCCGATGCGGGGCCCGGCTGAGCGAGCCTACGGGGTAAGGCCTCGCAAAATCGCTCCGACCTGCCGTTTGCCTGAATTGGGCCCAGCCGAGGGCAGACGCGTCATGCTCCGTGTCTTTGATCCGAGGATCCGCACCCAGCTCCATGAGGGTCCGCACTGTCTCCGCGTCGTCATTCCACACCGTTTCGTGCAGCGGCGTGCAGTGGAGGAGGTGGTTCACCTCGAAGCCGAGCTCGGCCGGCAGCCGAACTGCTGCCGCATTGCGGTGTTCAGCCGCGCAGGGCAATACAACTAGGTCCGGGGTATTGGTCAGCGCCCGGGCAAGGGCCTCTGGTCCCAGAGCCGCGACCGTGTCAGCATCCGCACGCATACAGGCGGCGACGAAGGCGTCCGTCATGTCCAGCGCCGTTGAGGCGCCGGCCGACGCGAGAACCTCCGCGACTTCAGCGTGTCCGTACCGCAACGCCCAGGAGACGACGAAGAACCGCATCCCCTTGCCCCATTCGCGGCACGGAGGAAGGTCGAAGTTGTCCGATAGGACCCGGCGGCCTCACGAGTTCAGCCGGCAGCGAGGCAAGCCGGCGGATCGTGACGCTCTCGAGCCCTTGGCCGATCAACACGAAGACGGGAGGCGGAGCATCGGACACGGCTCGGTAACGGGATCCCCCTGATGATGAGCTGTAAAATTTCACATTACTATGTAGCCTGTCACACCTCTTAGAGCGCGGAATGTGTGTGGCGGCCCTTGGGGTCAGGGAAGGACGGGACCGGTGTCATCTGTTCAGAAGCGAAGACTCGCGTGGCTGCTCGTGCTCGCCGTCGTAGGGGTGTCCGGCTGGATCCTGCTGCCGAAGGAGACGTCAGGCGGGACCATCAAGGTCGGCACGACAGACGCCGCTACCTCGTTGGACCCGGCCGGGGCCTACGACGCCGGCTCCCTGGCCCTGTTCAGCAATGTCTTCCAAACGCTGCTCACTGTCGGACCAGGCCGCGCCGAGCCCGTACCGGACGCGGCCAAAAGCTGTGCATTTGCCGCCGCCGACCTGCGAATCTACCGCTGTGAACTGCGCGACGGGCTCACCTTCCCGAGCGGGCGCAAGATGACCGCCCAAGACGTGAAGTTCTCCTTCGACCGCGTCAAGAGGATCAAGTCCGACGTCGGCCCGTCGTCCGTGTTGGACACTCTCCACTCGGTGCGGACGAGCGGACAGAACGTCACCTTCGTTCTGTCCTCACCCGACGCCACTTTCCCGTTCAAGGTGGCCACCGGGGCCGGATCGATCGTCGACTCCACCAAATACCCGGCCGCCTCCCTGCGCAGTGGCGAGCAGGTCGACGGCACCGGACCGTACACACTCGCGTCGTACGCAGAAGGCAAAAGGGCTGTCCTGTCACCCAACGGCAACTACCGGGGCGCCGCCAAGGAGATGGGACAGCCTGTCGAGCTTCGGTATTACGATGACGCCATCAGCCTGAACGACGCGTGGAATGACCGCCGGATCGACGTCGCCGCCCGCCAGCTTCCGCCTCATGTCCTCGCCGACCTGAGCCCCAGCGACCCCGACCAGCGCGTGTTTGAGGCGGACAGCGCCGAAACCCGCAACCTCTACTTGAACACACGTGAGGGCAAGCCGCTGCATGACCCGCGGGTCCGGCAGGCCATGGCCTGGCTGATCGACCGCGAGCGGCTCGCGGCCACCGTCCACGAGGGCACTGTCGTTCCGCTCTACTCGTTGATCCCGACGGGCATCACCGGGCACACCACCTCGTTCTTCGATCATTACCCCAAGCTGGATGCCTCAAAGGCGCGCCGACTGCTCACCGAGGCCGGTGTGAACATGCCGGTGCATTTCACTTATGCCTACTCCGAGGGCCGCGGTGCCGCCGCAGAGGAGGCCAAGGAGCTGAAGGAGCAGCTCGAGAAGGGGGGACTGTTCGAGGTGAACCTCGTGGGCTACGACTGGGGTGAGTTCCAGAAGCGTTGGGCTGGTGGCAGGCTCGACGCCTACGCTGTCGGCTGGGTGGCCGACTTTCCCGACCCGGACACCTTCGGTGGACCGCTCATCGGTACAGGGGGCACCATGAACACCGGCTACAGCAGCAAGACTGTGGACCGGATGATCGCGGCGAGCCAGCGCTTCACCGACCGGGGCAAGGCAGGCGCCGACTTGGAGGCCATCCAGGAGGTCGTCGTCCAAGACGTTCCAGTCATTCCTCTGTGGCAGGCCAAGGAATACGTGGTCACCAGCGACGACATCGGCGGCGGTCAGTACTTGTCGGACGGCACGGGCGTGTTCCGTCTGTGGCGCCTGACCTGGATTTAGTGATTCGGGTGGCTGAAGCGCTCCGGGTCCGATGGAGGCTCCGGAGTGTTCTGGGGGGACTGGGTCATGGCCCATCCGTCTCATATCCCGGCGGCGTGGCAGGCAAGAAGCTGTGGGACCAGCCCCGCGGCGACCTGGAGGAGTACATAACCGCGCCCCTGCGAACGGGCAATGCCGTCCTCTTCCACGAGCAGGGCAAGAAGAAGCGCGCCGGCCTCATCCTGCGCAGCGCACGCACGGGACAGGAACATGGCGCATACCTCTGTCCGAGATCAGGTCCGTACCCGGCAGCGACGGCACCATGGACAAGCGTCCCCCGGCGGCACCCCCTCTTGGGCACCACCGTTCCGTTTCCCCGCCTCGAGGGCGAGCGCAGCAGACCTATGGCCATCGACGTCCGCATCGGGAGACAGAAGTGGACGTACAAGCGGACGCCGGGTCAAGCCGACGGCAGCCGGGTTCAACCGCCCGTTGTCAAGGCAGAGTTCGACGGGCGATGTCAGCTCCAGCTCGTGGGTCATCCGCGCAGGATAGCGCCGCCCCGGCAGACACAGTCACCCTGCGGATCTGCCGCGGCCGTCGGGCAGGTGCTTCCTCCGCAGCTTGCGCTGCGCCCGCCGGCCCTGCGCGACCGCAAGCGGAATCGCACGCAGCCCGAGCGTGGGCAGAGCGTCCGCCAGCCGCACCTGCCATCCCCGCCACCTTGGCACCGCGGTGACCGGGCGGGGGCGGTCCAGGACCCTCCGTACCGCGGCGACGACCTCGTCCGGCATGAGCAACTTGCCGGAGAAGGACAGCGCGGAGGCGGGGTCGTCGAGCTTGTCGTGCAGCATCGGGGTCCAGATGCCGTCGGGACAGACGCAGGAGATGTCGATGTCCTTGAGCCCGGCCAGGCGCAGGTCGGCGAGTGTGCTCAGGCTGAAACCGATCGCGGCGTGCTTGGAAGCCGCGTACACCGCCTCGCCCGGGACGGCGGTCAGCCCTGCCAGTGACACGACGTTGACGATGTGTCCGCCGCCCGCGTCCCGCATGGCCTCGATGGCGGCGATGGTGCCGGTGACGGTGCCGAGCGCATTGACTTCCAGCATCAGGCGCCGGGTGGCCGGCGACTGTTTCCATGCGGGGCCGGTGACGAGCACGCCGGCGTTGTTGACCCACACGTCGAGCCTTCCGGCCTCCGCCACGATACGGTCCCGGGCCGCCGCGACCTGCTCCTCGTCGCGTACGTCCACGGCGGCCCACAACACGTCGGGGCCGAGCCCCGCCGCCGTGGCGCGCGCCGACTCCTCGTCGGCATCCGTCACCAGCACGCGATGGCCGCGCTCAACCAGCATCGCCGCGATCAGCCGACCGAGGCCGCGGCCGGCCCCGGTGACCAAGGCACCGGCGGGGAGGCCCCTCATCGCCGACCGTCCTTGATCTCGCCGTAGGCGATCCCGCCGTGGACATAGGTGGGCACCACCGGCCAGAACCGCTTCCACGGGGCCAGCTCGGTCGAGGGCAGGATCTGCAGCCAGCGCGGGTCCGCCTTGCACCGGTCGGCGAGGATCTTCTCCTTGACCATCGAGTCGTACTGGTCGAGGGAGTCCTCCAGCGTATTTGCGTTGGGGCAGATCTCGCGTCCGAAGGTCTCGTAATAGCGCCGCACGCCGGGGATCTTGGACAGCTCCGGCTGCCAGTTGTCCAGCGCGATGCCGTTCTCGGAGGACACCCAGACGCCCTCGGGGGTGTTGAGGACCAGGGAGTGGTTGCCGTCGGTGTGTCCGGGGGTCCACAGCAGCGCGACGCCGGGGCCGAGCTCGATGTCGCCGTCGAAGGTGACGAACTTGTCCGGGTCGACGCCACCCAGACCGCCGTCGACGTACCATGCCCACTGCATCGGGTGCAGGGACTGAAGGGTCGCCAGCTCGCGGCTGTGCACCAGCATCTTCGCTGCGCCGAACAGCGGTTTCCGCGCCGCCGTCTCGCCCTCGATGACCTCGGTGGAGCCGAGGATCATCCGCGGGTCCTGTACGTGCAGGTGGTCGAAGGTACAGAAGTCGATGTCGTCCGGGGACAGCCCCAGCCGCCGCAGCACGTCGCCGGGCTCTGCGTAGTACCTCAGCACCGCCCGCTCAAGGAGTTTGCCGCCGGGGACCTTGTCGGTCACCTTCTGCAGATTGCGGTAGAACGGTGCCTCCGCGGAGCCGTCCGGCACCGTCGGCTCGAAGACCAGAGTGCGGGCCCGGCCGTCGAAGTCGTCGTACTGCACGACGATCATGCGGTTGATCATCGAGATCAGCGGGAGTGCAGACACCGACACGGCGTTGTGGAACGCGTACTTGACCGGATAGGGAGCTGCGGCGATGTCGACCGACCGCACCGCGCGCACTTGGCCCTGGGCCTTGAACCGCTCCTTGTACGCGGCGGCGGCCTCGCGGACCGCGCGCAGCCGCTCGCCGCGCGGCCATACGTCATGCACGCCGTCGAACTCGGGGATCGGTCGGGCACCGATCCCGGCCAGTCTGTCGATCGCGGCATTCGCCATGGGGCACCCCTTGCTCTCGTCGTCGGCCAGCAGGATGCCCGCCCACGCCGGGCGGGATTTGCTCCAGCGCGACAATCTCGTCAGGTGCCGCGAAGCCTGCGGCGCACCTCGCTCGGGCTGACGCCCCGCCAGCGCCGTACGGCATGGCTGAGCCCCGACTGACCCGAGAAGCCGGCCATCGCGGCCACCTGCCCCAGCGGCAGATCGGTGGTGCCGAGGTAGCGCAGCGCCAGTTCCTCCCGTACGCCGTCGAGGATCTCGCCGAAGCCGGTCGACTCCGCGGCCAGCCGCCGCTGCAGCGTGCGCGGGTGCATCGCCAGCAGTTGGGCGATGCTGCCGATCGACGGCGGCGTGCTGCCGACGCTCGCTGCCAGCGCCCGCCGCACCCGCGTGGAGACCAGGCGTTCAGGATCGGTGTGGTGACCGGCCAGGTAGTCGACGGCCAGTCGGCGGATCGCCGCGTTGGCGCTGCGGAACTCCTCGTCCAGCAGCCGCCGTTCCACGCGGAGTGCGGCGACCGGGCGCCCGAACCGCACATCCACGCCGAAGAACCCGGTGTAGCGCGACACGGGCGACAGCGGCTGGTGCGGCAGTTCCACCGACCGCAGGCCCGCCAGGCTGCCGGCCAGGGCGAGGGCCACCTGGTGGAAGAGGCCGATCCCGAGCTCCATGGCCTGCGGCGAGTACGGCGACTCCCGCAGATCCTTCCGATAGGTCAGCGCCACCACCTCACGGCGCCCCTGCGGATCCGGCTCCACCCCGATGCTGAGTGCCGGACTGTGCACGAACATGAACCGCGACGCACACTTCAGCGCTTCCGCGGCGGTGGACGATGCCTGGATGGCCAGCGCCAGCCGGCCGAGGACGCTGAGATCCTGGTTACAGGCCAGGTGGAGGCCGAAGTCAGGGCAGCGAAGATCGCGGGCGACGGCATCGAGCATCAGGTCATGGCTGGTGATCGGGACCAACCCGGCCTCGGAGGTGAGCGCCGCGGGAGGGATCGCGAACCGCTCGAGGAACTCCCCGGCGTCCCCGCCTAGCTCCTCGACCAGGCCCACGAAGCCGCGCAGGCTGGCGCCCCGGATCATCGCACCCACCGGGCGATGGTAGCCCCGGTGGGTACCGGTGGCGGTCCGCTACCTGCCGCAGGCCGAGGTGGGCGCCCCGGTCGGGGCGCAGCTGGCCGGGAGCGGTTGCCGAAATGGTCGCGGCTGCCGGGCAAGGCCATGGCGCGGCCGCCGGCGAGCGCCGGGGAGCCGGGCCGCAGCCGGTAGCCGTCGGTGTCACCGCCGGCGTCATGGCCGCGGTCAACCGTGAGCGGCGGGAGACTGCGTTTGCCTCGGTCCGTGCCATCGCCGAAGCTGCCCGACGCGTGCTGCCACGGCTCGTCCCCCGCCGTCCGAGGGCGGCAGACCCATCCGTTGCTCGCCGAGTTGGGGACTGTAAAACGATCGGTGTAACTCCTGATCAAGGAAGATGCATCGATGACCAGCGACAACGTGACCGAGGCCGAGTCCGTCAAGGCCGCTGA
>NZ_JBVIIM010000019.1:0-161770 GCF_055569765.1 Streptomyces sp. NPDC031365 | reverse complement strand
CTCCTCCCCCCCCCCCTCCCCCCCCCACCCCCCACCCCCCCCCCACCCCCCCCCTCCCCCCCCCCCCCCCCCCCCCCCCCCCCCCCCCCCCCCCCCCCCCCCCCCCCCGCCCCAGGAGTCTTCGTGATCCAGCGCGTCACCGTACCCACCCTCTTCCCGCCGCCCGCCTACTCCCACGCCTCCGTCGTCAAGGCCGGCACCGGACTGGCGTTTCTCGCCGGATCGGTCCCGCTGGACGCGGACGGGAAGCTGGTCGGCGAGGGGGATCCGGTGCGGCAGGCCCGGCAGGTGATCGCCAACCTCGAGGAACAGCTGCGGGCAGTGGGCAGCGGCCCGGAGCACGTCGTCGCGACGGATGTGCATGTCGTGAGTGCTGAGCCCGCCGTGCTCCACTCCGTCTGGGACGTCGTCGAGGCGTCCGGGCTGAGCACGGGACCTCACTCGTCGACCCTGATCGGTGTGGCCTGCCTCGGATACACCGGGCAGCTCGTGGAGATCACGGCGACGGCGGTGGTGCCGGACCCGGCCGCCTCGTGAAGGCCGACGGGCCCGTGGTGGCCCTGCGCCGGGCCGTCGCCTCCGACGCCGCGGCCGCCTCCGGTGTCTGGCTGAGGTCCTTCGCCGCCGCTCTGCCGGGCGTGGTCCGGCCGCGTTCCGACGACGAGGTCCGGGAGTACTTCCGGCACGTTCTGGTGCCCCTGAGGGAGACGTGGGTGGCGGAGGCGGCGGGTGAGGGAGTCATCGGTGTGCTGGTGCTGGAGGGTGAGGAGCTGGAGCAGCTGTACCTCGACCCCGGGTGGCGCGGACGCGGGATCGGTGACCGGTTCCTCGCCCTGGCCAAGGAACGCAGCCCCCGGGGGCTGTCCCTGTGGACCTTCCAGGTCAACGCCCCCGCGCACCGCTTCTACGAGCGGCACGGCTTCGCGGCCGTGGAACGCACGGACGGCTCCGGCAACGAGGAGCGGGAACCTGACGTGCGGTACGTGTGGCGGCCGTAGGACGCCCCGTCGGTCGTGAGGCGTCAGCTGCGGGCGGGCGTCAGGTGCGGGCGGGCATACCGGTCCGTGGCCGCCACCAGCGCCTCGTCGCCGACCGCGCCCGCGTCGTGACCGGCCTCGTCCACGATCACCAGCTCGCTGTCCGGCCAGGCGTGGTGCAACCGCCAGACGATACCGAGGAGATTGCCGAAGTCGAGGCTGCCCTGGACCAGGGTGCCGGGGATGCCCTTCAGGAGGTGGGCGTCGCGGAGGACGACACCCTCGTCGTTGTCCTCCCCTCCGTCCTCTCCTCCGACGAGGAAGTGGTCGTTGCCCCAGTAGTGGGTGACGGTACGGGCGAAGCCCAGCCGGAACTCCGGGTCCTGGAAGCGTTCGACCGAACCCGGCGGGGCGGGGATGGTCGCCGTCTCCCAGTCGGTCCAGGCACGCGCGGCGCGTTCCCTGACCTCCGGGTCGGGCGACTCCAGCAGTCCGTTGTACGCGGCTGCCGGGTTGCCGTCGCGTTCATCGGCGGGCAGTTCGGCGAGGAAGCGTTCGTGTGCCTCGGGGAAGAACGTGCCCAGCCCCCGGGTGAGCAGGGCGACTTCGGCGTTCGAGCCGGTGGCGACTCCGGTGAGGACGAGTTCGGACACGACCCCCGGGTGGGTCTGCGCGTACCGCAGCCCCAGGGCCGATCCCCACGACACCCCCCACACCAGCCACCGCTCGATTCCCAGATGGGCACGCAGCAGCTCCAGGTCCGCCATGAGGTGGGCGGTCGTGTTGACGCTCATGTCGGTGGCGGGATCACTCGCCGGGGGCAGCGACCGACCGGCCCCCCTCTGGTCGATCAGGACGATCCGGTAGGCGGCCGGGTCGAAGTAGCGGCGTAGATTCGGACTGGTCCGGGAGCCGGGGCCACCGTGCAGCACCAGTGCGGGCTTGCCGTGCGGGTTTCCGCTGGTCTCCCAGTACATGTGGTTGCCGTCCCCGACGTCGAGCATGCCGTGGTCGTACGGTTCGATCTCTGGGTATCTGCTCACCGGAGCACCGTAGTGCGCCGGCCGGGTCTGCTCATCCCCTTTCCGCCATGCCCAGTCCCGCCGCGGCGGCCGCCGCGCGCAGCACCTCCCTGAGCATCCCGGGGGTGAGCCGGCCGGTGAAGGTGTTGCGCTGGCTGACGTGGAAGCAGCCGAAGACGTTCAGGCCGGGGCCGTCGGGGGCGTCCAGGACGGTGTGGGCGGCGTGGGCGAAGGCGGGCCGGGGCCGGGGCACGGTCCAGCCCGCCTCGGCGAACGCGGGCAGTGCCGCCTGCCAGCCGAAGGCACCGAGGACGAGTGCGGCCCGGAGCGTCGGCCGCAGCAGGTGCAGCTCCTGCACCAGCCAGGGCCGGCAGGCGTCCCGCTCCTCGGGGGTGGGTTTGTTGGCGGGCGGGGCGCAGTGCACCGGCGACGTGACGCGCACCCCGTACAGTTCCAGTCCGTCGTCGGCGTGGGTGGAGCTCGGCTGCGAGGCCAGCCCCACGTCGTACAGCGCCCGGTACAACACGTCCCCGGAACGATCCCCGGTGAACATCCGCCCCGTACGGTTCCCGCCGTGTGCCGCGGGCGCCAGCCCGACGATCAGCAGACGGGCGTCCGGTGGTCCGAATCCGGGCACCGGCCTGCCCCAGTACGTCCAGTCCGCGAACGCGGCCCGCTTGGTACGGGCGACCTCCTCGCGCCAGTCGACCAGCCGGGGGCAGGCACGGCAGCCGGCGATGCGCTGGTCGAGACGGGAGAGGCCGCTGGGGTCCATGGCTCCACGGTAGGCGCCAGAGAGGGGCGCGGGGGTGAGCCGCCCGTCTCCCGGACAACGCTCCGCATGGGGGATGCCTTCACCTTGCTGCGCCGGGCGACCGGTCTGCTGCCCCGTGGCGCACGGTCGGAGATCGCGTCGTGGCGCCCGCGGAAATCTCCGTAGGGTCCGCGGGACGACCGGGCTAAGGTCGGGAGCATGGTTTCCGAGGGTGCGGAGAACGACGGGACGGACCGGATGGCCGCGGGTCCCGCGGACGGGTCGCGGGGGGCCGGTGGCACGGTGCCCGCGAACGGTGCGGGTGAGACCGCCGGCGAGGGGGCGGCCGCACCGGTCGATCCCGAGATCGTCGCTGCCGTGGCCGCCGCCGAGGCGGCCGGGCCGGGGAGCGGTCAGTCCGTGCGGATCGACAGCTGGATCTGGTCGGTGCGGCTGGTCAGGACGCGGTCCCTCGGTGCCGCCGCCTGCCGCGGCGGACATGTCCGGGTGAACGGCGAGCGGGTGAAGCCCTCGCACTCCGTCCGTGTCGGTGACGAGGTGCGACTGCGGGCCGAGACCCGGGAGCGGATCGTCGTCGTCAAGCGGCTCATCCGCAAGCGGGTGGGTGCCCCGGTGGCCGTCCAGTGCTATGTCGACAACTCCCCGCCGCCCCCGTCCCGCGAGGCCGTCGCCCCGGCCGGCATCCGCGACCGCGGCACCGGCCGTCCGACCAAGCGTGACCGCCGCGAGATGGAACGCTTGCGCGGGCTCGGCGGACCGGTCGGCTTCGGCGGGCCTGACGGGACCGGCGGGCCTGACGACCTTGGCGCCGCGCCCGGTGACACCGGTGGCCGTCGGAGAACCGGTGGCCGCCGGGCGGGCGGGGCGGGCGGCGGCCGGGGCCACGAGGGCAGGGGCAAGTCCCGCGGTGGAGGGTCCGGCGGCTCGGCACGCGGGTGAGCGGATGGCAAGCGGGTGCCCGGCCGGTGAGCCCGTTCGCAGCACGGCCCCGGCCGGACGGGGCGTAGGGAAGGGCAGGCCCTCCCCCACGCGGCTCTCAGCCCTGACGGCGCAGGAGTCGCAGCAGATCCGTGTTGCAACCCCGGCGGGCCCAGGCGATCAGGACGAGCGGCACGAGCAGGATGACCGGTGTCGCCGCGTTCTCACCGTCGAAGACCGTCATCTGCACAACGAACGCGCCCGCCATCAGCGCGGCCAGCCCCGTCGCCGCCGCCGACTGGAGCACCGGCACCAACAGGCCGACCGCTCCCGCGAGTTCCAGCACGCCGATGGCGTACATGCCCGTGCTGCCCCAGCCCATCTCGTCGAAGGGCCCGGCTGCGGAGGAGTGCGCGATCAGCTTGGGCAGCGCGCTCGCGATCGCGTAGAACAGCGCGATCAGCACCTGCAGTCCGCGCAGCGCGAGACGGGCACGCCGTCCGCGGGCGGTTGCGGACTCGGCGACGACGGTCCTGGAAGAGGCGGCGGTCGCGCCGGGAGCGGTGGTCTCGGACATGGGGTCTCCTGCGGGATGCGGTCCGTGATGCTGTCAGAGAGGTAGACCGTCCCCCGCCTGCGAACTCATCGCTGTCCAGCATGAATTGCGCGCTCAGTCTGCGGCCGTCGGTACCGCCCTCACCCACATCCTGTCCACCGTCAGATACCGGTCCACCCTCAGGCCCGCCTCCTCCAGTGCCTCCTCGAACTGTTGCCTCGTCAAGGGCCGGGTACGGAACGTCTGGGTCCAGACCGCGTCCGGGAACACATACTCCGCGTGTACCGAGTCGGCCCCGTCGCCCGCCGGTTCCGCCGACACGATCCGCACGGTGTAGCCGGCCGGGTCCTTGCGCTCGCGCGGCACATTGGTGTGGTAGTCCTCGCCCTCCCGCTGGATCAGCACGCATCCGCCCTTCGCCAGATGCCGCACACAGGTGCGCAGCAGGCCACGCCGTACCTCGATGTCCCCCGCGTGCACCAGGAAGGACGCCAGCAGCACCACGTCGAACGTCTCGCCGACGTCGAGTTCCTCTATGGGGCTGCATATCGTGCGTGCCCCGCGCACGCGCTCCAGCATCTGCGCGGACTCATCCACCGCGGTGACCTCGAAGCCCCGCTCCAGCAGCGCGTGGGTCATCCGTCCCACACCACTGCCCAGCTCGAGCACCCTCGCTCCCGCCGGTGCCTCAGCGGCGACGATGTCCGGCTCGTCCCCGACGGACAGACGCGAGTAGAGCTCCACCGCGCAGCCGTCCGGGGTGATCGCCCCGGGCCCTGTTCCCTCGTACCCCTCACGCTTTTTCGGCTCCATGTCCGTCCAACGGACCGTCTCCGCACGCCCGTTCCCACCCGCCGCCGGTTCACCCGTTCGAGTGAGTACCGGTCACCGCACCCGCGGTGGACCGGCCCGTTCCGGGCACCCGGACGGGGAACTCGCAGGTCGCGGGCGGGAGTGGTGGTGGTGAGGACGATGCGTACGGGCAGTGAGCCGGCGACCGCGCGCAGTGCTCTGCGGATGCGGTTCTGGCTCAGTGTGTGGGGCGTGGTCTGGACGGTGGCCGGAACGGTGGCGTTCACGCTCGCGGGACATCCCGGCTGGGCGCTGGCGTGCGGTGCGCTGTGGCTGCTCGTCACGGTCGACCTGATCGTCGTCGTCCGGCACATCCGTCAGGGGCCGCACTACCAGCCTGGGCGGGACGTCCCTCCGTATGAGCCGCCGAGGAGCCGGCCGTAGCGCGGACTCGGCGCACGCGGCCGTCACGCGTCGAAGCGGGCCGCCTTCAGATACTCCGGGTTCGGGTCCAGGGCGGCCGCCAGCCGGAAGTGGCGCTTGGCCGGGTGCGGGCGGCTCTGCCGCTGATAGGTGCGGGCCAGCGCGAAGTGCGCATAGGCGTTGTCCGGCTCGCGCTCCAGGACCAGGGAGAATTCCAGCTCGGCGGGGCGCAGCTGGGCGGCCGCGAAGAAGGCGCGGGCGCGCAGCAGGCGTGCGGCGGTGTTCTCCGGGTGGACGTCGATCACGCCGTCCAGCAGCTTCACCGCGCCCCGCGGATCTCCGGAGGCGAGCAGATGCTCGGCGGCACGGAAGTCGATGACATGCGTCTCCGGCGTACGTCCGGTCGGACCGCTGGTCTGGGGCACGGCGGAATCCTTCCCTCGCTGACCGGGTTCAACGCCCCGCCCAGGGCCCTCTATTCCGGATGGGACGCCCGCGCGCGGAGGGCCAGCCGGGACCACACGTCCTTGACCCGTTGCTCCAGCTCGTCGAGCGGGACGTCGTTGTCGATGACGATGTCGGCGATTGCCCGGCGCTGCTCGCGGGTCGCCTGGGCGGCCATCCGCGCGCGTGCGTCCTCCTCCGTCATGCCGCGCCGGCCCACGAGCCGGTCGAGCTGGGTCTCAGGGCTCGCGTCGACGACGATCACCAGGTCGTACAGGGGCGCGAGGCCGTTCTCCGTGAGCAGGGGGACGTCGTGTACGACGACGGCGTCCTCCGCGGCGGCCTCTTCCAGCTCGCGGGACCGGGCGCCCACCAGGGGATGAACGATCGAGTTGAGAACGGCCAGCTTCTCCGGGTCGGCGAAGACGATCGAGCCGAGTTCGGGCCGGTCGAGGCTGCCGTCCGCGGCCAGGACCCCCTCGCCGAAGGCGTCCACGACCGCGGCGAGACCCGGCGTCCCCGGCTCGACGACCTCGCGAGCGATGCGGTCCGCGTCGATCAGCACGGCCCCGCACTCGACGAGCAGCCGCGACACCTCACTCTTGCCGGCGCCGATACCGCCGGTCAGACCCACTGTCAGCATGAACAGCAGCCTAGAGCCTGCCCGGCCGGGGAAGCCGGGAAGGTCCGGTCGGGCGTCGGGCCCGGTGACACGGGGCCGCAGGCCGAGAAGGTCAGCTCTCGCCTTCTCGTTCCGCCAGGAAGCGCTCGAATTCTCGGCCGATCTCGTCCGCCGACGGGATCTGTGCGGGTTCCGCGAGCATGTTGCCCCGGGTTTCCGCACCCGCGGCGGCGTCGTACTGGTGCTCGAGGCCCTGGACGAGGGCGGTGAGTTCGTCGTCACCCTCCTGGATCTGGCGGTCGATCTCGCTCTGGGTGCGGTGGGCGTCGGTGCGCAGGGAGTGGGCGACACCGGGCAGGACCAGTCCGGTGGCGGCCGTGACGGACTCCAGGGCGGTCAGCGCCGCGTCCGGGTACGGGGACCGGGCGATGTAGTGGGGCACGTGCGCCGCGACGCCCAGGACGTCGTGTCCGGCCTGCATGAGCCGGTACTCGACGAGGGCCTCGGCGCTGCCGGGCACCTGCGCCTCGTCGAAGACGCTACTGGTCACCGGGACGAGGTCGGTGCGGTTGCCGTGCGGGGTGATGCCGACGGGGCGGGTGTGCGGGACGCCCATGGGGATGCCGTGGAAGTTCACCGACAGGCGTACGCCGAGCCGCTCCACGATCTGCTGGACGGCCGCGGCGAAGCGCTCCCACTCGACGTCCGGTTCCGGTCCGGACAGCAGCAGGAACGGCGCCCCGGTGGCGTCCTGGACGAGGCGCACCTCGATGGCGGGCACCTCATAGTCGCTCCAGCGGTCGCGGGTGAAGGTGAGCAGCGGGCGCCGGGCGCGGTAGTCGACGAGCCGGTCGTGGTCGAACCGGGCGACGACCTGGTGGGGCAGCGAGCCGAGCAGCCGGTCGACGATCTGGTCCCCGGTCTCCCCCGCGTCGATGTATCCGTCGAAGTGGTAGAGCATGACAAGTCCGGCCGACTCCTGGGCCAGCGCCATGTCGACGACGCCGAGCCCTTTCGGCTCCCATGCGTACAAACCCTGCGGATCAAGCACAGTGACCGCTCCTCCTCGTGTCCGTACACGACAACGTGGCCCACGGCACCGACATTCCCAGGCACGGCCAACCGCCCTGTCAGGAACCGCAGGGACTCCTCGGCGGGGGCACTTATCAGCGGGGTGCGGACAACCATCCCCAGGGCCGCGGAGAACGGTGCACCACGCCCCGCCGGCCCGCAGCAGCCCGCAACCCCGGAGGGGACAACACTGAGGGGCCGCACCTCGAAAGGTACGGCCCCTCAGTCAACGGCTAAGCCTCAGCGGCGAGCGTTCAGCTCTGCCCACCCGCCAGCTTCTCCCGCAGAGCGGCCAGCGCCTCGTCCGAAGCCAGCGCACCGGACTGGTCACCGCCCTCGGAGGAGTACGAACCGCCGCCACCGCCACCGCCACCGGACGCGGCCGGAGCGGCAGCCTCGCCGCCCTCGGCAGCGGCCTTCTCGTCCGCCTCGCGGGACTTGATGACCTGCGCCTGGTGCTGCTCGAAGCGGGTCTGCGCCTCGGCGTACTGCGTCTCCCACGCCTCGCGCTGGGTCTCGTAGCCCTCGAGCCAGTCGTTGGTCTCGGGGTCGAAGCCCTCGGGGTAGATGTAGTTGCCCTGGTCGTCGTAGGACGCGGCCATGCCGTACAGGGTCGGGTCGAACTCGACCACCGACGGGTCGGCACCGAAGGCCTCGTTGGCCTGCTTCAGCGAAAGGCTGATGCGACGGCGCTCGAGGTCGATGTCGATGACCTTGACGAAGATCTCGTCGTTGACCTGGACGACCTGCTCCGGGATCTCCACGTGGCGCTCGGCCAGCTCGGAGATGTGGACCAGACCCTCGATGCCCTCGTCCACGCGGACGAACGCACCGAACGGAACCAGCTTCGTGACCTTGCCGGGCACGACCTGGCCGATCTGGTGGGTACGGGCGAACTGCTGCCACGGGTCTTCCTGGGTCGCCTTCAGCGACAGGGAGACACGCTCGCGGTCCATGTCGACGTCGAGGACCTCGACGGTGACCTCCTGGCCGACCTCGACAACCTCGGAGGGGTGGTCGATGTGCTTCCAGGACAGCTCGGAGACGTGGACCAGACCGTCGACGCCACCCAGGTCCACGAAGGCACCGAAGTTGACGATCGAGGAAACGACGCCGGAACGGACCTGACCCTTCTGGAGGGTGGTGAGGAACGTCTGGCGGACCTCGGACTGGGTCTGCTCCAGCCAGGCACGGCGGGACAGGACCACGTTGTTGCGGTTCTTGTCCAGCTCGATGATCTTCGCCTCGAGCTCCTTGCCCACGTAGGGCTGGAGGTCGCGAACACGGCGCATCTCGACCAGGGAGGCCGGAAGGAAGCCGCGGAGGCCGATGTCGAGGATGAGACCACCCTTGACGACCTCGATGACGGTACCGGTGACGATGCCGTCCTCTTCCTTGATCTTCTCGATGGTGCCCCAGGCACGCTCGTACTGGGCGCGCTTCTTCGAGAGGATCAGGCGGCCTTCCTTGTCCTCCTTCTGGAGAACAAGGGCCTCGATCTCGTCACCGACGGCGACGACCTCGTTGGGGTCGACGTCGTGCTTGATCGAGAGCTCGCGGCTCGGGATGACACCTTCGGTCTTGTAACCGATGTCGAGCAGGACCTCGTCCCGGTCGACCTTCACGATGACGCCGTCGACGATGTCGCCGTCGTTGAAGTACTTGATCGTCTCGTCGATCGCGGCGAGGAAGGCTTCCTCGTTACCGATGTCGTTGACCGCAACCTGCGGGGTGGTGGCGGTGGTCTCGGTGCTGCTCGTCATGTGGGAAAGGGCTCCGGTGCGGACAGTGAGTCGTAGGTACTGCTTACGCCGGGAGCCCGTTTCGCTCTGCCGAAGCCGGACAGCCAAGGAAGCGCCCCACCAGACACTGGCGATGACGCCTCGAGAACCGAGGGGACATACAACAGATGCGAGCGCAGCCTGCTACGTCTGAGGCGCGCAAGCTCGCAGCGCAACTTGTAGCATACGGGGGCAGCCGGGCAGGGTCAATGCGCGAAGCCGCCCACCCGGGGCGGATCGCCGCATAACCGGCACAAGTCCCATCATCCGAGGCCACGCAGGGGCCCCGAACCCGCCTTTGCGACACACCGGAGTCCGGCTGGACGGAAGAGTACGACGAGGGAGCCGATCATCCAAGAGCCCGTAGCACCCGAACCGGAGGCGACCCGGCGCGAGGCCGGTGTCGCGGAGAGCACACGCGCCAACCGGGGCTGGTGGGACCGCAACGCGGACGAGTACCAGACCGAGCACGGCACGTTCCTCGGTGACGACCGCTTCGTCTGGGGTCCCGAGGGTCTGGACGAGGTGGAGGCGGAGCTGCTCGGCCCGCCGGAGGAGCTGAAGGGACGGGACGTCCTGGAGCTGGGCGCCGGCGCGGCGCAGTGCTCGCGCTGGCTGGCCGCCCAGGGGGCGCGTCCGGTGGCCCTGGACATCTCGCACCGGCAGTTGCAGCACGCACTGCGCATCGGCGGGCCGCTCCCGCTGGTGTGTGCCGACGCGGGCGCGCTGCCGTTCGCGGACGGCTCCTTCGACCTGGCCTGCTCGGCGTACGGGGCGCTGCCCTTCGTCGCCGATCCGCGGCTGGTACTGCGCGAGGTGCGCCGGGTGCTGCGGCCCGGGGGCCGGCTGGTGTTCTCCGTGACGCACCCGATCCGCTGGGCGTTCCCGGACGAGCCGGGTCCGGAAGGGCTGAGCGTCTCCGGGTCGTACTTCGACCGCACGCCGTACGTCGAACAGGGCGAGGACGGCCGCGCGGTGTACGTCGAGCACCACAGGACGCTCGGGGACCGGGTGCGTGATGTCGTCGCCTCGGGGTTCCGGCTGGTGGATCTGGTGGAGCCGCAGTGGCCGGCCTGGAACACCTCCGAGTGGGGCGGCTGGTCCCCGCTGCGCGGGAATCTGATCCCGGGAACCGCGATCTTCGTGTGCGTACGAGACTGAGTGCGTGATCCGTTACGACGCCCTGGACGCCCTTCCCGTACGCGATGCTCTGCCCGGGCTGACCGACGCGCTCGACGCGCACGGCACCGCCGTGCTGGTGGCGCCGCCCGGGACCGGGAAGACGACGCTGGTGCCGCTGGCCCTGGCGGGGCTGCTGGACGCGGGTCCCGCGCGGCGGGTGGTGGTCGCCGAGCCGCGGCGGATCGCCGCCCGCGCGGCGGCACGGCGGATGGCGTGGCTGCTGGGCGAGCGGGTCGGCGAGTCGGTCGGTTTCACCGTGCGCGGGGAGCGGGCGGTCGGGCGGAGCACACGCGTGGAGGTCGTCACCACCGGTGTGCTCCTGCAGCGGCTGCAGCGCGACCAGGAGCTGACCGGGGTGGATGTGGTGGTCCTCGACGAATGCCACGAACGGCATCTCGACGCGGACACGACGGCGGCGTTCCTGTGGGACGTGCGCGAGACGCTCCGCCCCGAGTTGCGGCTGGTGGCCGCGTCGGCCACGACGGACGCGGCGGGCTGGGCACGGCTGCTGGGCGGCGCGCCGGTGGTCGAGGCGCGTGGTGCGGCGTACCCGGTGGAGGTGGTGTGGTCGCCTCCCGTGCGGGCGGTGCGGCCGCCGCACGGGATGCGGGTCGATCCGGCGCTGCTGACGCATGTGGCGTCGGTGGTGCGGCGGGCGTTGGCCGAGCGGGACGGCGACGTGCTGGTGTTCCTGCCCGGGGTGGGCGAGATCGCGCGGGTGGCCGGGCGGCTCGGGGATCTGGACGGTGTGGAACTGCTTCAGGTGCACGGGCGGGCGCCGGCCGCCGTGCAGGACGCGGTACTGGCGCCCGGGGAGCGGCGCCGGGTGGTGCTGGCGACGTCGGTGGCCGAGTCGTCGCTGACGGTTCCCGGGGTGCGGGTCGTCGTGGACTCGGGGCTCGCGCGGGAGCCCCGGGTCGATCACGCGCGGGGGCTGAGCGCGCTGACGACGGTACGGGCCTCCCGCGCGGCGGGGCGGCAGCGGGCGGGGCGGGCCGGGCGTGAGGCACCGGGTGCGGTGTACCGCTGCTGGGCGGAGGCGGAGGAGGCGCGACTGCCGCGGTTCCCCTCGCCCGAGATCAAAGTGGCCGATCTGACGGCGTTCGCGCTCCAGGCCGCCTGCTGGGGCGATCCGGATGCCTCCGGGCTGGCGCTGCTGGATCCTCCGCCGGGCGGGGCGATGGCGGCGGCCCGCGCCGTTCTGACGGCGATCGGGGCGGTGGGCCCGGACGGACGTGCCACGCGGCGCGGTGCTCGGCTGTCGCGGCTGGGACTGCATCCCCGGCTGGGGCGGGCGCTGCTGGACGCGGCACCGGTGGTGGGCCCCGGCCTCGCCGCCGAGGTGGTCGCCCTGATCGGCGAGGAGCCACCGCGCGACTACGGCGACGACCTCACGAGCGCGCTGCGCACCGCGCGGCGCGGCGGCGACGCGTACGCCGCGCGGTGGCGCACGGAGACCCGCCGCCTGCGGCGGCTCACCTCCGAGACCTCGGGCCGGCCTCCGGCACCGGCCCTCCCGCACGCCGCACCGGCGGGTCCGGACTCCACGTCCCGTCCGGGGAACGACACCGGGTCCGCGCCCGTACCCGGCTCACCACCCCCACCCGCCCCGCCCGAGAGCGGGACTGACACCTCCTCCACACACCAGGCACCCGACTCGACCACGCCGGGCCCGCGGGAAGACGCCGGATCCACCGCGGGCTCGCCGTCCGAGTGGGTGGCCGGGGACGGTGTGCCGGGATCCGGTGGGGAGGACGGGAGGGTCGGGGTGGTGGTCGCGCTTGCCTTTCCTGAGCGGGTGGCTCGCGTGGACGGTGGGGCGTATCTGATGGTGTCCGGGACCCGGGCCGAGGTGGGGGCGGGGTCAGGGTTGCGGGGAGCGGAGTGGGTCGCCGTCGCCGTGGCCGACCGGCCCGTGGGGCGCGGGCACGCGCGCGTGGGGCTGGGCGCGGTCGTCGACGAGGGGATCGCGCGGTACGCGGCCGGTGCGCTGCTGGAGAGCCGTGAGGAGGTGTGCTGGGCCGATGGGGACGTTGTCACGCGGCTGGTCGAACGGCTCGGGGCGGTGGAGCTGGCCGTACGGCCGCATACCGGCGCCGAACGCCCGCTCGTACGGGCCGCGCTCCTGGACGGACTGCGGCGGGAGGGGTTCGGGCTGTTGCGGTGGCCGGCCGGGGCGGAGGTACTGCGGCAGCGGCTGGCCTTTCTGCACGGCCGGTTCGGTGAGCCGTGGCCCGACGTGTCCGACGAGGCGCTGCACGCGCGGGTCGAGGAGTGGCTGGAGCCGGAACTGAGCCGGGCGCGGCGGCGGGCCGATCTCGTGCGGATCGACACCGCGCAGGCGCTCGGACGGCTGCTCCCCTGGGCCTCAGGTGAGGCCGTGCGGCTCGATGAGCTCGCGCCCGAGCGGGTCACCGTGCCCAGTGGGTCCGCGATCCGGGTCGACTACTCCGATCCGGAGCAACCGGTGCTCGCGGTGAAACTCCAGGAGATGTTCGGGCTCCAGGAGTCGCCCCGGGTGGCCGGGGTTCCGCTGCTGGTGCACCTGCTGTCCCCGGCCGGGCGGCCGGCCGCCGTGACCGCCGATCTCGCCTCCTTCTGGCGGGACGGCTACAAGGGCGTACGGGCCGAGCTGCGCGGGCGTTATCCCAAGCATCCCTGGCCGGAGGATCCGGCCGCCGCCGAGCCGACCCGGCACACCAACGCACGGCTCAGGCGGTGAACCGTTCCGGTTCCGGTTCCGGCCGGGCGCGCACGCGCGATGGCGCCCCTCCTTCGTTCGGGGAGGGACGCCATCGCGTGGGTGCCGTGCAGTGCCGTCAGGCGCCGGGGCTCGTCGAAGGGCTCGGGGACGGCGTCCCGGTCTCGGTCTCCGTTTCGGCCGCCGCCACGGTCAGTTCGACCGTGAGGGTCGCTCCGCCCGCGGTGGTGACCCGGAGCAGGAACGTGCCGGTGGTGTCGTCCGCGTACAGCTGCGGCAGCTTCAGCAGACCGTCCGCGTCGGTCCTGAGGCCGCCCAGCGTGCGGATCGCCTTGCCGTCGGCGTCCTTGAAGTAGGGGCCCTTGTCGTTCTGGGCCGGGTCGTCGGCGGACTTGACGAGCGTGGCGGTGGCGGCGACCTTGTCTGCGGCCACGCCGTCGTAGGTGGCCTTCAGCTCGACCGGTTCGGCGAACTCGCCGCCCGGAGTGCAGGTCAGTGCCGCGTCGCCGGTGCGGACGAGGGTGTCGGCGGCGCGTTCGGTGACCGTGGCCTTGTAGGCGATGCCCGGGATCGTGCGGCCCACGACTACGGCGCGGACGGCGAACGCGCCGGTCTTCTCGCCGGCCTGGAGCACGGGTGCCACGGCGACGCCGGAGCGGTTGGTGACGACGGTGGCCACACTTTCGCCGCCGGTGAAGGTGGCGTCGGTGTCGCCGTAGATGCTGAAGCGGATCCGCACCTTGGCCACCGCCTTGCCGGCATCCGTCTCGGCGCGGGCGCTGATCCTCTTGGTGAAGGTGTCGCCCGCCATCGCGGTGAGCGTCGCGGGGCCCGCGTCCTCCAGGTGGTCCACCGTGTCGGTGGGGGTGGGAGGAGTGGTGGGCGGGGTGGTGGGAGGGGTGGTGGGCGGCGGGGTGGCCGGGCTGTCGGAGCCGGGCGGGGTCGGGCTCGTGCTGGAGCCGCCCGGCCTGGCGGGCGGAGGGCTGGGCCTCGGCGACGAGGTGCCCGGTGTCCTCGGGGAGGGCGAGGGACGCGTCGTCCTGTCGTCGCTGCGGTCCGTGGGCAGGGCTCCTGAACCGTCCGGGATCTCGTGGGTGCCCTTGCGGTAGTACTCCAACCACGACAGGACGGTGTTCAGATAGTCCGTCGAGTGGTTGTAGCTGAGGATCGCCCTGTCGAGGTCGGCGCGGTCGGACAGGTCCCAGCCGAAGCGGCACAGGTAGTGGCCGGCGGCGAGGGCGGCGTCGTAGATGTTGTTCGGGTCCTCACGCCCGTCGGCGTTGCCGTCGCGGCCCGCCCATTCCCAGGTGGAGGGAATGAACTGCATGGGGCCGACGGCCTGGTCGTAGGCGCTGTTGCCGTCGTAGGCACCGTTGTCGGTGTCCTTGATGAGGGCGAAGCCGTTGCCGTCGAGCTGGGGTCCGAGGATCGGGGAGAGCGTGGTGCCGTCGGCGGAGACACGTCCGCCGCGGGCCTGCCCGGACTCCACCTTGCCGATGGCGGCGAGGAGTTGCCAGGGCAGGTTGCAGCCGGGCTTCTTCTCGCGCAGCGCGGCCTCCGCCTTCTTGTAGGCGTCGAGGACGGTCGCGGGTATGCCGGCCTCGGCGCCGGCCGGGTCGAACGGGCCGGTGCCGGTGCTCGGGGAGGGCTTGGGGCTGTTGAGGGGCGGCAGGTCCGTGTAGTACGGCGAGTTGCCGGTCGCGCTGCCGCCGTCGGCGGTCTCCTCGGGCGAGGGCGTGGCGTCGGAGGCGGTCCGTCTGCCCTGGTCGTCCACCGTCACCCCAGGAGCCTGGGACGCGGACAGGGCTGCCACCGCTGCCGCGGCCACGGCGGTGGTTGCCGCTCCCTTGCGCAGCCTCCTGCCGAAATGCGCCGCCATAGAGTGAACCCCTCCCGTGGGCGCTGTGGCGCCCGCCATCGTGTGTTGTGTCCGCCCTGCTGTGACGTTCTTCCCGTCCCGCCGGTTGCACTGTCAGGCCATCCGGCACGACGACCCTCGCGACCCTACGACAACTTCCTTTGCGCGGACACCCGTTGATGACCGATATTCACCGGTTGGCCACGTTCCTGTCGTGGCAGGGTCCGCGGCGGGCTGTCCCGCATACTGAGGGCTTCCGGTCGACGGGCCCCGATGGTCCGGTCAACGCCGCCCACGGGGAGTCGAGTTGCCGTTCACGCTGAGCCATGCGGCGGCGGTCCTGCCGGCCGTGCGCACCGACGGGAGCGGTCGGGGCGCCTTGGTCCCCTCCGTGCTCATCGCGGGCAGCTTCGCTCCCGACATGACCTATTACGCGGCGAGTGTCCTGCCGGGAGCGATGAAGTACGGCGAGGTGACGCACGCCTTCTGGGGCGTGTTCACCGTCGATGCGCTCATCGCGTGGGCGCTGGTGGGGCTGTGGCTGCTGGTGCGTGAGCCGTTGGTGGCGCTGTTGCCGCGGACACGGCAGGGGCGACCGGCCGCGCTTGTGCGCTGTGGTGCGCCGCGTACGCGCGTACGTCCCTCCCTGGTGGCACGCTGGTACGTCTCGGCGGTGCTGGGGGCGTTGACGCATGTGGTCTGGGATGCGTTCACGCATCCCGACCGGTGGGGGATGCGGGTGCTTCCCGTGCTGGGCGAGGAGATCGCGGGGTCGCCGCTGTACTGGTATCTGCAGTACGGGGGGTCGGCGGTGGCCGCGGTCGTGATCGCGCTCTTCGTGGCACGGGCCCTGCGCGGGGCGGCACCGGGGCCGGCCCGGCCGACGGGGGTGCCTGCCCTCTCCGTCGGCGACCGGTGGTGGGCCGTCGCGCTGCTCGCCGGGTGTGCACTGGCGGGGGCGGTGCAGCGGGCCTCGCGGTGGTGGGCCTACTGGGGCTCGACCGCGAAGCCCTGGGAACTGATCCCGACGGTGTGCTTCGGTGCGGGCGCGGGGCTGGTCCTCGCGCTTCCGTTGTACGCGCTGGCCGTCAGGGCGTGGCGTCCGGCCACCCCGGCCATGGAGGGCCCTGCGGACGACGGTACGCGGCGGCCGGATCGTACGGCCGCACGCTGAGGGTGTCGCTCGCCGCGACGAACACGGTGACGGTACGGACCGGGCGGGGCCGGTGCAGCAGGGTGACCGCGAGGGTGAGATAGGCGCGGGCCAGCTCGGCCCACAGCCGCCAGGCCGGCTGCTCGCCGGTGGGGTTGCCGTCGCCTCTCCACCGGCCGTCGGTGATACGGCGGCCGAGGGCCGCGGTGGCGCGGCGCGGCGCGGCGGTGAAGGCGACGGGGATGCGGGCGGTACTTGCGGCGGCCGCGAAGACCGGAACCGGCGGAAACGCCTTGAGGGTGGGTCCGTCGGCGTCGGTCCGCGGGGGTGCCGCTGTGCGGTGAAGCATGCGTATACCCATGCGTCGCATCCTGTCGGCCAACCCGGCCGACGGCGTGTCTGCGAGGGCCACGCGAGTGACGTTTCCTCCGGAGGTTCCGTGGGGGCGCCGTGTGCCCGGTGGCGGCACGGTGGCCCCCGGGGGGGTACGGCCGGCGAGGGCCCGCCGCACCGCACCGCCGCCCGTACCCGCCGTCCCGGCGCCCCGCCGCGCAACACCCGTACGGCGAGCCGCCGGGGCCCCGGGCCTCCCCGGACTGCGGTGGGGCCGCGTCTCCGAGGAAGCCGGTCGGGGCACCGCCGGACCACACTCTCGTACGTGACGGGTCCGGTGTCCGGCAGAGGGCTCGCGGCTTCTCCGTGGACAGAACAGCTAGTGCGCCGCCGACTCCCAGTCCGGGCCCACGCCCACCGAGACGCCGAGCGGGACTCGGAGCTGGACGGCGGTGGCCATGTGCTGGCGGACCAGGTCCTCCACCGTCGCGCGTTCGCCGGGGGCCAGTTCCAGGACGATTTCGTCGTGGACCTGGAGGAGCATGCGGGAGCGCAGGTCCGCCTCGCGCAGTGCGCGGTCCACGTTCAGCATGGCGATCTTGACGATGTCCGCCGCCGTGCCCTGGATCGGTGCGTTGAGCGCCATGCGCTCGGCCGCCTCGCGGCGCTGGCGGTTGTCGCTGTTGAGGTCGGGCAGGTAGCGGCGGCGGCCGAAGAGCGTCGCCGTGTAACCGGTCGCCCTCGCCTCGTCGACCACCCGACGCAGATAGTCCCGTACGCCGCCGAACCGCTCGAAGTACGCGTCCATCAGCGCACGCGCCTCGGCCGCCTCGATGTTCAGCTGCTGGGAGAGGCCGAAGGCCGACAGCCCGTACGCCAGGCCGTACGACATCGCCTTGATCTTGCGGCGCATCTCCGCGTCGACCGCGGACTGCTCCACCGAGAACACCTGCGCGGCCGCCGTGGTGTGCAGGTCCTCGCCCGAGGTGAACGCCTCGGTCAGGCCGGCGTCCTCGGAGAGATGGGCCATCACGCGCAGTTCGATCTGGCTGTAGTCGGCGGTCAGGAGGGACTCGAAGCCCTCACCGACGACGAAGCCGCGACGGATCGCGCGGCCCTCGTCCGTGCGGACCGGGATGTTCTGGAGGTTGGGGTCCGTGGAGGACAGACGGCCCGTCGCGGCGACCGTCTGGTTGAACGTGGTGTGGATACGGCCGTCCGCGGCGATCGTCTTGATCAGGCCCTCGACGGTGACGCGCAGTTTCGCCTGCTCACGGTGGCGAAGCATGATCACCGGCAGCTCGTTGTCGGTCTGGCCCGCCAGCCAGGCCAGCGCGTCGGCGTCCGTGGTGTAGCCGGTCTTCGTCTTCTTCGTCTTCGGCAGCGCCAGCTCACCGAAGAGGACCTCCTGGAGCTGCTTGGGCGAGCCCAGGTTGAACTCGTGCCCCGCCGCCGCGTGGGCCTCCTTCACCGCCTGCTGTACGGCACCCGCGAACATCTGCTCCATGGCCTGGAGGTGCTCCCGGTCGGCCGCGATGCCGTGCCGCTCCATGCGGGCCAGCAGCGCGGACGTGGGCAGCTCCATGTCGCGGAGCAGATCCGCCGCGCCCACCTCCTCCAGGCGGCCCTCGAAGACCTCGCCCAGGTCGAGGATGGCGCGGGCCTGCACCATGAGCGCCTCGGCCTCCGCGCTCTCGTCCGCGCCGAAGGCCAGCTGTCCGTCGGGCGCGGCGGCGGGCGCCAGTTCGCGGTGCAGGTACTCCAGGGACAGCGCGTCCAGATCGAAGGAGCGGCGGCCCGGCTTCACCAGGTACGCGGCGAGGGCGGTGTCCATGGTGACGCCCTCGATGAGCCAGCCGTGCTCGGCGAAGACGCGCATCGCGCCCTTGGCGTTGTGGAACACCTTGGGGCGCTCCACGTCGGCCAGCCAGGTGGTGAACGCCTGCTCGTCGGTCTCGTCCAGCTCGGAAGGGTCGAACCAGGCGGCCGGTCCGGCGGCCGCGGCCAGCGCGATCTCGGCGACCGAGCCGGTGCCGAGCGCCCAGGTGCCGACCGTGGCGACCCCGAGGGGGCCGGTGCCGTGCTCCGCGAGCCAGCCGGTCAGCTCGCCGGTGCCCAGCACCGTGCCGTCCAGCTCCACGCCCTCCGCGACGACCGGAGTGGTCTCGGCCTCCTCCGCGCCCGGGTCGACGGCGAACAGGCGCTCGCGCAGCGACGGGTTCCTGATCTCCAGGGTGTCCAGGATCATCGCCACGCCCTTGCGGTCGTAGGCGGTCCGCTCCAGGTCGAGGACGGCCCTGGGCAGCTCGACCCGGCGCTCCAGCTCGGTGAGCCTGCGGTTGAGCTTGACGGACTCCAGGTGGTCGCGCAGGTTCTGCCCGGCCTTGCCCTTGACCTCGTCGACGCGCTCGACCAGCTCGGCGAAGGAGCCGAACTGGTTGATCCACTTCGCGGCCGTCTTCTCGCCGACGCCGGGGATGCCGGGCAGGTTGTCGGACGGGTCGCCGCGCAGTGCGGCGAAATCGGGGTACTGGGCCGGGGTCAGGCCGTACTTCTCGAAGACCTTCTCCGGGGTGAACCGGGTCAGCTCGGAGACGCCCTTCGTCGGATACAGCACCGTGGTGTGCTCCGAGACCAGCTGGAAGGAGTCTCGGTCACCGGTGACGATCAGCACCTCGAAGCCCTCGGCCTCGGCCTGGGTGGCGAGGGTGGCGATGACGTCGTCCGCCTCGAAACCGTCGACGGCGAAGCGCTGCGCGTGCATCGCGTCGAGCAGTTCGCCGATCAGCTCGACCTGGCCCTTGAACTCGTCCGGGGTCTTGGAGCGGTTCGCCTTGTACTCGGTGAACTCCTCCGAGCGCCATGTCTTCCGGGAGACGTCGAAGGCGACGGCGAAGTGGGTGGGGGCCTCGTCACGGAGCGTGTTGGCCAGCATCGACGCGAAGCCGTAGATCGCGTTTGTCGGCTGGCCCGTCGCGGTGGTGAAGTTTTCCGCGGGCAGCGCGAAGAACGCGCGGTACGCGAGTGAGTGCCCGTCCATGAGCATCAGGCGGGGGCGGGTCCCACCGGGGGGCTGGTCGGTCTTCTTCGATGCTGTCTCTGCCACGCCCTCGATCCTGCCACGTGCCACTGACAGTCGGTCCCGGCCGCGTGCGGTGGGGTGGATCGGCCAGTGCGGTTTCGCCCCCTCCGCCCCTTCCCGTTCCCGTCCCCTCGTCGGCCTCCCGGCCTCGTCCTCAAACGCCGGACGGGCTTGGAGGAGACCCCACTCCGGGCCGGAGGGACGCCGAACCGGACGGGAGAAGATGCCGGGCGGCCGGGAGGAGGAAGGGAGGCGTCGGGCGGGCTTGGCGGGCCGGGCCGATTCGGGCGGGCCGGGCGGGCCGGGCCGATTCGGGCGGGCCGGGCGGGCCGGGCCGATTCGGGCGAGACACCAGACCGGTTTGGAGGAGGCGGCAGCGGATCGGCTCAGGGAAGGTGCCGGTCGGCTTGCAGGAGATGCCGGTCGGGCGGCTGAGGGAGGACGCCGGGCGGGCTGGGAGTGCCACGCGCACCGCAGTACGGGAGACGCACCCTCGCAGTGCGGAACGCACCGCTCACCTGCGGGACCCGTCAGCCGGCGTGCGGAACGCACCGCTCACGCACTGAACCCGTCAGCCGGTGTGCATGTCGGCGTCGCAGGCTCTGCTCGGGTTCTCCGTCTTGCCGGCCCCGGTCGTCGTCGGCGCCACGTGGCAGGATCGGAGATATACCTCACACGTGCGTGAACAGGAGTGCGCGATGGCCACGAAACCGCCCAAGGGTGATCCGGTCCAGGACGCGCCGCAGGTCGCCGAGCCGAAGCGGGTGGCCGCCGGGCTCCCCGCGATCGGTCACACGCTGCGGATGGCCCACCAGCAGATGGGTGTGAAGCGCACGGCGCTGACGCTGCTCAGCGTCAACCAGAAGGACGGCTTCGACTGCCCCGGCTGCGCCTGGCCGGAGCCGGAGCACCGGCACAAGGCGGAGTTCTGTGAGAACGGCGCGAAGGCCGTGGCCGAGGAGGCCACCCTGCGCCGGGTCACCCCGGAGTTCTTCGCCGCGCACTCCGTCGCCGACCTGGCCGGCCGCAGCGGCTACTGGCTGGGGCAGCAGGGCCGGCTGACCCACCCCATGTACCTCCCCGAGGGCGCCGACCACTACGAACCGGTCACCTGGGAGCGTGCCTTCGACATCGTCGCCGAGGAGATCACCGCCCTCGGCACCCCCGACGAGGCCGTCTTCTACACCTCGGGACGCACCAGCAACGAGGCCGCCTTCCTCTACCAGTTGTTCGCCCGCGAGCTCGGCACCAACAACCTGCCGGACTGTTCCAACATGTGCCACGAGTCGTCCGGCTCGGCCCTGTCGGAGACGATCGGCGTCGGCAAGGGCAGCGTCCTGCTGGAGGACCTCTACCGGGCCGATCTGATCATCGTCGCCGGGCAGAACCCCGGCACCAACCATCCGCGCATGCTGTCCGCCCTGGAGAAGGCCAAGGCGAACGGCGCGCGGATCGTCAGCGTCAACCCGCTGCCCGAGGCGGGCCTGGAGCGCTTCAAGAACCCGCAGACCGCCAGGGGGCTCGCCACCGGCGCCGCCCTGACCGACCTGTTCCTGCAGATCCGCCTCGGCGGCGACCAGGCCCTCTTCCGCCTCCTCAACCGGCTGATCCTCGACACGCCGGACGCGGTGGACGAGGAGTTCGTACGCGAACACACGCACGGCTACGAGGAGTTCGCCAAGGCCGCGCGCGCCGCCGACTGGGACGAGACGCTGACCGCGACCGGTCTCACACGCGGGGACATCGAGGAGTGTCTGCGCATGGTCCTCGAGTCCGAGCGTGTCATCGTCTGCTGGGCGATGGGCCTGACCCAGCACAAGCACTCCGTGCCGATGATCCGCGAGATCGTCAACTTCCTCCTGCTGCGCGGCAACATCGGCCGGCCGGGTGCGGGCGTGTGCCCGGTGCGCGGTCACTCCAACGTGCAGGGCGACCGCACCATGGGCATCTTCGAACGGCCCGCGCCGGCGTTCCTGGACGCCCTGGAGAAGGAGTTCGGATTCGCGCCGCCGCGGGAGCACGGCTACGACGTCGTGCGGGCCATCCGCGCGCTGCGCGACGGGAAGGCGAAGGTCTTCTTCGCCATGGGCGGAAACTTCGTCTCCGCCTCTCCGGACACGGAGGTCACCGAGGCCGCGATGCGCCGCGCCCGGCTGACGGTGCACGTGTCGACCAAGCTGAACCGCTCGCACACCGTCACGGGCGCGCGTGCACTGATCCTGCCGACGCTGGGCCGCACCGAGCGCGACGTGCAGGGCGCGGGCGAGCAGTTCGTGACGGTCGAGGACTCCATGGGCATGGTGCACGCCTCGCGCGGCCGTCTGGAGCCTGCGAGCGGACAACTGCTGTCCGAGCCGGCCATCGTGTGCCGGCTGGCCCGCCGTGTCCTCGGTGAGGACAGCACCGTGCCGTGGGAGGAGTTCGAGAAGGACTACGCGATGATCCGCGACCGCATCGCGCGGGTGATCCCCGGCTTCGAGGACTTCAACGCGCGCGTGGCGCGCCCCGGGGGCTTCGCGCTTCCCCACGCCCCGCGCGACGAGCGCCGCTTCCCGACCGCGACCGGCAAGGCCAACTTCACCGCCGCGCCGGTGGAGTATCCCGAGCTGCCTGAGGGCCGGCTGCTGTTGCAGACGCTGCGCTCGCACGACCAGTACAACACCACGATCTACGGTCTGGACGACCGCTACCGCGGTATCAGGAACGGCCGCCGTGTGGTGCTGGTCAATCCGGAGGACGCGCGGGAGCTGCGGCTCGTGGACGGCGGTTACGTCGATCTGGTGAGCGAGTGGAGGGACGGCGTGGAGCGCAGGGCACCCGGTTTCCGTGTCGTGCACTACCCGACGGCGCGGGGCTGCGCGGCGGCGTACTACCCGGAGACCAATGTCCTGGTGCCACTGGACGCCACCGCGGACACCAGTAACACCCCGGCCAGCAAGTCCGTCGTGGTGCGTCTGGAACAATCGCCGACCGACTGAGCGTTTGCTCAGCAGACAGCCGTACCGACGCAGGACGAATGGAGCCGGGCCCATGGGCGAGCAGCAGCAGGTCAAGTTCCCGCAGGAGGTCATCGACGAGTACGCAGCGCTCGGCGTCGACCTGCCGTCGCTGTTCTCCGCGGGCCACCTGGGCACGCGCATGGGCGTGCAGATACTGGAAGCCTCGGCGGAGCGGGTCGTCGGGACGATGCCGGTGGAGGGCAACACCCAGCCGTACGGACTGCTGCACGGCGGCGCGTCCGCCGTCCTGGCGGAGACGCTGGGGTCGGTGGGGTCGATGCTGCACGGCGGTAGCTCCAAGATCGCGGTCGGTGTCGACCTCAACTGCACGCACCACCGCGGCGCCCGCTCCGGCCTGGTCACCGGAGTCGCCACACCCGTGCACCGGGGTCGGTCCACGGCGACGTACGAGATCGTCATCACCGATGAGGCGGACAAGCGGGTGTGCACCGCGCGGCTGACCTGCCTGCTGCGGGACGCCGGGCCCGGCGAGGCGGAGCGGGCGACGGGCTGACCACCGCGGTGGGGCGGGGCCGCGGACGCCCCGCCCCACGCGTTCACTGCCCCGCACCATGTGTCCTATCGCCCCGCACCACGCGTTCGCCTGCCCCGCACCACGGGCCCTCCCACCCCGCGAACACGCTCACCCGCCCCGGGCCACCCGTCCGTCCGTGCCCGGTCGCGTCCCCACCGCCTCACGGGCCCGCCCCTCCCGCGAAGCCTCCCCGCGCCACCACGCACGCGGGCTCGCGTCCCACGCCGCCCGCCCGTCCCGTGCCGCACACGACGCTCGCCCCGTCTCCCGGTCGACGCCCATCCGCACCGCACGGCTCGTGCAGACCAGGCACCCGCGCCGCTGCCACCCCACCCCCCTCCTCGCCCCGCCATTGCCACCGGCACCCGGGCGCCTTAGCGTTCGGGGCATGCGACGGGGAGGCACGTCTCGGGCGGGGGCGAGGGCGGGGGCGTTCGGTGTGCCGTTCGTGGCCGCGCTGCTGGCGGGCTTGACGGCGGCCGGGTGCGGTCCGACGGATTCCGGCCACGCGCGGGAAGCCCCGTCGGCCGGAGCGGGCGGCGTTCGCGCCTCCTCCCCGTCACCCCGGGTGACGTCCGACGCGGACCTGTGCACGAAGATCGTCGGCTATTGGTCGCGCAAGGTGCTCGACGGCCGTACCTACGGCGACTACCAGTCGATGGGGCTGTCCGGCGGCCAGTACGACATCCTGCGCGAGGTGGTCGATTCCGCGCGGGCCGCCAAGCGGCAGGGGACGGCCGGGATCGGTCAGTTGATCGACCGTGAGGCACGCGAAGGGTGCGTCGCGTGGTATCGCGCCGGCGGCCCCGGCACCGGGCCCTGGCAATGAGCGGGGTCGGCCCCATCGAGCCGGGAGAGGGCACGCATCTCCTGGACGTACCCCCCGGGTCCCACCCTCAACGCGCGGCCTTCGCACGGCACTTCGAGCGGCACCGCAGGGCCGTGCTCGGCGGGCTCCTCGCCACCGCCGTGCTCACCGGCAGCGGCTACCTCTACGTCACCCGGCCCCGTCCTGAGCCGCCGCCGGCCACGCCGTACCCGAGCCAGGTGACCGAGGTCGCCTACCTGAATCCGCAGGCCATGGACCCCAACACCGCCCCGCGGGGCTTCACTTTCGATGTGGAGGTGACCACGGAATCCGGCCCTCCGGTCACCGTCGTGCGGATATCCCAGCCCTATGCAGGCCTGTCCGTGACCTCCAGCCCGCGCACTCCTTTCCGGACAAACGCAGGATCCCCCCGCAGGATCACCCTCACCATGCACGTCACGGAATGCGGAAAAGTGCCACGGAATGCCGGGCTGCCTTTCCTGGATGTAACTCTGCGTAATACGCGCGCAATGGAGGCGCACAGCTTCATCCTCGGACCCCGGTACGCACAGGACCTCTCCCGCGCCCTGCAAGTAGCCTGCAGCAACGATGCGAGGTAATCACCAAAACCGCTGACACGCCTGAACCACCCCCTCCGGGTCCTGCGCTTTCTCAGCATCCGGACAGGGCAAAACGGCGATAACTCTGCTCTTCCCCCCACTCAGTACCGCTCTGCAATACGTCGTGTCATAACAAGAGCGTCACAGCCTTGGCCAGAGTCTCCTCCACATTCCCCACCCGCCTTAGAGTCACCGCCAGTCACCGCGCCGCCTGATTGTCACTTCGGCCCAGCGCTCGACTCGGCCGTTTCCACCGGGAAGCGGCTGTCAGGGGAAAGGACTGGATCGTGCGTCAACGTTCGCTCATCGCCATCACCGCCGCCCTGGCGGCGGGAGCACTCACCCTCACCGCCTGCGGCTCACGCGACGACGACGGCGGCAGCTCGGACTCCGGCAACGGTGGCACCACCGTGGTCATCGGCGTCGACGCGCCGCTGACCGGCGACCTCTCCGCGCTCGGCCTCGGTATCAAGAACTCCGTGGACCTCGCGGCGAAGACCGCCAACAAGGAGAAGTACGTCGAGGGCATCACCTTCAAGATCGAAGCCCTCGACGACCAGGGCCAGGCTTCCGTCGGCCAGCAGAACGCCACCAAGCTCGTCGCCAACGACGACGTCCTCGGCGTCGTCGGCCCGCTGAACTCGTCCGTCGGCGAGGCCATGCAGAAGGTCTTCGACACGGCCAAGCTCGTCGAGGTCTCGCCGGCCAACACCAACCCCGCCCTCACCCAGGGCGTGAACTGGCAGAAGGAGAAGGTCCGGCCGTACAAGTCGTACTTCCGCACCGCGACCACGGACGCCATCCAGGGCCCGTTCGCCGCGCAGTACGTCTTCAACGACGCCAAGAAGAAGAAGGTCTTCGTCATCGACGACAAGAAGACCTACGGCGCCGGCCTCGCCGCCACCTTCACCGACGAGTTCAAGAAGCTCGGCGGCAAGGTCGTCGGCACCGAGCACATCAACCCCGACAGCAAGGACTTCAACGCTGTCGCCACCAAGGTCAAGAACTCCGGCGCCGACGTCGTCTACTACGGCGGCGAATACCCGCAGGCCGGTCCGCTGAGCAAGCAGATCAAGGAAGCCGGCGCCAAGATCCCGCTGGTCGGCGGTGACGGCATCTACAGCGCCGACTTCATCAAGCTGGCCGGCGCCGCGGGCACCGGTGACCTCGCCACCTCCGTCGGCGCGCCCGTCGAGGAGCTCCCCTCCGCCAAGGAGTTCGTCGCCAACTACAAGGCCGCCAAGTACAAGGAGGCCTTCGAGGCGTACGGCGGCTACTCCTACGACTCCGCCTGGGCGATCATCGAGGCCGTCAAGAAGGTCGTCGAGGACAACGACGGCAAGCTCCCCGACGACGCCCGCGCCAAGGTCGTCGACGCCATGCAGAACGTGTCCTTCGACGGAGTGACCGGAAAGGTCGCCTTCGACGAGTTCGGTGACGCCACCAACAAGCAGCTCACCGTGTACTCCGTCAAGGACGGCGACTGGGCCACGGTGAAGTCGGGCACCTTCACCGGCTGATCACCGCCCGCACCACTCCCACGAGCCGCGCGGGGCGCTGTTCCACTGGCGCCCCGCGCGGACTCGCATCCGGCCCCATCCGTCGAACTATTCCGAACGTCTCGGAGGACATGCGGTGAACGAACTGCCGCAGCAGCTGGTCAACGGCCTGCTACTGGGATCCATGTACGGGCTGATCGCCATCGGCTACACGATGGTCTACGGCATTGTCCAGCTCATCAACTTCGCCCACGGCGAGATCTTCATGGTCGGCGCCTTCGGCGCGCTCACGGTACACATGTACCTCCTGCCCGACGGCACCTCCATCTGGGTCTCCCTCCCCCTGATGCTGCTCGGCGCCATGGTCGTCTCCGTCCTGGTCGCCGTCGGGGCGGAACGGTTCGCCTACCGCCCGCTGCGCGGCGCCCCCCGCCTCGCCCCGCTCATCACCGCCATCGGACTCTCCCTCGCGCTCCAGCAGGCCGTCTGGGCCTTCTACCCCAACGCGAAGTCCAAGCTCGCCTTCCCCCAGATCGAGGGCGGCCCCTTCACCATCGGCGGCGCCACCATCCAGACGGGTGACATCTTCCTGCTCGCCGCCGCCCCGGTCAGCATGGCCTTCCTCGCCTACTTCGTGATGCGCACCCGCACCGGACGCGGTATGCAGGCCACCGCCCAGGACCCGGACACCGCCAAGCTCATGGGCGTCAACACCGACCGCATCATCGTGGTCGCCTTCGCCCTCGGTGCCATCTTCGCCGCCATCGGCGGCGTCGCGAACGGCCTCAAGTACGGCCAGATCGACTTCAAGATGGGCTTCATCCTCGGCCTCAAGGCCTTCACCGCGGCGGTCCTCGGCGGCATCGGCAACATCTACGGCGCCATGATCGGCGGTGTGGTCCTCGGCGTCGCCGAGACCCTGGCCACCGCCTACATCTCCGACATTCCGGGCCTGGGCCAGTTCGGCAGCCAGTCCTGGGCCGACGTCTGGGCCTTCATTCTCCTCATCCTCGTGCTCCTCTTCAGGCCGCAGGGCCTGCTCGGCGAGCGCGTTGCGGACAGGGCGTGACACCGATGACCACACAGACCACCGCTTCGACCCCCGCGGCCGCCCCCGCCGCGAAGACCCCCACCGGCCTCATCGGCATCCCTCCGCACATCGGCCGTGCCCTGGCCACCGGCGGCAGCGCCCTCGCTGTCGTCTCCACCTTCCTCGCGTGGACCTGGACCGACGAGTTCCCCGGCGACCTCACCTACTACGGCTACCCGGGCGGACTCCAGGTCCTCGTCCTCGTGGGCGGCGTACTCGCCACGCTGTTCGCCGTCGCCTCCTACGGCGTCAAGGGACTGCGCTGGCTCACCCCGGCCGGCGCCGACGCGGCCGTCAAGTACGCCACGCTCGGCACCTTCGCCACCGCCTGGTACACCATCCTCGCGATCAGCTTCAAGCTCGGCGGCCTCGTCAACCTCGAGCCCGGCGGCTACGTCGTCGCCGCCGCCACGCTGGCAGCCCTCCTCGGCGCCCTGGCCCTCCCCTTCGAGCGGCCCGAACCCGACCCCTTCGACCCGGACGACACCGGCTGGGAGCGGTTCAAGCACGAGACCGGCCAGCGCTGGGCCACCCTCCGGGCGGCGTTCGCTTCCGGCAGCCCGCGCCCCGTGCGCGCCCTGCCGTCCTACGTCGAGATCCTGATCATCGTCGCCGTCCTGGCACTCGCCCTGGTCGTCTTCACCTACGGCATCGGCACCGAGTACGACGAGCTCTTCGTGGGCTTCCTGATCACGGCCGGCTTCGGATTCAGCGCGCTGAACCGCTCCGGTCTGATCAGCCACGCCTCGCAGATCACCGCGCGCCACACGAACATCACCGTCTGCGGCGCCTTCATCGCGGCGGCCTGCTTCCCCTTCACCCAGACCGACGACCAGTACGCCACCCTCGGCGTCTACATCCTCATCTTCGCCACCGTCGCCCTGGGTCTGAACATCGTCGTCGGACTCGCCGGCCTGCTCGACCTCGGATACGTCGCCTTCCTCGGCGTCGGCGCCTACGCGGCCGCGCTCGTCTCCGGCTCCCCCAGCTCGCCCTTCGGCGTTCACTTCCCCTTCTGGGCCGCCGTACTCGTCGGGGCCCTCGCCTCCCTCGTCTTCGGTGTCCTCATCGGCGCCCCGACCCTTCGGCTGCGCGGCGACTACCTCGCCATCGTCACCCTCGGCTTCGGTGAGATCTTCCGGATCGCGGCCAACAACACCGACGGCACCTCCGGTCCCGACATCACCAACGGATCCAACGGCATCGCGTCCATCCCGGACCTGAAGATCCTCGGCTTCGACCTCGGGATCCAGCACGACATCGCCGGCTTCACCATCGGCCGGTTCGCCAACTATTTCTTCCTGATGCTGCTCATCACGGCCGTCGTCGTCCTCGTCTTCCGGCGCAGCGGCGACTCCCGCATCGGGCGGGCCTGGGTCGCCATCCGCGAGGACGAGACCGCAGCCCTCGCCATGGGCATCAACGGCTTCCGGGTCAAGCTCATCGCCTTCGCCGTCGGCGCCACCCTCGCCGGACTCGCCGGAACCGTCCAGGCACACGTCACCTACACCGTGACACCCGAGCAGTACCTGTTCGCCGGCACCACCCCGCCCAACTCCGCCTTCCTGCTCGCCGCGGTCGTGCTGGGCGGCATGGGCACGATCGCCGGACCCCTCATCGGGGCCGCGCTGCTCTTCCTGATCCCCAACAAGCTCCAGTTCCTGGGCGACTACCAACTCCTCGCCTTCGGTCTCGCACTCGTCCTGCTGATGCGCTTCCGTCCCGAGGGCCTCATCCCCAACCGGCGCCGCCAACTGGAGTTCCACGAAGAGGCCGACGCGCCCACAGTCCTGAGCAAGACAGGGGCCTGACCACCATGACCACCGACATCATCACCAAGGACACCGCCCCGGGCGCACCCGCCCCCGGCACCACCGTCCTCGACGCACGCGGCGTCACGATGCGCTTCGGCGGCCTCACCGCCGTCCGCGACGTCGACCTCACCGTCAACAGCGGCGAGATCGTCGGCCTCATCGGCCCCAACGGCGCCGGCAAGACCACCTTCTTCAACTGCCTCACCGGCCTCTACATCCCCACCGAGGGCGAGGTCCGCTACAAGGGCAAGGTCCTGCCGCCCAAGTCCTTCAAGGTGACCGCCGCCGGCATCGCCCGGACCTTCCAGAACATCCGGCTGTTCGCCAACATGACCGTCCTGGAGAACGTCCTCGTCGGCCGCCACACCCGGACCAAGGAGGGCTTCTGGTCGGCCGTCCTGCGCGGCCCCGGATTCCACCGGGCCGAGGCGACCTCCCGGGCACGCGCCATGGAACTCCTGGAGTTCGTCGGCCTCGCCGAGAAGGCGGACCATCTCGCGCGCAACCTCCCCTACGGCGAGCAGCGCAAGCTGGAGATCGCCCGCGCCCTCGCCAGCGAACCGGGGCTGCTGCTCCTGGACGAGCCGACCGCCGGCATGAACCCCCAGGAGACCCGGGCGGCCGAGGAGCTCATCTTCGCCATCCGCGACCAGGGCACCGCCGTCCTCGTGATCGAGCACGACATGCGGTTCATCTTCAACCTCTGCGACCGCGTCGCCGTCCTCGTCCAGGGCGAGAAGCTCATCGAGGGCGACCCGGCCACCGTGCAGGGCGACGAGCGCGTCATCGCCGCCTACATCGGTGAACCCATGGAGAACGACCCCGGCGCCGCCGAGGCCGCCGAGGTCGAGGCCGCCGAAGCCGCGGCTCAGGCAGCAGCCGAGTCCGCCACGGACGCCACGGACGCCGCGCCCGGCAAGGAGAACGACCGATGACCGCACTCCTCGAGGTCGAGGACCTCAAAGTCGCCTACGGCAAGATCCAGGCCGTCAAGGGCATCTCGTTCAGCGTCGACGCGGGCGAAGTGGTCACCCTCATCGGCACCAACGGCGCCGGCAAGACCACCACCCTGCGCACGCTGTCCGGGCTCCTCAGGCCCGTCGGCGGCCAGATCAAGTTCGAGGGCAAGTCGCTCAAGAAGATCCCCGCCCACAAGATCGTCTCCCTCGGGCTCGCCCACTCCCCCGAGGGGCGGCACATCTTCCCGCGCATGACCATCGAGGACAACCTCCGCCTCGGTGCCTTCCTGCGCAGCGACAGGGCGGGTATCGACAAGGACATCCAGCGCGCCTACGACCTCTTCCCCATCCTCGGGGAACGCCGCAAGCAGGCCGCCGGAACCCTCTCCGGCGGTGAGCAGCAGATGCTCGCCATGGGCAGGGCGCTGATGTCCCAGCCCAAGCTGCTCATGCTCGACGAACCCTCCATGGGTCTCTCACCGATCATGATGCAGAAGATCATGACGACCATCGCCGAGCTGAAGGCCCAGGGCACCACCATCCTGCTCGTCGAGCAGAACGCCCAGGCCGCCCTCTCCCTGGCGGACCACGGTCACGTCATGGAGGTCGGCAACATCGTCCTCTCCGGCACCGGTCAGGACCTCCTCCACGACGATTCGGTCCGCAAGGCCTACCTCGGCGAGGACTGAGGCGAGGCAGGCGACGCAGGCACGCGAAGAGGCCCGCTCCCCCTGACGGGGCGCGGGCCTCTGTCGTACCCGAACGGCCTGCTAGCCCTTCGACGCCTTCTTCTCCTCGGCGTCGTCGATGACCGCCTGCGCCACCTGCTGCATCGACATCCGCCGGTCCATCGACGTCTTCTGGATCCACCGGAACGCCGCCGGCTCCGTCAGCCCGTACTGCGTCTGCAGCACCGACTTCGCCCGGTCCACCAGCTTGCGCGTCTCCAGCCGCAGACTCAGGTCCGCGACCTCCCGCTCCAGCTCCTTCAGCTCCGTGAACCGCGACACCGCCATCTCGATCGCCGGCACCACATCACTCTTGCTGAACGGCTTCACCAGGTACGCCATGGCCCCCGCGTCCCGCGCCCGCTCCACCAGGTCGCGCTGCGAGAAGGCGGTCAGCATCAGCACCGGGGCGATGCTCTCCTCGGCGATCTTCTCCGCCGCGGAGATACCGTCCAGCTTCGGCATCTTCACATCGAGGATCACCAGATCGGGCCGGTGCTCGCGCGCCAGCTCGACGGCCCGCTCACCGTCACCGGCCTCACCGACGACGGTGTACCCCTCCTCCTCCAGCATCTCTTTGAGATCGAGCCGGATCAGGGCCTCGTCCTCGGCGATCACGACACGCGTCGTCATCGGAGGCACGTGCGACTTGTCGTCATCGGGCGCGTCTACAGGCTGGGGCGACTCGGGGGCGCTCACGTGGGCTCCTTGGTGCGGGGCAGACCGGTACTGCTGACAAGAGCGTACCCAGCTGCGATAGGGTGGGGGCACGGCGGGTAACCGTCGACCTTCGTTTTGCAGGGCGCCCCGGTAGCCCAGCGGTAGAGGCAATGGTCTCAAACACCATCCAGCGTCGGTTCGAATCCGACCCGGGGTACTTTTCCTCTGTATTCAAGGTCACCATTTGAGAGCGGATGTCCACCGACGCGGTGAACATCCGCTTTTGTCGTGCGTCAAGGGCGCCCCCGCCCGGCCCGCTACTGAGGGCCGTCGTCCTCTCCGATGTGATGGACGCGGACCAGGTTCGTGGAGCCCGATACGCCCGGCGGGGAGCCGGCCGTGACGACGACAGTGTCCCCCTTGTCGCAGCGTGCGTAGCCGATGAGCAGGTCGTCGACCTGGTCGACCATCGCGTCCGTGGTGTTCACATGGGGGCCGAGGAAGGTCTCCACGCCCCACGTGAGGCTGAGTTGGGAGCGGGTGGCCGGGTCAGGGGTGAAGGCGAGGACGGGGATCGGGGAGCGGTAGCGGGAGAGGCGGCGGGCGGTGTCGCCGGACTGGGTGAAGGCGACCAGGAACTTGGCGCCGAGGAAGTCGCCCATCTCCGCTGCCGCGCGGGCGACCGCGCCGCCCTGGGTGCGGGGCTTGTTGCGTTCGGTGAGGGGCGGCAGGCCCTTGGCGAGGATGTCCTCCTCGGCCGCCGCCACGATGCGCGCCATGGTGCGGACGGTGTCGACGGCGTGGCTGCCGACGCTGGTCTCACCCGAGAGCATGACGGCATCGGTGCCGTCGATGACGGCGTTGGCGACGTCGGAGGCTTCGGCGCGGGTGGGGCGCGCGTTGTCGATCATCGAGTCGAGCATCTGGGTGGCGACGATGACCGGCTTGGCGTTGCGCTTGGCGAGCTTGATGGCGCGCTTCTGGACGAGGGGCACCTGCTCGAGGGGCATCTCGACGCCGAGGTCGCCGCGGGCGACCATGATGCCGTCGAAGGCGGCGACGATGTCGTCGATGTTCTCAACGGCCTGGGGCTTTTCGACCTTGGCGATGACGGGAAGGCGCCGGCCTTCCTCGTCCATGATGCGGTGGACGTCCTTGATGTCGCGTCCGCTGCGGACGAAGGAGAGGGCGATGACGTCGAAGCCGGTGCGCAGGGCCCAGCGGAGGTCGTCCTCGTCCTTCTTGGAGAGTGCGGGCACGGAGACGGCGACGCCGGGGAGGTTGAGGCCCTTGTGGTCGGAGACCATGCCGCCTTCGATGACGGTGGTGCGGACGCGGGGACCGTCGACAGCGGTGACTTCGAGGGTGACCTTGCCGTCGTCGACGAGGACGCGTTCGCCGGTGGTGACGTCGGCGGCGAGGCCGGCGTAGGTGGTGCCGCAGCCGTGACGGTCGCCTTCGGCGCCTTCCTCGACGGTGATGGTGAAGGTGTCGCCGCGTTCGAGGAGTACGGGCCCTTCGGTGAATCGGCCGAGTCGGATTTTCGGGCCTTGAAGGTCGGCGAGGAGGCCGACGCTGCGGCCGGTTTCGTCGGCGGCTTTTCGTACCCGTCGGTAGCGCTCCTCGTGCTCGGTGTGTTCACCGTGACTGAGGTTGAATCGGGCCACGTCCATCCCGGCATCGACCAGTGCTTTGATCTGGTCGTATGTGTCGGTGGCGGGGCCCAGAGTGCAGACGATTTTCGCTCGGCGCATGCGTCGAGCCTATGTCTTACCCGCGGGTAGCGATTTGGTCACGGGCGACGACTCAACGGCCTTCGGGTGAAAGGTTATTGACAAGTGTTGAATTGTGCGTAGGGGCGCTCCGATGAGCGGGCGCGGTGGGCGCCGGCGGGGAAACGCGGGCGCTCCGGCCGGGCGGTCGTCGGATCGCAACCCGGAAGGGCTGTTCCGGTCGGCGTGCTCAGGTCGGAATCGTCGGGCGAATCCACGCGCGTTGTTCGTTGTTGTGCGAGGAGAGCCCGACATGCCGTTGCACCGCCCGGAAGGTCCCGCAGGTGGCGTCGGCGAAGGAGCTGTGGGCGGAGTCGACGGAGATCCGGACCCGGATCGCGGAGTGGGTGACGGCGAAGGGTGTGCTGGACTCGAAGGACTTCGCGTCCGCCGACTGGAGGCTGACGCGGGACGGCACGCCGGTGTTCTGACCGTTCCTCCGGTCCGTACGGGTATCAGGTCCAGAGTCCGTTGCCGGTGGCACCGGTGCGGGCGGCGGCGTGGACGCGGACGGCGGGAGTGAGGACGGCGTCGGGCCGGCCGCCGTGCAGGGCGGCCGGCCCGAGCTCGTCGTGGACGGCTGCGATGGTGGCGGCGCCGACGCCCTTGTGGAGCTGCCACCGCGCGGGGACGAGCCGGTCGCGGACGGGTTCCGGCAGGGCGTGGAAGTAGCGGGTGTGGTCGGGGGTGAAGTGCTCCAGGCCGAGCTTGGAGCACTCCATGGGGGCGAAGGCATCGGTGCGGCCCAGCCAGTGCAGCCGTTCCTTGGCCGGGGGCCGTCGGCGGAGCAGGTCGAGGAAGACCTCGGCGCCCGCGGGAACCTGGGGTGGCGTGCTCATCGGCGGTCCTCGCAGGCGTGGGGCAGGGCGCCACCGTGCTGGTGCACGCCTCTGGCAACCCGCGCGTCCCCGGGCGGATCTCACCGTCGCACTTCGCCCTTCCCACCGTACGTGGCGCCGTCGGACCCGCTCCGCTCCTGGCGGCGCTGGACGCGGTGGGCAAGCGGTGGGCACGCGGTGGGCACGCGGTGGGCACGAACGGCGAGCACTACTCGGAGCTGCCGGGCGGAGGACGGGTCGGTGTGCGGTGAGCAGGGCGGATCGGGCCCCACCCCGTCCGCGCCCACCGGGCGGGCGGGTGGGGCCCGCGCGCCCGGCTACACCTCCCGCACGCGCAACGCGCGTGCCAGGTCGTCGAGTTGGTCGACGAGCTTGCGGCGCAGGGCGGGCGTCGGGTTGGCCTTGCGCAGGCACTTCTCGCCGAGCTTGAGGTTCTCGGCGTCGACGGCGTGGGCGGGGAAGGCCCAGCGGCCGACGGCCTCCGCGATGGCGGGGCCGCGGCGGGCGGCGAGGGCGACGGCGTCCTTGTAGTAGCGGCCCACATAAGGGCGTACGAGGTCGGCCTGTTCGGGCTGCCAGAAGCCCCGGGCGGTGGCGGTGAACAGGTAGTTCGACAAGTCGGCCCGGTCGTCGGAGCCGAACATCGCGTCCCAGGCACGGGCCTTGGCGTCCTCGTCGGGGAGGGCGGCGCGGCAGCGGGCGGCGCCCTCCTGGCCGGTGGCGCTGGGGTCGCGTTCGAGTTCGGCGGCGATGTCGGTCTCGTCGGTGGCGCCGAGCACGGCGAGACGGGCGAGGACCCGCCAGCGCAGTTCGGGGTCGAGTTCGGGACCGCCGGGGACGGTGCCTTCGGCGAGCCAGGCGGCGATGGTGTCGGGGTGGGCGGCCACGTCGATGAACTGGCGTACGGCGATGAGGCGCAGGCCGGGGTTGTCACCGTCCTCGGTGCGTCGGATGAGGTCGCGGCACAGCGCGGTGAGGGTGGAGAGGGCGCCGGGCCGCCGGTCGGGGGTGAGGTAGCGGTCGGCGATGTGGACGGAGGCGAAGGCGAGGACGCCCTGGACGAGGGCGAGGTCCCTCTCGTGCGGCAGGTGGGTGCGGGCGATGTCCAGGAAGTCCGCGGCGGGCAGGTCGCCGTCGCGGACGGAGTCTCTGAGTGCGTTCCACACCACCGCACGGGTGAGGGGTTCGGGCAGGCCGGACAGGTGGGAGCGCAGGGTGCTCAGGGACTCGGGGTCGAAGCGCATCTTGGCGTAGGTCAGGTCGCCGTCGTTGAGGACGACGAGGGCGGGACGTGGGCCGCCACTGCTGAGGTCGACGCTCTCGGCGGTGGGGAGATCGGCTTCGAGGCGCCGGCGCAGGGTGAGGCGGCCGGCGTCGTGGAGGTCGTGGTCGTAGACGCCGATGGAGATGCGGTGGGGGCGCTTGCTACCGGTCGGCCGGGGCCCGTGGTGGACGTGGTCGTCGCGGTTCGTGTCGGGGGCGGGGCCGGTCCCCACGCCGGCGTCGCCCCGGTGCCGGATGTCGAGGTGCCAGTAGCCGTTGTCGCCGGCTCTCGGTTCGGGGGTGAGGGTGTCGACGCCGGTGGTGCGCAGCCAGGCGTCGGCCCAGGCGTGGACGTCGCGTTCGGTGGCGGCGGCGAGGGAGTCGAGGAAGTCGGCGAGGGCGGCGTTGGCGAACCGGTGGCGCTGGAAGTGGAGGTTGATGCCGGCGAGGAAGTCCTTCTCGCCCAGCCAGGCGACCAGTTGACGCAGCGCGGAGGCGCCCTTGGCGTAGGAGATGCCGTCGAAGTTGAGCAGCGCGGAGGCGGTGTCCCCTACGTCTCCGGGGGCGACGGGGTGGGTGGAGGACCGCTGGTCGGCGTCGTAGCCCCAGGCCTTCCGGGAGACACCGAAGTCGGTCCAGGTGTCGGTGAAGCGGGTCGCCTCGGTGAGGGTCTGGTAGCCCATGTACTCGGCGAAGGACTCGTTCAGCCAGATGTCGTCCCACCACCTCAGGGTGACGAGGTCGCCGAACCACATGTGCGCCATCTCGTGGGCGATGACCATGGCCCGGGTCTGGCGTTCGGTGTCGGTGACGGCGGAGCGGTAGACGAACTCGTCACGGAAGGTGACCAGTCCGGGGTTCTCCATCGCGCCCGCGTTGAACTCGGGGACGAAGGCCTGGTCGTAGGAGTCGAAGGGGTACGGCTCCTCGAACTTCTCGTGGTAGCGGTCGAAGCAGGCGCGGGTGATGTCGAGGAGTTCCTCGGCGTCCGCGTCGAGGTGGACGGCGAGGGAGCGGCGGCAGTGAATGCCGAAGGGCAGGCCGCGGTGCTCGGTGCGCACGGAGTGCCAGGGCCCGGCGGCGACGGCGACGAGGTAGGTGGAGATCAGCGGGGTGGGGGCGGCCTGCCACACGCCGTTGCCGGTGTGCTCGGTGACACCGTTGGCGAGGACGGTCCAGTGCTGCGGGGCGGTGACGGTCAGCTCGAAGACGGCCTTGAGGTCGGGCTGGTCGAAGGCGGCGAAGACACGCTGGACGTCGTCGAGGAACAGCTGGGTGTAGGCGTAGGTCTCGCCGTCGGTGGGGTCGGTGAAGCGGTGCATGCCCTCACCGGTGCGGGAGTAGCGCATGCGCGCGTCGACGCGCAGTTCGTGCTCGCCGGCGGTGAGGTTCCGCAGCGGCAGCCGGTTGCCGTCGAGGCTGCCGGGGTCCAGGGGCTGTCCGTCGAGGGTGACGGAGCGCAGCTCGGCGGGCTTGATCTCGACGAAGGTGTCCGCGTCCGCGCGGGCGCCGAACCTGATCAGGGTGCGGGAGTCGAACGTCTCGTCGCCGGTGGTCAGATCGAGTTCGATCGTGTAGCGGCGGACGTCGAGGAGCTGTGCTCGGTTCTGCGCTTCGTCGCGCGTCAGTACGGACATGCAGGCCATGCTGCCTGATGCCGTTGCCGCGGCACAGGGGCGGATCGGGTACGCGGCCTATGTCCGGTCTCGTTCGAGCTCCCCGGTCTGCGCCCCCGAGGGCTGTCCGGGCGCCATGTGCGCGTGCGGGTGGGGCAGGGCGGGGTGTGCGGGGGTGGGGTTGCGTTTCTCGAGCCGGGCGCGCAGGGCGCGGATCTCGGCCTCCAGGGCGAGACGGCGCTGGTGGACGTCGTAGAGGTGTCGGATCTTGGTGCGCAGGGCCCAGGGGTCGACGGGTTTGGTGACGAGGTCGGCGACGCCGAGGGCGTACGCGGCGGCGCCGAGCTGCCGGTCGCGGGCGAAGCCGGTGAGCAGGACGACGGGAATGTGCTGGGTCTGTTCCAGGCGCCGCATGTAGCGCACGACGTCGAGGCCGCCGGTGCCGGGCATGTGGACGTCGAGGAGGAGCAGGCCGACGTTTCCGCGCAGGAGCTGTTTGAGGGCCTCGTCGCCGCTGGTGGCCCGGCCCAGCAGGTGACCCAGCGGGGCCAGGGCGCTCTCCAGGGCGTACAGGGTGTCCTCGTGGTCGTCGACGATGAGGATCCGGGCGTTGGGCGGCATGGCACACATCCCTCCTCGTAAGGGACCGGATGGCTGTCCGGACGCTGACGGATGGTGCTCGTCAGCTGACAAGGAGTGCACAGCGCAGCATGCCCCCTGCGGGCCGCCCTGTCACTCCCCGGGGGAGGAGGTAGTGGCCCGGTTCGCTGAGGGCGTGGCGTCCGCGGTGTCGTCGGCGAGGCGTTCGTGGTGGCGGATCACCTCGGCGATGATGAAGTTGAGGAACTTCTCCGCGAAGGCCGGATCGAGTTTGGCGTTCTCGGCGAGGGCGCGCAGCCGGGCGATCTGGCGGGCCTCGCGGCCGGGGTCGGCGGGCGGCAGCCGGTGCTCGGCCTTGAGGCGGCCGACCTGCTGGGTGCACTTGAAGCGTTCGGCGAGCATGTGGACGACGGCGGCGTCGATGTTGTCGATGCTGTCACGCAACCGGGTGAGTTCCGCACGGACCGCGGGGTCGATGTCACCGGTCGTGGTGTTGCTGGTGGTCATGGGGGGCCAGCCTACGGTGCGGGCGGGACCGGGTTCGGTGGTGTCCGCGGTGGTGTCCGCGGCGGTGTCCGCGGCGGGACCGTACAGTGGAATCGGGTTCAGGGCGCGCGGGGGTGCGACGTGGCGAACGGCGGACCGGTGGAGCACGGTTACCCGCACCTGGAGACGGTGCGGGAGGCCGTCACGGCGCTGTACAGGCGGCTGTCGCACGACACGGTCCGGACGTTCCCGGTGAGTGTGGCGCCCGTGGACGTGGCGTTCTGCGACACGGACGATCTGCATCTGGGGGCACAGCGGGTGGCCCGTGAGATGGTGCGGCACTACCGGCTGCCGGACGCGCGGCTGATCGTCGGGTTCCGTGAGATGACGCATGCGGCGAACGTGGAACTGGCCGCGGGGCCGGAGTACTTCGTCGAACTGAACGACCGGTTCCGGACGCATCGGCGGGACATCGGGGCGGCGCTGGCGCACGAGGTGGCGCACGTGTATCTGCACCGGCTGGGGTTGTCGTTCCCGGGGACGCGGGACAACGAGATCCTGACGGACACCACGGCGACCTATCTGGGGGCGGGATGGCTGCTACTGGACGCGTTCCGGGAGGACGCGGCGTCGTCCCAGAAGCTGGGGTACCTCACGCCGGAGGAGTTCGGCTATGTGCTGGCGAAGCGGTCGCTGCTGTTCGGGGAGGACCCGTCGGTGTGGTTCACCAGCGCGCAGGCGTACACGGCGTACGGGAAGGGGATGGCGCTGGCGCGCCGGGACGGGGAGCAGCCGCCGTTGACCGCGGCCGGCCGGGCGGGCCGGCGGCGGTACGCGCGAGACCGGCGGCACGCCCGGGACCACTCCGTCCCGGCCGGAGGGCGGCAGGAGGTGCCGTACAGCTTCACGGCGGCCGACCCAGGTCCGTTGCGGGTGTCGTTCCCGTGCCCGACCTGCCACCAGCGGATCCGGGTTCCGGTGAAGGGCCGGGTGCGGGCACGGTGCGGGTTGTGCCGGACGGTGCTGGAGTGCGATACGTGACGGACGCCGGGCGGGTGACGGGGGCATCCGGCGGGCCCGGGGAATCCCCCGCGCGTGGCGGCCCTGTGGTGCTTCAATGCCCGCATGACAGAAACGATCAAGGAGCCATGGGGGCTCAGTGTCTTCGGTGCCGGCAGTGTGCGGGCCGAGCCGCAGCTGGTCCGGGTGAAGCTCGGCGTGGATGTGCTGGAGAAGGCTCCGGACCGGGCGTTCCATGCGGCGGGGGCCGCGGTGGCACGGCTGCGGGAGGTCCTGCGTGGGCACGGGATTCCGGACGCGTCGGTGTCCGGCTCACGGCTCAGGCTGAGCTCGGAGTACAACGGGTACGGCGGTGACCGGAAGTTCCTCGGCTACCGCTGCAAGGCCGCGTACGTCGTCGAGAGCGAGGCACTGGACGGTCTTCAGCAGCTGATCGTGGACGTGGTCGGGGCGGGTGCGCACAACATCGACGACGTCGAGTTCGACGTGCACGACAAGCCGGCGCTGCGGGACGAGGCACGGCGCCGTGCGGTCGCGGCGGCCCGCCGCAAGGCGCAGGTGTACGCGGAGGCGGCTGAGGTGCGCCTGGGGACGGTGCTCCACATCCAGGACGTGGACTCCGAGTCGCAGGAGTTCCACCAGTTCCGCGGACACGGCGGTGGTGGCGGGAACTCGTCGGGAGATCTCGTGCCGGGCATGGTGGAAGTGGCGGCGGGCGTACTGCTGGGCTTCGCTCTGGGACGGTAGTCCCGGCCGGGCCCGAGAGGGTCACCGCCGGCCGGGCTAGCGTCAATGGAGGCGTCAGGGGCGGACGATCCCCTGCGTCCGCGCCGCTGCCAGCCAGCCGGGAAACTCGCCCACCAAGCGGTCGTACAGGTCCGCGTCCGACACCTCGCGCGGGTCCGAACCGGCGTGGAAGAAGCCCGCGTTGTCGACGGGCCGCTTGGCCGGTACGGCCAGGTCGTCGAGCTTGCGGAGGTAGTCGAACTGCTTGCTGCGCGGGTCGCCGAAGCCGATGAACTGCCAGAAGAGCGGGAGGCGGGCGGCCTTGCACAGGTACTTCTCCGCGGCGAGCTTGTTGACGGGGCCGCCGTCGGTCTGGAAGACGACGAGCGCGGGCTCGGTGGAGCCGCTGTCCAGGTAGTGGTCGATGACCGCGTCCATCGCCAGGTGGTAGCTGGTCCTGCCCATGTGCCCGAGCCCGGCCACGATCCGCTCGATGCGGCCCCGGTGGTCGGCGAGGGCGATGTCGGTGACGGCGTCGACGTCGGTGGAGAAGAAGACGACCGGGACCGTGCCGTCGTCGTCGAGGTGGGCCGACAGGCCGAGCACCCGGTCGGCGAGCGCCTGCACGCTGCCGTCCTTGTAGTACGGCTTCATCGAGCCGGAGTAGTCGACCACCAGGTAGACGGCGGCGCGCACACCGTCCAGCCCGTGCTTGGTGAGTGACACCCCGGCGGTCTTGTAGAGGCTGACCAGCGCGGGCGCGGTCTCCTCGACCTTGGTCAGGCTGATCGCGGCCATACGGCTCCCCCTCGGTCACGGAACGGGCCCCCGAGAGTACGGCACCCCCACCCCGCCCCCCACTCCGTCCACCGGCGTTCGCTATTTTGTTCGCCGCCGTCCCCACCGGCTCTTGTCCGTCCCCGTTCCCTCCCGAGGAGCCGGCCCGTGGAGTCCGAGTCCGCCGTCACCACCTGCTACCGCCATCCGAAGGTGGAGTGCCACGTCCGCTGCACGCGCTGCGAGCGGTACATCTGCCCGGACTGCATGCGGGAGGCGGCCGTGGGCCACCAGTGCCCCGAGTGCGTGAAGGAGGGCGCGCGGTCGATGCGGCAGGCCCGCACCCTGGCGGGCGGCCGGGTGTCGGCGGTGCCGGTGGTGACGTATGCGCTGATCGTCGTCAACGCGCTGGTCTACCTGGCGGAGTTGGTGCGCCCCGAGATCGTGGACCGGTTCGCGATGCTGGGTGCCGGACTGGTCGGGGCGTACGGCGAGCGCTTGACGTGGATGGATCCCCACCCTGCGGGCTTCAGCCCGGAGGGGATCGTGGACGGGGAGTGGTACCGGCTGCTGACCGGCGCGTTCCTGCATCTGCCGCCCACCGAGGGCACGTTCGGCATCCTCCACATCGTGATGAACATGGTGGCGCTGTGGAATCTGGGCCGGCTCGTCGAGCCGATGCTCGGCCGTGTCCACTATCTCGCCCTGTATCTGCTGTCCGCCCTGGGCGGTTCGGTGCTGGTACTGCTGCTCGCGCCCGAGGACGCCGTGGTCGGCGCGTCCGGGGCGGTCTTCGGTGTGGGGGCGGCGTACTACGTGATGGCGCGGCGGGTGGGTGCCGACATGGGCCAGGTCAACCGATTCATGGCCGGGCTGCTGCTGTGGCTGGTGATCTCCGCGGTCGTCACATCCTGGGAGGGGCACCTGGGCGGGCTGCTGGCGGGCGGTGCGGTGGCGCTGGTCTTCGCGTACGTGCCCCGGGGCAGGCGTCGGGTGCTCATCCAGGCGGCGGCCTGTACTGTCCTGCTGGCGTTGCTGCTGGTGGCAGCGGTGGCCAAGGTGGCCGGGATGACAAGTGGAGGTGTCCCGCGGTGAAACCCGTCAGTGTGCTTCTGTCCGCTGTTCCCGTGATCGCCGCGGCGGTGTACTTCATGCTGCCGTCCGACTCCCCGGACACCCCGGCGCCACCGCCCGCAGCCAGCTCGCAGGCGGCGCTGGAGGAGGCCAAGGACCGGGCCGAGAAGGAACTGGCGGCCGACGACGCGGTCGTCGCCGCCCGGCCGCCGGGGCTGGCCGCCCCCGAGAAGAAGGACCTGGCCCAGCGGCTGGTGGCGAGTGCCGAGCACGCGACGACCGACTGGCGCGGCACCTACGGCGTCGTCGAGGACGAGGGCGACGGCTGCGGGTACACGGCGGGCATCGTCGGCTTCTGCACCGGCACCCATGATCTGCTCGCGCTGGTCGAGACCTACACCGAGGACCACCCGGACAACGGGCTGGCGCCCTATCTGCCCGCGCTGCGCGAGGTCGACGGCACGGACTCGCACGAGGGCCTGGACCCCGGCTTCCCGGCCGCCTGGAAGGCGGAGTCGCAGACCGCCGCGTTCCGCGCGGCGCAGGAGGCGGAGCGCGACCGCAGGTACTTCGAACCGGCGGTACGTCTGGCGAAGCTGGACGGCCTCGGCACGCTGGGCCAGTTCGTCTACTTCGACGCGATGGTCTTCCACGGGCCCGGCATCGAGGCGGGCGGCTTCTACGACGTACGCGAGCGGGCCCTCGATCAGGCGGAGACGCCCGCGGCGGGCGGTCTTGAGGAAACGTATCTGAGCGCCTTCCTGGACGTCCGCCGCGACACCATGCTGAGCCGGTACCCGGACCACGACACCTCCCGCATCGACACCGCCCAGCACCGGTTCCTGAAGGCCGGGAACCTGGATCTGGACACGCCGTTGGCGTGGGACATGCACGGCGAGCACTACACGCTGCCCTGACGACGCCGCGGCGCCCGCAGAACGGTGAACGGGCGGGCCCGCGGTGCCGGACGGATCCGCCCCCCTCCTTCGTACGCTGGGTCCATGAAACGTGCCCTGCTCACGGCCCTGTCCGTCCTCGCGCTGGCGTCGGCGGGCTGCTCGTCCGCCACTTCCGGGAAGGACGAGGCGTCGGCGCTGACCAGTCCCGCCAAGAAGGAGCTCGCGCAGCGGATAGTCGCCAGCGCCGAGAACGGCACGCTCGACTGGCGCAGCGCCTACGGCTACATCGAGGACATAGGCGACGGCCAGGGCTACACCGCGGGCATCATCGGCTTCTGCACCGGTACGCACGATCTGCTGACCCTGGTCGAGGAGTACACCGGGGACCACCCGGACAACGGCCTCGCACGCTATCTGCCCGCGCTGCGCGAGGTCGACGGCACGGACTCGCACGAGGGCCTGGACCCGGGGTTCAGGGCGGCCTGGAAGGCGGAGGCGAAGCAACCGGAGTTCCGTGCCGCGCAGGACGCCAAACGGGACACGGAGTACTTCGAACCGGCCGTAGGGCAGGCGAGGCGCGACGGACTGTCGGCGCTGGGCCAGTTCATCTACTACGACGCGCTCGTCTACCACGGCCCCGGTGACGGTCCCACGAGCCTCGGCGGCATCCGCGCGGCGGCGATGAAGCGGGCGGACGTCCCCGCCGAGGGCGGTGACGAGGAGGCGTACCTCTCCGCGTTCCTGGACATCCGCCGCACCGCCATGACGGAGCTGCACCCCGGGCACGACACCAGCCGTGTCGACACCGCCCAGCGCCGCTTCCTCAACGAGGGCAATCTGGACCTCGACACCCCGCTGGAGTGGGAGATGTACGGGACGGCCTACAAGGTGGCGTGACCCCCTGACATGGGGCGGCGCCTGCCCAGTTGTCCGGTCGGGGACAGGCGGGCAGGCGCCGTCTCGGGGGGTCTGGGGGGTGTCCCCCAGATAACCCGCCCGTACGCCTTTGTACGGGACGCTTGTGAGGTGCCGTCAGGCCATCAGGGCACGGTCCGTCGGCCGGATCGGGGCGTGCAGCTCGCTCGCCCCGGTGAGGAGGCGGTCGCAGCCCCGGGCGGCGGAGCGGCCCTCGGCGATCGCCCACACGATGAGCGACTGGCCACGGCCGGCGTCACCGGCGACGAACACTCCGGGCACATTGGTCTGGAAGTCGGCGTCGCGGGCGATGTTACCCCGTTCGTCGAGCTCCAGGCCGAACTGGTCCACCAGGCCGTTGTCCCGGTCGGTGCCGGTGAAGCCCATGGCGAGAGTGACCAGCTGGGCCGGGATCTTCCGATCGGTGCCCGGCTTCGGCGTGAGCCTGCCGTCGACGAACTCGACCTCGCTCAGGTGCAGCCACTGGACATTGCCGTCCTCGTCGCCCTCGAAGTGGGTGGTGGAGACGGAGTAGACCCGCTCACCGCCCTCCTCGTGGGCGCTGGTGACCTTGTAGAGCATCGGGAAGGTCGGCCACGGCTGGCCGACCGGGTCCCGCTCCTCGCCCGGGCGGGGCATGATCTCCAGCTGGGTGACGGACGCGGCGCCCTGGCGGTGGGCGGTGCCCACGCAGTCGGCGCCGGTGTCACCGCCGCCGATCACCACGACGTGCTTGCCCTCGGCGGAGATCGGCGGGGCGACGTAGTCGCCCTCCTGCACCTTGTTGGCCAGCGGCAGGTACTCCATGGCCTGGTAAATGCCCTTGAGGTCCCGGCCGGGCACCGGCAGGTCGCGCGCGGTCGTCGCCCCGACGGCGAGGACCACGGCGTCGTACCGCTTGCGCAGCGCTGTCGCCGGCATGTCGCGGCCGATCTCGATGCCGGTGCGGAACTTGGTGCCCTCCGCGCGCATCTGCTCGATGCGGCGGTTGATGTGCCGCTTCTCCATCTTGAACTCGGGGATGCCGTAGCGGAGCAGACCGCCGATGCGGTCGGCACGCTCGTAGACGGCGACCGTGTGACCGGCCCGGGTCAGCTGCTGGGCGGCGGCCAGACCCGCGGGGCCTGAGCCGACGACCGCGACGGTCTTGCCGGAGAGGCGCTCGGGGATCTGCGGGGCGACGTCACCGCTCTCCCACGCCTTGTCGATGATCGAGACCTCGACGTTCTTGATGGTGACCGGCGGCTGGTTGATGCCGAGCACACACGCCGACTCGCACGGGGCGGGGCACAGCCGGCCGGTGAACTCCGGGAAGTTGTTGGTGGCGTGCAGCCGCTCGGAGGCGGCGCCCCAGTCCTCACGGTAGGCGAAGTCGTTCCACTCGGGGATGAGGTTGCCGAGCGGGCAGCCGTTGTGACAGAAGGGGATGCCGCAGTCCATGCAGCGGCTCGCCTGCGTGCTGATGATCGGCAGCAGGGAGCCGGGGACGTAGACCTCGTTCCAGTCCTTCGTCCGCTCTTCGACCGGACGGGACCTGGCGACCTCGCGGCCGTGGTTCAGAAAACCCTTCGGGTCAGCCATTGATCGCCGCCTCCATCATCTTCTCGGTGATCGCGGTCTCGGAAAGACCGGCTCGCTCGGCGGCGTCCTTGGCGGCGAGCACTGCCTTGTACGTGCGGGGGATGATCTTGCTGAAACGCGCAACGGCCGTGTCCCACTCGGCGAGCAGCTTCTCCGCGACGGTGGAACCCGTCTCCTCCTGGTGCCGGCGGACCGCGTCGTGCAGCCACTGCTCGTCGGCGTCGTCCAGCGCCTGTACGGCGTCCAGGTTTCCGGCGTTGACGTTGTCCGGGTCCAGGTCGATGACGTAGGCGATGCCGCCGGACATGCCGGCCGCGAAGTTGCGTCCGGTCTCGCCGAGGATGACCGCGTGGCCGCCGGTCATGTACTCGCAGCCGTGGTCGCCCACGCCCTCGGAGACGACCGTCGCTCCTGAGTTGCGGACGCAGAACCGCTCGCCCGTACGACCGCGCAGGAACAGCTCGCCGCCGGTCGCGCCGTAGGCGATCGTGTTGCCCGCGATGGTCGAGTACTCGGCGAGGTGGTCGGCCGCGCGGTCCGGGCGGACCACGATGCGGCCGCCGGACAGGCCCTTGCCTACGTAGTCGTTGGCGTCGCCCTCGAGACGCAGTGTGACACCGCGCGGGAGGAAGGCACCGAAGGACTGGCCGGCGGAGCCGGTGAAGGTGATGTCGATGGTGTCGTCGGGCAGGCCCGCACCGCCGAACTTCTTGGTGACCTCGTGGCCGAGCATGGTGCCGACCGTGCGGTTGATGTTGCGGATGGCGATCCGGGCGCGCACCGGCTGGGCGTCCTCGGCGCCGGCCGCGGACAGCGCGTCGGCGGCGAGCTTGATCAGCTCGTTGTCGAGGGCCTTCTCCAGGCCGTGGTCCTGGGTGACGGCCTGGTGGCGGACGGCGCCCTCGGGCAGTTCGGGCACGTGGAACAGCGGCGCCAGCTCCAGGCCCTGGGCCTTCCAGTGGTCGACCGCGCGGGTCACGTCGAGGACCTCGGCGTGACCGACGGCCTCCTCGATGGAGCGGAAGCCCAGCTCGGCGAGGAGCTCGCGGACCTCCTCGGCGATGAACCGGAAGAAGTTCACGATGTACTCGGCCTTGCCCGAGAAGCGGTCCCGCAGTACGGGGTTCTGGGTGGCGATGCCCACCGGGCAGGTGTCCAGGTGGCAGACGCGCATCATGACGCAGCCGGAGACGACCAGCGGAGCGGTGGCGAAGCCGAACTCCTCGGCGCCGAGCAGGGCGGCGATCACCACGTCCCGGCCGGTCTTGAGCTGGCCGTCGGTCTGGACGACGATCCGGTCGCGCAGGCCGTTGAGCAGCAGGGTCTGCTGGGTCTCGGCGAGGCCGAGCTCCCAGGGACCGCCGGCGTGCTTCAGCGAGGTGAGCGGGGAGGCTCCCGTACCGCCATCGTGACCGGAGATCAGCACGACGTCCGCGTGGGCCTTGGAGACACCCGCGGCGACCGTGCCGACGCCGACCTCGGAGACCAGCTTGACGTGAATGCGCGCCTGGGGGTTGGCGTTCTTCAGGTCGTGGATCAGCTGGGCGAGGTCCTCGATGGAGTAGATGTCGTGGTGCGGCGGCGGGGAGATGAGTCCCACACCGGGGGTGCTGTGCCGGGTCCTGGCGACCCACGGGTAGACCTTGTGGCCGGGCAGCTGGCCGCCCTCGCCGGGCTTGGCGCCCTGGGCCATCTTGATCTGGATGTCGTCGGAGTTGACCAGGTACTCGGAGGTCACACCGAAGCGGCCGGAGGCGACCTGCTTGATGGCGGACCGGCGGGCCGGGTCGTACAGCCGCTCGGCGTCCTCGCCGCCCTCACCGGTGTTGGACTTGCCGCCCAGCTGGTTCATGGCGATGGCGAGGGTCTCGTGCGCCTCCTGGGAGATGGAGCCGTACGACATGGCACCGGTGGAGAACCGCTTGACGATCTCGGAGACCGGCTCGACCTCCTCGAGGGGGACCGGCCCCCGGCCGGACGTGAAGCCGAAGAGCCCGCGGAGCGTCATCAGCCGCTCGGACTGCTCGTTCACGCGGCCGGTGTACTGCTTGAAGATGTCGTAGCGGCCGGAGCGCGTGGAGTGCTGGAGGCGGAAGACCGTCTCCGGGTCGAACAGGTGCGGCTCGCCCTCGCGGCGCCACTGGTACTCGCCGCCGATCTCCAGGGCGCGGTGCGCGGGAGCGATGCCGGAGGCGGGGTAGGCCTTGGCGTGGCGGGCGGCGACCTCCTTGGCGATCACATCGATGCCGACGCCGCCGATCTTGGTGGCGGTGCCGTTGAAGTACTTCTCGACGAAGTCGTCCGCCAGGCCGACGGCCTCGAAGACCTGGGCCCCGCGGTAGGAGGCGACCGTGGAGATGCCCATCTTGGACATGACCTTCAGGACGCCCTTGCCGAGGGCGTGGATCAGGTTGCGGATGGCCTGCTCGGGCTCCATGCCGGGCAGGAAGGTGCCCGCGCGGACCAGGTCCTCGACGGACTCCATCGCCAGGTAGGGGTTGACGGCGGCGGCGCCGTAGCCGATGAGCAGGGCGACGTGGTGGACTTCCCGGACGTCACCGGCCTCCACCAGCAGGCCCACCTGGGTGCGCTGCTTGGTGCGGATGAGGTGATGGTGGACGGCCGAGGTGAGCAGCAGCGACGGGATGGGCGCGTGCTCGGCGTCGGAGTGCCGGTCGGACAGGACGATCAGCCGGGCGCCGTTGTCGATGGCGGCGTCGGCCTCGGCGCAGATGGCCCCGATCCGGTCGGCGAGGGCGTCGCCGCCGCCGGAGACCCGGTACAGGCCGGAGAGGGTCGCGGCCTTCAAGCCCGGCATGTCGCCGTCGGCGTTGACGTGGATGAGCTTGGCCAGCTCGTCGTTGTCGATCACCGGGAAGGGCAGCGTGACGCTCCGGCACGCCGCGGCGGTCGGCTCGAGCAGGTTGCCCTGCGGGCCCAGCGAGGAGAGCAGGGAGGTGACCAGTTCCTCGCGGATCGCGTCCAGCGGCGGGTTGGTGACCTGGGCGAACAGCTGGGTGAAGTAGTCGAAGAGCAGCCGCGGGCGTTCGCTCAGCGCGGCGATCGGCGAGTCGGTGCCCATCGAGCCGATGGGCTCGGCGCCGGCCTTGGCCATCGGCGCGATGAGGACGCGCAGTTCCTCCTCGGTGTAGCCGAAGGTCTGCTGGCGGCGGGTGACCGAGGCGTGGGTGTGCACGATGTGCTCGCGCTCGGGCAGGTCGGACAGCTCGATCTCGCCGGCCTCGAGCCACTCCGCGTAGGGGCGTTCGGCCGCGAGGGCGGACTTGATCTCGTCGTCCTCGATGATGCGGTGCTCGGCGGTGTCGACCAGGAACATGCGGCCCGGCTGGAGACGGCCCTTGCGGACGACCTTCGCCGGGTCGATGTCGAGCACGCCGACCTCGGAGCCGAGGACGACGAGGCCGTCGTCGGTGACCCAGTAGCGGCCGGGGCGCAGGCCGTTGCGGTCGAGTACGGCGCCGACCTGGGTGCCGTCGGTGAAGGTGACGCACGCGGGGCCGTCCCAGGGCTCCATCATCGTGGAGTGGTACTGGTAGAAGGCGCGCCGGGCCGTGTCCATGGAGTCGTGGTTCTCCCACGCCTCCGGGATCATCATCAGCACGGAGTGCGGCAGGGAGCGGCCGCCCAGGTGCAGCAGTTCCAGGACCTCGTCGAAGGACGCCGAGTCGGAGGCGTCGGGGGTGCAGATCGGGAAGATCCGCTCGAGGTCCGTGCGGCTGCCGAACAGGTCCGAGGCAAGCTGGGACTCGCGGGCGCGCATCCAGTTGCGGTTGCCCTTGACGGTGTTGATCTCGCCGTTGTGCGCGACGAAGCGGTACGGGTGCGCGAGCGGCCACGACGGGAAGGTGTTGGTGGAGAACCGGGAGTGCACCAGCGCGATCGCGGAGCCGAAGCGGCGGTCGGACAGGTCCGGGAAGAACGGCTCGAGCTGGCCGGTGGTCAGCATGCCCTTGTAGACGATGGTGCGGGCCGAGAGGGACGGGAAGTAGACACCCGCCTCGCGCTCGGCGCGCTTGCGCAGCACGAACGCCTTGCGGTCGAGGCCGATGCCCCGGCTCTCACCGTCGGTGACGAAGATCTGCCGGAAGACCGGCATCGTCGAGCGGGCGGTGGCGCCGAGCAGCTGGGGCGCGACCGGAACCTCGCGCCAGCCGAGGACGGTCAGGTCCTCGGCGGCGGCGATCTCCTCGATGCGGACGACGGCGGCGTCGGTGCCGTCCTCCGGCAGGAAGGCGATACCGACGGCGTAGCCGCCGGCCTCGGGGAGACCGAATCCGGCCACCTCGCGGAAGAAGGCGTCCGGCACCTGGGAGAGGATCCCCGCGCCGTCGCCCGAGTCCGGCTCGGAGCCGGTGGCGCCGCGGTGTTCGAGGTTGCGCAGAACGGTGAGTGCCTGCTCGACCAGGGTGTGGGACGCCTCGCCGGTAAGGGTCGCGACGAAGCCGACGCCACAGGCGTCGTGCTCGTTGCGGGGATCGTACATACCCTGCGCAGCAGGGCGAGCATCCATGAACGACCAGTTCAGGCGGTCGTTCGGAGAATGCTGGGACGGCTGGCGCGGCGTACGCATCGGCTCTCCCGTCGTCGTCATGTGGCATGTGAAGTGCCGAGGGACGACGTTGGCCCTCTGCGGGGGTGCGAAATTTCGTGCAGGTTACATGATGGAGCGGCTCTCGGGAACCGGAACATTCCGTTCCAGCATGCGGACACCGGACGGGGCGCGGTGGGGTTCCGCGCCCGGCGGTGGAAGCCATGGAGTCCGCGACGGACAGATCGATGCCCGTCAGCGGTGGCGGGAAGAGGCTCCTTCGCCCGTCCCGCGGGGCACGCCGTCGGCCTCATTGCCCACAGCGCTTACGGCTCATGCCCAGTGGTCATGCCGCCGAAACCAGCAAGTAACCACTACTTATGCGGCCCCTCGCATAAGCGTGAAGGGCATCATCCTAGGGCCGTTCCGAACAGCGCGCCCAGGGCGTACGTCACACCGGCCGCCGCGCCGCCCAGGGCGAGCTGCCGCAGACCGCTGTACCACCAGGTGCGTGCCGTCACCTTGGCCACCACCGCGCCGCACAGGAAGAGGCCGAGCAGCGCCAGCAGCACGGCCGGCCACAGGCTGCTCGCACCGAGCAGATACGGCAGGACGGGGAGCAGGGCGCCCAGCGCGAAGGAGCCGAAACTGGACACGGCGGCCACGGTGGGCGAGGGCAGGTCGCCGGGGTCGATGCCGAGTTCCTCGCGGGCGTGGATCTCCAGGGCCTGCTCGGGGTCCCGGGACAGCTGACGGGCCACCTCGCGGGCCAGGGCGGGCTCGACACCGCGGGCCTGGTAGAGGGCGGCGAGTTCAGCCTCCTCGTCCTTCGGGTGCTTACGCAGTTCACGCCGCTCGACGTCCAGTTCGGCCTCGACCAGCTCACGCTGGGAGGCGACGGAGGTGTACTCGCCGGCCGCCATGGAGAAGGCACCGGCGGCCAGTCCGGCGAGGCCGGTGAGGACGACGGTCTGCTGGCCGACCGCCCCGCCGGCGACACCGGTCATCAGGGCGAGGTTGGAGACCAGTCCGTCCATGGCGCCGAACACCGCGGGGCGCAGCCAGCCGCCGTTCACATCCCGGTGCGTGTGGTTGTCGCGGTGCGCCTCGTGCAGCGCCGCCTCGGTCTCGATGATGGCCATACCGGTCCCCCACAGCCCCTTGTTTGGACGCGTTCCATTCTTCGACGGCACTCAATGTACGCCTCCCCATTCCCTCCCGCCAGCTAGGAAAGGCTGGGCTAACCTGCGGCTTTGCATCATCTGCTCGTTTGTGTAGATGAACGCGCAGATGTCGACCGGGTGACGCTGAGGCCCGTGAGGCTGCGCCGGACACCACACCGGGGACAGTTCCGCAAAGGGCTCCGCGCCTCCCTCGGGGCGCGCCTGAGAGGAGAGCCGCGTATGGCGTCGACCACCCGCATCCCCTCGGTCCCGGCGCCCGGGGACGCCCTCGGGCGCCGGGAACGGGGACGCGGCGCGCTGCTCGGCCTGGCCGTCGGCGACGCGCTGGGCGCCCCGGCCGAGAACATGAAGCCCTCCGAGATCCGCGCGAAATGGGGCCGCATCACGGGATACGTGGCCGACCGCCCGGCGGGCACGGACGACACCGAGTACGCGATCTTCTCCGGCCTGCTGCTGGCCCGGCACGGCTCCGCGCTCACCCCGGCACATGTCGGGGCCGCCTGGCACGAGTGGATCGCGGACCGCTCCGAGGGCCCGTTCCGGGGTGCCGGCTTCAGCGAGCGCGGCACGCTGGAGAACCTGCGCCGGGGGCTGGCGGCGCCCATCTCCGCCCAGCACCGGCACGCCTGGAGCGACGGGCTGGCGATGCGGGCGGCGCCGCACGGGGTGTTCGCGGCGGGCCGTCCCGACGAGGCGGCCCGGCTGGCGGCGATCGACGGCTCGGTCAGCCACGACGGCGAGGGCATCTACGGCGGCCAGGCGGTCGCGGCGGGCGTCGCGGCGGCGATGGCCGGGGCACCGGTGGTCGCGGTGGTGGCCTCGGCGCTGGCCGTGGTGCCGGAGGACTCCTGGACCGCCCGCTCACTGCGCCGCGCCGTGACGGCGGCCCACCTCGGCGAACGCGCGGTCCGCGCGGCGGTGGTGATCGGCGGCTACCCGTGGACCGACCTGGCCCCCGAGGCGGTCGCCCTCGCCTTCGGCGCGTACGCGGCGGCCGACGGGGACTTCGCACAGGCGGTGCTGACGGCCGTCAACATGGGTCGCGACGCCGACACGACGGCGGCGGTGGCGGGGGCGCTGGCGGGCGCGACCCAGGGCGTCGACGCCGTCCCCGCCCCCTGGGCTGCGGCCATCACCCCGGCCCGGGGCACCTGCCTCCCCGCCATGGCAGGCCAGCACGTCCTCCACATCGCGGACCTCCTGACCCCGGAGACCTCGTCATGACAACCCCCACGACGACCACCCCCGCCGACGACAAGCACCCCCTGCACACCCCGCCCGCCCCCGCCCTGGCCCCCGCACCCGCACCCGCACCCGCACCCGCCGACGGCGAGACACCCCCGCAAGCCCCACCCGCACCCGCCGACGGCGAGACACCCCCGCAAGCCCCACCCGCACCCGCCGACGGCGGGAACACCCCACAGGGGCCACCCGCACCCGACCACGCAAGCCGCACGGGGAGTGCGGGTGGGAACGATTCCCCGGCCGAAGGCGAAGCCGAGGCCGAGAACCGCCGCACCCCACCGCAAGCAAGGATCGAGGGCCTCCTGCTGGGCCTCGCCGCAGGCGACGCCGCGGGCTGGCCCGCCGCCCGCCACCGCGCAGCGCGAATGCCGGAGTGGACCCGCCGCCTCACCCGCGAACTCGACACCTTCGCCGAACAGAACGCCACCACCACCCTCCCGGTCCCCATCGCCCTCAACCAGCCCTCCGAGCCCTTGCGCCTGGGCCCCTCCGACGACGCCGAATGGGCGGCCTTCGCCGCGGAAGCCGTGCTCCGGGCCGGTGACGACACCGCCTTCGGCGACCTCAGCCGCGAACGCCGCACCCGCGCTGCCATCGACCTGACCTGGAACACCGTTGCCGGCGAGATCGCCGCGGCGGCGGACCGCGCCCCCGAGACCGAGTCCGCCGTACTCCCCCTGCGCGCCCGCATCTCCGTCCGCGCCGGCCTCGGCAACCTCGCCACCGGCCTGCGGCCGCCCGCCACCGGCCACGACAACCCCCACTACTTCGACGACGCGGCCTGCGTACGGGCCTGTGTGCTGGCCGTGGCCCATCCAGGAGACCCCCGGGCCGCCGCCGACCTCGCCGAGTTCGACGCCCGCTACACCCAGGACGGCGACGGTGTGCACGGTGCTCGCGCCATGGCCGCCGCCGTCGCACTCGCGCTGACCGGCGCGGACCCGTACACGTGCGTGGCCGCGGCCTGCGCCGAGTTGCCCGAGGACACGGAGATCGGCCGCAACGCCCGGTGCGCCCTGAGGCTCGCGGCGGACGCCGACAGCGCCTTCGCCCTCGTACCGCCACTCGAGCACCAGATCGTCGACCATGTCTACAGCTACGGCGTCGCCGCCGCCGAGACCGTCCCCGTGGCCCTCGCGCTGACCACCGCCGCCCACGGTCGGATCGCGGAGGCGGTCCCCGCGGCAGCCTGTCTGTCCCGGGTCGCGGACTCCGCTCCGGCGCTCGTCGGCGCCCTCACCGGCGCGTTGTGCGGCGGCCCGGCGATCCCCGCGGCATGGCGGGACAGCTGCCGCACCCTCTCCGGCTGCGTACTCCCCCGGCTCACCGGCACCGACCTGGTGGAACTCGCCGGACTCCTGGCAGCCGCATACCCGACCCCGACGGAGGGATGATCCGGACATGATGCGTGAAGATGTGCATATCGACCCCCGGGGCCCGTCCCTGGACGAGCGGATCACCGGCGCCCTCGTCGGGGCGGCCGTCGGCGACGCCCTCGGCGGGCCGGTCGAGGGGTACTCCCCCGAGCAGATCGTCGAGCGGCACGGCGGACGCGTACACGGCGTCGTCGGCCCCTGGAACGGCAACGCGTGGCGCACCGCCCGCCCCATCGCGCCCTACCACAAGGGTGACGGCCACGTCACCGACGACACCCTGATGACCCACGCGCTGGTACGGGTGTACGCGACGGTCCGCGACCACCTGGACGCCTACGCCGTCGCCGACCATCTGGTCCCCGACCTGATGACGAACCCGCGCTGGATCCCGGAACTGGAGGCGGAGGCGATCCCTCTGCACCGGATCTTCCTCGCCGAGAAGTGGCTCGTGGCCCGACTGCACTACGGTCACCTCGACCCGCGGGAAGCGGGCACCGGCAACATCGTCAACTGCGGGGCCGCGATGTACATGGCCCCGGTCGGACTGGTCAACGCCGCCCACCCGGCCGCCGCCTACGCCGAGGCGCTGGACGTCGCGGGAGCCCATCAGTCGTCGTACGGCAGGGAGGCGGCCGGGGTCTTCGCGGCGGCGGTGGCGGCGGCCTGCGCACCGGGCGCGACGGCCGACTCGGTGGTCGCCGCGTGCCTGTCCCTGGCGAAGGACGGCACGCGGGAGGCGGTCGAGCGGGTCTGCGAAGAGGCGGCCCGGCACACGGACGTCGAGTCGGCGCTGCGTCCGCTGCGGGAGGCGGTGGCTCCGTACGACACCGTGGGCCCCGACTACCGCTCCCCCTCCCTGGGCGCCCGCCGTCCGTCCCGGCTGCACGCCATCGAGGAACTCCCGGTCGCGCTGGGCATGGTGGTGGTGGCGGGAGGCGACTTCCGGCACGCGGTGCTGGGCGCGGTGAACTACGGCCGCGACTGCGACTCGATCGCCACGATGGCCGGCGCCGTGACCGGCGCCCTCGGCTCGCCCGTCCCCCAGGACTGGTCCAAGACGGTGGCGGAGGCCAGCCGGCTCGACATGGGGGAACCGGCGGTCACGCTGACCGGGGTGACCCGCGAGATCTTCGCGCGCGACGTGGACCGCCGCCGCGCCCACGAGCAGGCGTTCGCGGAACTGGGAGGCCCGGGTTGCTCCGACTGACCTGGGTCCAGCCGGAGGACCTGATCGGCCACGAACTGCGCCAGGCGTCCCAGGACGGCCGCGAAGCCTCGGCCGTCGCCGCCCGCTGGCGCGCGGCAGGCGGCCCCGAAGCCCCCCTGACGGCGGGCGCCTCCCCCACCCCGGCCCCGCCCTGCCTCCGCCTCCTGGCCACCGACCTCCTGGACGAACTCTCCGACCTCCCCAGCACCCTGACGGCACACGAGCCAACCGACCTCCCCACCCTCAAGTCCCTCTGCCCCGACTGGCCGCCGCCCCCCGCAGACGGCCACCCGCCCCTCTCCGCGGGCAGCCACGCGCCGCTTCCTGCGGGCGGTCGTGCCTCCCCCAGTGCCTCAAGGGCCTGGGAGACACCCCCGGGGGCGGCACGGGTGGGCGGTGTGAGTGCCTCCCGCTCGAGCGCAGCCGAGAGCGGGGAAGGCACCCCGCGGACGCCGGGCCGCGCACCCCACCCCCGAGCACCCCACCCCGCGCGCCTGGAAGCAGCATGGCTCGGCAGAGCAGTCGGCTGCCTCCTGGGCAAACCGGTGGAGAAACTCCCCCTCACCGCCATCCGGCACCTGGCCCAGGCCACCGGCAACTGGCCCCTGACGACCTACTTCACCGCCCACGGCGTCCCCCGGGACCTCCTCACCCGGCACCCCTGGAACCGCCGCTCCGCGACGACCTCCCTCGCCGAGAACATCGACGGCATGCCCGAGGACGACGACCTCGACCACCCCCTCCTCGCCCTGCTCCTCCTCCAGCGCCACGGCCGCACCTTCACCACCACCGACGTGGCCCGCGTCTGGCTGGACGAACTCCCCGCCGGCCGCGCCTTCACCGCCGAACGCGTCGCCTACCGCAACCTCCTCAGCGGCCTGGAACCCCCACTGACCGCCCGCCACCACAACCCCTTCCGTGAGTGGATCGGCGCCCTGATCCGCGCGGACATGCACGGCTGGACCAACCCCGGCGACCCGGCCGCCGCCGCCGAACAGGCACACCGCGACGCGACCCTCACGCACACCGCCAACGGCGTCTACGCCGCGATGTTCACCGCCGCCGTGATCGCCACCGCCGCCACGGGCGACCACGACATCCACGCGTGCCTACGCACCGGTCTCACCGTCGTCCCGCCCGGCTCCCGCCTCGCCCGGGCCGTCCGCCGGTCCATCCAACTGGCCCACGAGCACAGCGACTTCACCACCGTCGTCGACCTCTTGCACGCCACCTACGCCGCCACCCACCACTGGGTGCACGCCGTCCCCAACACCGCCCTGACCGCCGCCGCCCTCACCCACGCCGACGGCGACTTCACCGGCTCCATCTGCCGCGCGGTCTCCGGCGGCTGGGACACCGACTCCAACGGCGCCACCGCCGGCAGCATCGCCGGCCTGCTCACGGGGACGCCCCACGCCCTGCCCGCACGCTGGACTGCCCCGCTGAAGAACCGCCTGGCCACCTCCGTCGGCGACTTCAACGGCACCGGATTCGACACCCTGGCCCGGCTGACTCACCTGGAGGCCTCCCGCCCATGACGCCCTCCGACCCCACCACCACCGCCGCACCACCGCCCGTGCCCGCCCCCACCGCTCCCCCGCTGACCGGCCTGCGCGTCCTGGACCTGGCCACCCTCTTCGCCGGCCCCCTCGCCGCGACCCTGCTCGGCGACTTCGGCGCGGAGGTCGTGAAGGTCGAGCATCCGACGAAACCGGACCCCTGCCGTGGCCACGGCCCGTCGAAGAACGGCATCGGCCTGTGGTGGAAGGTGCTCGGCCGCAACAAGCGCACCATCACCCTGGACCTGTCCAGACCCGGCGGCCGGGCCACCCTCCTGCGCCTGGCCGGGGCCGCCGACGTCGTCATCGAGAACTTCCGCCCGGGCACCCTGGAGAAGTGGGACCTGGGCTGGCCCGAACTGTCCGCCGTCAACCCCCGCCTGGTCCTGGCCCGGGTCACCGGGTTCGGCCAGTTCGGCCCGTACGCGCACCGCCCGGGCTTCGGCACCCTCGCCGAGGCGATGAGCGGCTTCGCCGCGATCACCGGCGAACCGGACGCCCCGCCGACCCTGCCGCCGTTCGGCCTGGCGGACTCCATCGCGGGCCTGACCACGGCGTACGCGATCATGACCGCCCTCGCCGCCCGCGACCGCACGGGAGCGGGCCAGGTCGTCGACATGGCCCTGATCGAACCGATCCTGACCGCGCTCGGCCCGCAGCCCACCTGGTACGACCAGCTCGGCCACATCCAGCCCCGCACCGGCAACCGCTCCCAGAACAACGCCCCGCGGGGCACCTACCTCACCGCCGACGGCACCTGGGTCGCGGTCTCCACCTCGGCCCAGTCGATCGCCGAGCGGGTGATGGTGCTGGTGGGCCGGCCGGACCTGATCGACGAGCCCTGGTTCGCCACCGGCGAGGACCGGGCCCGGCACGCGGACATCCTGGACGAGGCGGTCGGCGGCTGGATCGGCCGGAACACCCGCGCCGACGTCCTGGCGGCCTTCGAGAAGGCGGAGGCGGCCGTCGCCCCCGTCCAGGACGTACGGGACGTCATGGCGGACCCGCAGTACCAGGCCCTGGACACGATCACCACGGTCGACGATCCCGAGCTGGGCCCACTGCGCATGCAGAACGTCCTCTTCCGGCTCTCCTCCACTCCGGGCGCGATCCGCTGGGCGGGCCGCCCGCACGGCGCGGACACCGAGGAGGTCCTGACCGAGCTGGGCCTCACCTCCGACGACCTCGCGGAGCTGCGCGCGGAGGGCGCCCTGTGACAGGCTTCCCGCTGACCTGTCTCTACGCACCCGGCGACCGTCCCTCCGTGGTCGCGAAGGCGCTCACCTCGGGGGCCGACGTCGTGGTGATCGACCTGGAGGACGCGGTGGCCCCCGACCGCAAGGCCTACGCCCGGTCGGCCACCGCCGAGCTGCTGCACGATCCCCAGCCGGTCCCGGTCCACGTCCGGGTCAACGCCCTGTCCGGTCCCTGGGCGCGCGCCGACCTCGCGGCCGTCGCCCCGGCCCCCGGCCTGTCCGGCCTGCGGCTGCCGAAGGTGTCGTCCGCGTCCGACGTCGTACGCGTCGCGCGCCGGGTGGTGTCGGCCGGCGGCGGCGTACCGCCCCTGTACGCCCTCCTGGAGACGGCCCTCGGCATCGAGCGCGCCCACGCGGTGGCCACCGCCCACCCGTCCCTGCGCGGTATCGCCATCGGAGAGGCGGACCTACGGGCCGATCTGGGCGTACGCGACGACGCCGGCCTCGACTGGTCCCGCTCCCGGGTGGTCGTCGCCGCGCGGGCGGCGGGGCTGCCCCCGCCCACCCAGTCCGTCCACCCGGACACCCGGGACCTGGACGGTCTGATGGCCTCCTGCCTCCGAGGCCGCGCCCTGGGTTTTCTGGGCCGGGCCGCGATCCACCCCCGTCAGCTCCCGGTCATCAGGCGGGCCTACCGCCCCACGGAGCAGGAGATCGAACAAGCCGAAACGATCATCAAGGCAGCAGCCACGGCCCAAGGCGCCCAGGCTCTCCCCGACGGCTCCTTCATCGACACGGCAGTCGTCACAGCGGCCCACCGCACCCTCTCCCTCGCCCGCAGCCCTTAACCACGACCCACGAGCCGCGGGCCGCAGGCCGCAGGCCGCAGGCCGCAGGCCGCAGGCCGCAGGCCGCAGGCCGCAGGCCGCAGGCCGCAGGCCGCAGGCCGCAGGCCGCAGGCCGCGGGCAATCGTGCCGCTGGGGCGGCACGGGTGGGCGCGACGGCACCCCGCAAACGCCGGGCCGCGCACCACCCCCCCGCCCCGCACACACCAAGGGCGCCCGGAAGACCCGAGCGCCCTCACGTCGTACAACAGGCGGTCAGCCCTTCTTCGCCGACCCAGCCCCGTCCTTGGAGTCCTCATCGGACTCGGAGCCCTCGGAGCCCTCGGAACCCTCAGGACCCTCAGGACCCTCCGAATCCTTGCCGGCGTCAGCCGCATCCTCCTCCGCAGGAGAAGCGTCCTCACCCTTCTCCCCGGCCTCCCCGGCGTCATCCCCGTCGGAGGCCCCCGGCTCGACCACGTCCTCCCGCCCCGGCCGCTTCCGCACGGACAGCACGATGTACAGCACCGCAAGCAGGAACACCAGAATGGAGGTCCAGTTGTTCAGCCGCAGGCCGAGAATCTCATGCGCCTCGTCGACCCGCATGTACTCGATCCAGAACCGCCCCGCGCAGTACGCGGCGACGTACAGCGCGAACGCCCGCCCGTGCCCGAGCTTGAAACGGCGGTCCGCCCAGATCACCAGCAGCGCCACTCCGATGCACCACAGCGACTCGTACAGGAACGTAGGGTGGTACGTGCCCGGTACCCGTCCGTCGGAGGAGGACGTGATCTCCACCGCCCACGGCAGATCCGTGGACCGGCCGTACAGCTCCTGGTTGAACCAGTTGCCCCAGCGGCCGATCGCCTGCGCGAAGGCGATACCCGGCGCGACGGCGTCGGCGTAGGCGGGCAGCGCGATGCCCCGCCGGCGGCAGCCGATCCAGGCGCCCAGCGCACCGAAGGCGATCGCGCCCCAGATGCCGAGGCCGCCCTCCCAGATCTTGAAGGCGTCCACCCAGTCACGGCCCTCGCTGAAGTACAGCTGGTAATCCGTGATCACGTGGTAGAGCCGACCGCCGATCAGGCCGAAGGGCACGGCCCATACAGCGATGTCGGCCACCGTGCCGGTCCGCCCGCCCCGGGCGACCCAGCGCTTGTTGCCGAGCCAGACGGCAACGAAGACGCCGATGATGATGCAGAACGCGTAGCCGCGCAGCGGAACGGGGCCGAGATACAGCACCCCGCTCGACGGGCTGGGAATGTAGGCAAGTTCCATGGCAAGGTCGACGCTACCGTGCCGGACCGGCCGCGCGGTGGGCGGCCCGGCAACGGCTCCATAACAGGAGCGCCGGAGTTCCCTGGGGAACGGCGCTACCCCTTGTTCGCCTCCCCGACCATCTGCTTGAGCTTTTCAGGGGTCATCGAGCGGTCCGCGTAGATGTTCTTGCCGTCGAACAGCACGGTCGGCGTGCCGCTGAAGCCGCCCTTTTCGAACGCTTCGTGGGACTTGGCGACCCAGCTGTTGTGCGTGCCGTCCTCGACACAGGTGCGGAAGGCGGGGGTGTCCAGCCCTTCGACCTTGCCGGCCAGGTCGATCAGCCGGCCCTTGTCGGCGAAGGCGTCGTCGCTCTCCATCGGCTGGTTCTCGAACAGCATGTCGTGGTACGCGGTGAACTTCCCGGCGTCCTGGGCGCAGGCCGCGGCGTTGGCCGCGTTGCGCGAGCCGGTGCCGCCCATGCCGCCGTCGATCAGCGTGACCAGGTGGTACTCCACCTTCAGTTGGCCGGCGTCCGTGAGCTCGTGGATGGTGGGGCTGTAGACCTGCTCGAAGGTCTTGCAGGCCGGGCAGCGGAAGTCCTCCCACACCGTGAGCGTCGCCTTGGCATCAGGCTTCCCGACCGGGATGGCGGTGCCGTCCTCACCGAGGGCGCCCGAGGGCGCCACGACCGGGCCCGCCGAGTCGCTCTCCGTGTCGCCGCCGCCGGAGTTGGCGGCGACGACACCGATCACCGCCGCGAGCCCCAGGACACAGACCACGCTCGCCCCCACGATCAGGGCGCGCCGTCGCTTCTCCGCCGCCTTCTGCTTCTCGCGCTCGACCGCCATCCGCTCCCGGGCGGTGCGCTTTCCCTCTCGCTTCTTCTCGCTCACACCCCGCAGAACGAACCGGGGAGGCGCACAGCGCCTCCCCGGTCCCAGGTCCACCCGTACGAGGGACCCGTATGACTACCTGCGGATACGTTCCCGGTCAGGCTCGGGCACGCACGCCCTTGGCCAGCTCGCCGGCGAGCGCGCGGACGGCCTCGACGCCGGCCGCGTCGTCGGGGGCGTCCAGCATCCGCTTGACGAAGGCCGAGCCGACGATCACGCCGTCGGCGAAGCGGGCGACCTCGGCGGCCTGGGCGGGGTTGGAGACGCCCAGGCCGACACAGACCGGGATGTCGGTGGTGGCGCGGGTGCGCCGCACCAGGTCCTCGGCCTGCGCGCCGACCGACTCACGGGTGCCGGTGACGCCCATCAGGGAGGCGGCGTAGACGAAGCCGCTGCCGGCCGCGGTGATCTCGGCGAGCCGCCCGTCCCTGCTGCTGGGCGCGACCACGAAGACGGTGGCGAGCCCGTGCTTCTCCGCGTGCTCCCGCCACAGCGACGACTCCTGGACCGGCAGGTCGGGCAGGATGCACCCGGCGCCGCCCGCCTCGGCGAGCTCGGCGGTGAACCGCTCGACGCCGTAGCGGTCGATGGGGTTCCAGTAGGTCATGACGAGGATCGGCTTGCCGGTGGCCGCGTGCGCCTCGCGGACCGTGCGCATCACGTCGGCGATCTTCACGCCGCCGCGCAGGGCGATGTCGTCGGCGGTCTGGATGACCGGGCCGTCCAGGACGGGGTCGCTGTGCGGCAGACCCACCTCGACGACGTCGGCGCCACCCTCCAGGGCCGCCTTGATGGCCTCGATGCCGCCATCCACGGTCGGGAACCCGGCCGGGAGGTAGGCGATGAGGGCGGAGCGGCCCTCGGACTTCGCCGCGGCGAGGGTGTCGTTCAGCAGCCGCACGTTCCCGCTCACTTGGCGTCCCCCTCGATCTCGGCGGTGCCGGCCGCGTCGGCGGCGACCTCGGCATCGGTGTCGTACAGCCCGAAGTAGCGGGCGGCGGTGTCCATGTCCTTGTCGCCGCGCCCGGACAGGTTGACGACGATCAGCCCGTCCCTGCCCAGCTCCTTGCCGACCTCCAGGGCGCCGGCCAGCGCGTGGGCGCTCTCGATGGCCGGGATGATGCCCTCGGTGCGGGACAGCAGGCGCAGGGCCTGCATGGCGGCGTCGTCGGTGACCGCGCGGTACTCGCCGCGGCCGCTGTCCTTGAGGTGGGAGTGCTCGGGACCGATGCCCGGGTAGTCCAGTCCGGCCGAGATGGAGTACGGCTCGGTGATCTGGCCCTCGTCGTCCTGGAGCACGTAGGAGCGGGAGCCGTGCAGGATGCCGGGCTCGCCCGCGGTGAGGGTGGCCGCGTGCTCACCGGTCTCGATGCCGTGTCCGGCGGGCTCGCAGCCGATGAGGCGTACGCCGGTGTCCGGAATGAAGGCGTGGAAGAGGCCGATGGCGTTGGAACCGCCGCCGACACAGGCGATCGCCGCGTCGGGCAGCCGTCCGGCGCGCTCCAGGAGCTGGCGGCGGGCCTCGACCCCGATGACGCGGTGGAAGTCGCGGACCATCGCCGGGAACGGGTGGGGGCCGGCGACCGTGCCGAACAGGTAGTGGGTGCGGTCCACGTTGGCGACCCAGTCGCGGAACGCCTCGTTGATGGCGTCCTTCAGGGTGCGGCTCCCGGACTTCACGGCGACGACCTCGGCGCCGAGCATGCGCATCCGGGCCACGTTGAGAGCCTGGCGCCGCGTGTCGATCTCGCCCATGTAGATCGTGCAGTCGAGGCCGAAGAGGGCGCAGGCGGTGGCGGTGGCCACGCCGTGCTGACCGGCGCCGGTCTCGGCGATGACGCGGGTCTTGCCCATGCGCTTGGTGAGCAGGGCCTGGCCGAGCACATTGTTGATCTTGTGCGAGCCGGTGTGGTTCAGGTCCTCGCGCTTGAGGAAGACCGTGGCTCCGCCGGCGTGTTCGGCGAAACGGGGGACCTCCGTCAGGGCGGAGGGACGGCCCGTGTAGTGGGCCAGGAGATCGTCGAGCTCCCGGGCGAACTCGGGGTCGGACTTGGCCTTGTCGTACTCGACGGCCACCTCGTCGACTGCCGCGACCAGGGCCTCCGGGATGAACTTGCCGCCGAAAGCGCCGAAGTAGCCTTCGGGATTCGGGGTCTGACCCTCCGGGTCGGGGATGAAGAAGGTGCTGGGCATGCGTGTACCTCACGGTGAGTTTGTGTTGGGCACTCTTCGCCGTGGGAGCGGGGGTTGTCGGCCTGCTTCAGGCCGTGCGTGGCTGGTCGCGCAGTTCCCCGCGCCCGTGAAAGGCACGGTGCTGCCATCGCATGCCGTTGACCTGCCCGGGTTCGTCGCCGATGACGTAGCGGACCCTGCGGCCGTGCACCCGGCGGGCGGGCGCGCGGCAGCCTCGGGGCCTGCAGCCGCGCGCGAGGCGGGCGTACGGGTCCCGGGCGGCCGGGGTCGGCGAGGGGGTCATCGGGCCAGCCTACCGGCGGTGTCAGCCACGGCCGTGGCGGAGTGCCGGGTGTTCGCCCGCTGCCACCAGGTCGGAGACGGCCGTCTTCGGGTCCTTGCCGGTGACCAGCGATTCGCCGACCAGAACGGCGTCGGCGCCCGCGTTGGCGTAGGCGATGAGGTCGTGCGGGCCGCGGACCCCGGACTCGGCGACCCTGACCAGGTGGGCGGGGACCTCGGGGGCGACCCGCTCGAAGGTGCCGCGGTCGACCTCGAGGGTCTTGAGGTTGCGCGCGTTGATGCCGATGACCCTGGCTCCCGCGTCCACCGCGCGCTCCACCTCGTCCTCGTCGTGGACCTCGACGAGCGGCGTGAGCCCCATGGACTCCGCGCGCTCGATCAGCGACTCCAGGGCCGGCTGGTCCAGGGCCGCCACGATCAGCAGCGCCAGGTCGGCGCCGTACGCGCGGGCTTCCCAGAGCTGGTACGACGTGACGATGAAGTCCTTGCGCAGCACGGGGATGTCCACGCGCGCACGGACGGCCTCCAGGTCGGCCAGCGAGCCGCCGAACCGGCGCTCCTCGGTGAGGACGGAGATGACGGCGGCGCCCCCCGCCTCGTAGTCGGCGGCGAGTGCGGCGGGGTCGGCGATCGCGGCCAGCGCGCCCTTGGACGGGCTGGAGCGCTTGACCTCGCAGATCACCTTGACGCCGTCGCCGCGCAGGGCGGCCACGCCGTCCTTGGCCGCGGGGGCCTTCGCCGCGCGTTCCTTGAGCTCGTCGAGGCTGACGCGCGCCTGCCGCTCCGCGAGGTCGGCACGGACTCCGTCGATGATCTCGTCGAGCACACTCACGCGAGCGGCCCCCTTCCTTGCGGTCGGTCTTCGATGGTCACTGCGATGGTATCCGGAGCAGGGCGTATGCCTCACATCCGGTCGGCGCCGGTCCCTCGCCCGCCCTCGGACCAGCTTCGCACGGCCCGGGCGGGAGGTCCCGTCCTGGACGCCCGCCATGGGTCAAGGATGCAGCCAGCCGCCGAACGGCAGGTTCCGGACAACGGTGAAGACCAGCAGCAACGTGCCCAGGGACCACAGCAGCACCGGCGGCGGATCGATCCTCGGGGGTGGTCCGCCACGTGCCGCGCGGACCACCCAGACGGTCCACAGCACGGCGAAGCCCGCGTAGCCGAGGACGGCGGGCGCGTTGGCCTGGAGCGCTGTTAGGAGGTCGCCGTGGGCGACGGCGTGCGCGCTGCGCAGTCCGCCGCAGCCGGGGCAGTACAGACCGGTGAGGTGCAGCAGCGGACAGACGGGGTAGTGGCCGGGCTCGTTGGGGTCCACGGCCCCGACGTAGACGAAGGCGCCGGCGACGGCGGCGAGCATCCCGGCGGGGACGGCCAGCCGGGTCGTCCTGTTGCGGGGCACGCTGGGGCTGGGAGCGTTCACGTGGTGCATTGTGCCCCGAAAGCGGGTCAGGGGCGGTTCCGGCTCCGCCGTGCGGGCCACCGCCCCTGTCCTGGGTGCCGGGTGGTGCTCAGCGCTCGGCGCCGGCCGGTGTGCGGTCGCCGGTGACCTCGTGCACGGGGTGGTCGCGCTTCGGCTGGCCCATGCCCATCGCGCGCATGACGGCGCCGACGAGACCGCCGAGGAGGATGACGCCGATGCTTGCCCAGAACCCCACGGGCTGGTTCATCACCATGAACGCACCCGCCGCGCAGAAACCGATGAAGGCGATGATGACACCGGTCCAGGCGGCCGGGGTGTGACCGTGGTTGCTGCCCGCCATTGCTTGCTCCTCGTTGCTGTGTACGTGTCTGAGCGGGGCGCTCCCCACCATCATCCCGCACGACCCGGTCCCGGGTGATCGGGGGTACCGGACAGGTACGCCGGCCGCGGGCACTCGTGCCGCCGGGGCGATCGTGGTCCCCCCGCTCGAGCGAAGCCGCTCGAGCGAAGCCGGGAGTGGGGAGGGTGGGAGTGGGGAGGGTGGGCGCGACGGCACCCGGCGGACGCCGGGCCGCGCAGCCTCCCCCCGGCCCACAGCACAGTCATGCCCCGGTAGGGTCCTCGCCCCGGTCGAGCGCCTTCCAGAGGTCCTCCGGACGGTCCGGGTCGACCGGCGGCGCCTCACGGCGTGGCCGGGCCGCCGCCCCGCCCCGCTCGTAGCGGCCCGACATCGCCGGCCACAGCCGCCCGTACCGGAGCGCCAGCAGCCCCGCCACCAACAGCAGTGCTCCACCCGCTGCGGCGACGTACGGCCACGCCGTGTGGCTGAGGGCGTCGACCGTCGCCGACGTGTCGCCGGACACCTGCGCGGCCTGCTCGTTGAGCGCCGTACGGTCCGACGCCCCGAGCAGCGCCGCCGTGATCGTGCCCGCCCCGGAGAGGGCGAGCAGCGCGGCGACGGCGAGGCGGCCGGCCCGGCGGACGGCGAAGACGGCGACGAGTGCGGCCAGCCCGACAACGGCCAGGGCGGCCGGGACCCCGGTGACGTCGCTGCCCTTGGCGGTGAGGGGGAACGGGCCGCCGGCCACCGTGATGGTGCCCTCCGACCACTGCTGCCGGGTGGCGAGCAGCACCACGGCCGCGCCGAGGGCGCCGCACAGCAGGGCGACGGCGAGGCTGAGGCGGCCGGTCCGGGCGGAGCCGGCGGACTCGGAACGGGGGGTAGGTACAGCAGTCACGACGTCCACTATCGCGCGAACCCCGGGCGAACCGACACCCGGGGGTTCGTCCCGGAGGCCTCAGGCCCTCCCCAGCCGGTTCGCCGTGTGCACCGCGCGCAGCACCGCCGCCGCCTTGTTGCGGCACTCGGTGTCCTCGGCGACCGGGTCCGAATCGGCCACGATCCCGGCTCCGGCCTGGACGTACGCGGTGCCGTCCCGCAGCAGGGCGGTACGGATGGCGATGGCCGTGTCGGAGTCGCCGGCGAAGTCCAGGTAGCCGACGCAGCCGCCGTACAGTCCGCGCCGGGACGGTTCGAGTTCGTCGATGATCTGCATCGCACGGGGCTTGGGCGCGCCGGAGAGCGTGCCGGCAGGGAAGCAGGCGGTGAGTACGTCGAAGGCGGTGCGGTCGCCGGTGACCCGGCCGGTGACCGTCGAGACGATGTGCATGACGTGCGAGTAGCGCTCGACGGACATGAAGTCGACGACCTCGACGGAGCCGGGTTCGCAGACCCGTCCGAGGTCGTTGCGGCCCAGGTCGACGAGCATGAGGTGCTCGGCGCGCTCCTTGGGGTCGGCGAGCAGTTCGTCGGCGAGGGCCTGGTCCTCCCGCGGGGTGGCGCCGCGGTGCCGGGTGCCGGCGATGGGGTGGACCATGGCCTGGCCGTCCTCGACCTTCACCAGGGCCTCGGGGGAGGAACCGGCCACGTCGAAGCCGTCGAAGCGGAACAGGTACATGTACGGCGAGGGGTTGGTGGCCCGCAGCACCCGGTAGACGTCGAGAGCGCTCGCCGTGCACGGGGTCTCGAACCGCTGGGAGGGAACGACCTGGAAGGCCTCGCCCGCGCGGATGCGTTCCTTGACGTCCTCCACCGCCAGCTGGAAGTCCGGGCCGCCCCACAGGGCGGTGTACTCGGGCAGCTCGGAGGGCGGCAGCACGGCGGGCGGCTGGGCCACCGCCCGGGTGAGGTCGGCCTCCATGGCGTCGAGCCGCGCCACGGCGTCGGCGTAGGCCTCGTCGACGCCGGTCTCCAGATCGTTGTGGTTGATCGCGTTGGCGATCAACCAGACGGCGCCCTCCCAGTGGTCCATGACGGCGAGGTCGCTGGTGAGCAGCATGGTCAGCTCGGGCAGCTCAAGATCGTCCCGCTCCCCGGGGCCGATCTTCTCCAGGCGGCGCACGATGTCGTAGCCGAGGTAGCCGACCATGCCGCCGGTGAAGGGTGGCAGACCCAGGTCGTCGGCGAGGTCACGCGGGGTGTGCAGGGCCTCCAGGGTGGCGCGCAGGACGCCGAGCGGGTCGCCGCCGGCGGAGACGCCCACGGGCGGGGTGCCCTCCCAGTGCGCCCGTCCGTTTCGTTCGGTGAGGGTGGCGGCGCTGCGGACGCCGACGAAGGAGTAGCGGGACCAGGAGCGGCCGTTCTCTGCGGACTCGAGCAGAAAAGTACCCGGGCGCTCGCCGGCCAGCTTGCGGTAGAGCGCGACCGGGGTGTCGCCGTCGGCGAGGAGCTTGCGGGTGACCGGGACGACCCGGCGGTCGGTGGCGAGCTTGCGGAAGGTCTCGAGGTCCATGGCGGCAGACCTTACTGATCCGCGGCGGGAGCGTCCGCCACCAGCACGTCGGCGTCGAAGCAGGTCCGCGCGCCGGTGTGGCAGGCCGCGCCGACCTGGTCGACCTTGACCAGCACGGTGTCGGCGTCGCAGTCCAGGGCGACCGACCTGACCCACTGGACGTGGCCGGAGGTGTCGCCCTTGACCCAGTACTCCTGGCGGCTGCGCGACCAGTAGGTGCAGCGGCCGGTGGTCAGCGTGCGATGCAGCGCCTCGTCATCCATCCAGCCCAGCATCAGCACCTCCCCGGTGTCGTACTGCTGGGCGATGGCGGGCAGGAGGCCGTCGGCGCTGTGCTTGAGCCGCGCGGCGATCTCCGGGGCGAGGCGGCTGGGCCGGGACATGCTGGTCATGCGGACCATTGTGCCGCGCGGAGCGATCGCGTCCGCGCGGCTGTCCACTGGGCGGACCCTCCGGCTGGTCGTAGGCTGGCTTGCATGTCGACCCATGCGAAGCGTGAACGACTCCTTCTGGCCGATCTGCTGGAGACCACGGGCGCGGAGGCCCCCACTCTGTGCGAGGGCTGGACGACCCGGGATCTCGCCGCCCACGTGGTGGTGCGCGAACGCCGCCCCGACGCGGCCGGCGGCATGCTGGTGAAACAGCTCGCGCCACGTCTGGAGCGGGTGATGGCGGAGTTCACCGCCAAGCCGTACGAGGAGCTGATCCAGCTCATCCGTACCGGCCCCCCGCGCTTCTCGCCCTTCTCCCTCAAGCAGGTCGACGAGTTGTCGAACATCGTCGAGTTCTACGTCCATACCGAGGACGTCCGCCGCGCCCAGCCCGAGTGGACGCCGCGCGAGCTGGACCCGGTGTTCCAGGACGCACTGTGGTCGCGGCTCGAGCGTTCCGCGCGGCTGATGGGCCGCGGGGTTCCGACGGGCCTGGTGCTGCGCCGTCCGGACGGGCAGACGGTGGTGGCCCACCGCGGCGCGCCCGTGGTCACGGTGACCGGGGAGCCGTCCGAGCTGGTGCTGTTCGCCTACGGGCGGCAGAGCGCGGCCAGGGTCGAGCTGGACGGCGACGAGAACGCGATCGCGAAGGTGCGGGAGACCAGGCAGCTCGGCATCTGATCCGTACCCGAAAGGCGCAGCTCGTGATCAAAGTGGCCATGACCAGCGTGTACGTGGACGACGTGGCGAAGGCGCACGCCTTCTACACCGATGTCCTCGGTTTCGAGACGCGCACCCACATGGATATGGGCGACGGTGCGCTGTTCGTCACCGTGGGCGCGCGCGAGGGCGCCCAGCGGGATCTGGAGCTGCTGCTGGAGCCCGGGCAGGGATCCATCGCCGAGCCGTACCGCCGGGCGGTACGGGAGGCGGGACTGCCGGCGATCGTCTTCTCCGTGGACGACCTCCGCGCGGAGTACGAGCGGCTGCGCGGGGAGGGTGTCCACTTCGTCCATGACCCGCGGGAGCAGGGCCCGGTGATCTCCGCCGTCCTGGACGACACGGTCGGCAACCTCATCCAGCTGGCACAGCCGACGGGCTGAGCCTCACCGCACGGGGTGGCCGGCTCCGCGCAGTGTGTCCTTGACCTGGCCGATGCGCAGGTCACCGAAGTGGAAGACCGAGGCGGCCAGCACCGCGTCCGCGCCGGCCGCGACGGCGGGCGGGAAGTCACCGAGCTTTCCGGCGCCACCGGAGGCGATCACCGGGACGGTGACGTGCTTCCGGACGGCGGTGATCATCTCCAGGTCGTAGCCGTCCTTGGTGCCGTCGGCGTCCATGGAGTTCAGCAGGATCTCGCCCGCACCCAGCTCGGCGGCGCGGTGCGCCCACTCCACGGCGTCGATGCCGGTGCCGCGCCGGCCGCCGTGCGTGGTCACCTCGAAGGACCCGGCCTCGGTACGGCGGGCGTCCACCGAGAGCACCAGGACCTGCCGGCCGAAACGCTCGGCGATCTCGCGGATGAGCTCGGGGCGGGCGATGGCGGCGGTGTTGACACCGACCTTGTCGGCGCCCGCGCGGAGCAGCTTGTTCACGTCGTCGGCGGTGCGGACGCCGCCGCCCACCGTCAGCGGGATGAACACCTGCTCGGCGGTGCGGCGCACCACGTCGTAGGTCGTCTCACGGTCGCCGGACGAGGCGGTGATGTCCAGGAACGTCAGCTCGTCGGCACCCTCGGCGTCGTACACCTTGGCCATTTCGACGGGATCGCCCGCGTCCCGCAGGTTCTGGAAGTTCACACCCTTGACGACCCGGCCGTTGTCCACGTCCAGGCAGGGGATGACTCGGACCGCCAGGGTCATGAATCCACGGCTCCTCTGAATGCTTCGAGTTCCACTGAGACCAGGACGCGCGAGTCGACGAAGCCCTCGACCACCAGCAGGGTGGTGACCGGGCGCACCGCGTCGAACAGCTCCTTGTGCGCGCGCCCGGCGGCGTCGATGTCCCGCGCGTGGGCGAGATGAACGCGTGTGCGGATCACTGACTCGATACCGAGCCCGAACTCGGCGATCGCCTCCAGCGCGATGGTGAAGGCCACCTTGGCCTGTTCGTACGGGTCCCCGTCCCCGTACAGCATGTCGCCGCGGAACGCGGTCGTGCCCGCCACCAGGACGCGGTCGCCCGCCGCCACGGCGCGCGCGAAGCCGAGGGACTCCTCCCAGGGGCTCCCGCTCTGCACGCGCCGTACGGCCCCGGATGTCATCGCGACGTGTCCTTCGTGACCTGAAGGGCCTCTTCCAGGGTGAACGCCTTGGCGTAGAGGGCCTTGCCGACGATGGAGCCCTCGACGCCGAGCGGGACGAGCCGGGCGATGGCGCGCAGGTCGTCCAGGGAGGAGACCCCGCCGGAGGCGACCACCGGGCGGTCGGTGGCGGCGCAGACGTTCTCCAGCAGCTCCAGATTGGGTCCCTGGAGGGTGCCGTCCTTGGCGATGTCGGTGACCACGTAGCGGGCGCAGCCCTCCTTGTTGAGACGCTCCAGCGTCTCGTAGAGGTCTCCGCCGTCGCGGGTCCAGCCGCGGCCGCGCAGGGTGGTGCCGCGTACGTCGAGGCCGACGGCGATCCTGTCGCCGTGCTCGGCGATGACCTTGGCGACCCACTCGGGGGTCTCCAGGGCGGCGGTGCCGAGGTTGACGCGGGTGCAGCCGGTGGCGAGGGCGGCGGCGAGGGTGTCGTCGTCGCGGATGCCACCGGACAGTTCGACCTTGATGTCCATCGCTCCGGTGACCTCGGCGATCAGCGCGCGGTTGTCGCCGGTGCCGAACGCGGCGTCCAGGTCGACCAGGTGCAGCCACTCGGCACCCGAGCGCTGCCAGGCGAGCGCGGCCTCCAGGGGGGAGCCGTACGACGTTTCCGTCCCGGACTCGCCGTGCACGAGGCGGACGGCCTGGCCGTCGCGGACGTCGACGGCGGGGAGGAGTTCGAGCTTGGCCATGTTTCTACAGGGTTCCGATCCAGTTGGTGAGGAGCTGGGCACCGGCGTCGCCGGACTTCTCGGGGTGGAACTGGGTGGCCCACAGGGCGCCGTTCTCCACAGCCGCCACGAAGGGCTTGCCGTGGGTGGACCAGGTGACCAGCGGGGCGCGCATCGCCGGGTTCGTGGACTCGAGGGCCCAGTCGTGGACGGCGTAGGAGTGCACGAAGTAGAAGCGGGTGTCCGCGTCGAGGCCGGCGAACAGTCCGGAGCCGGCCGGGACGTCCACGGTGTTCCAGCCCATGTGGGGCACGATCTCGGCCTGGAGCGGCTCGACCGAGCCGGGCCACTCGCCGAGGCCCTCGCTCTCCACGCCGTGCTCGATGCCCCGCGCGAAGAGGATCTGCATGCCGACGCAGATCCCCATCACCGGGCGGCCGCCGGACAGCCTGCGGTCGACGATCCAGTCACCGCGCGCCTCCTTGAGGCCCCTCATGCAGGCGGCGAAGGCGCCGACGCCGGGCACGAGCAGCCCGTCGGCGTTCATGGCACGGTCGAAGTCACGGGTGATCTCGACGTCGGCTCCCGCGCGGGCGAGGGCGCGCTCGGCCGAGCGGACGTTGCCGAAGCCGTAGTCGAAGACCACGACCTTCTTGGTGGTGCTCAAATCCTCACACCTCCAGCCACATGAGGCCCGTGACGAGACACATCGCGGCGCCGATCGAGAGCAGCACGATGAGGCTCGTGGGCATCTTCTGCTTGACGAAGGAGACGATCCCGCCGACGAAGAACAGGCCGAGGACGATCAGGACGGTGGACAGACCGTTCATACCTACAGCGCGCCCTTCGTGGAGGGCAGGATGCCGGCCGCGCGGGGGTCGCGTTCGGAGGCGTAGCGCAGGGCGCGGGCGAGCGCCTTGAACTGGCATTCCACGATGTGGTGCGCGTTGCGGCCGTAGGGCACGTGCACGTGCAGCGCGATCTGGGCCTGGGCGACGAAGGACTCCAGGATGTGCCGGGTCATCGTCACGTCGTACGCGCCGATCATCGGCGCCATGTTCTCGGGCTCGGTGTGCACGAGGTAGGGGCGGCCGGACAGGTCGACGGTGACCTGGGCGAGGGACTCGTCCAGCGGGACCGTGCAGTTGCCGAAGCGGTGGATGCCCACCTTGTCGCCGAGCGCCTGCTTGAAGGCGGCACCGAGCGCGAGGGCGGTGTCCTCGATGGTGTGGTGGGAGTCGATGTGCAGGTCGCCCTCGGTCTTCACGGTCAGGTCGAACAGACCGTGCCGGCCGAGCTGGTCGAGCATGTGGTCGTAGAAGCCGACCCCGGTGGAGATCTGGGTCTTGCCGGTGCCGTCGAGGTCGATCTCGACGAGGACGGACGTTTCCTTGGTGGTGCGTTCCACGCGTCCTACGCGGGTCATGCGCTCTGCTCCTTCTTGAAGTCACGTACCGCGTCGAGGAACGCGTCGTTTTCGGCCGGGGTGCCCGCGGTGACCCGCAGCCATCCCGGTACGCCGTTGTCACGGACCAGGACGCCCCGGTCGAGGATCTCGCGCCAGGCGGCGTGGGAGTCCTCGAACCTGCCGAACTGGACGAAGTTCGCGTCGGACTCGGTGACGTCGTAGCCGAGGGCGCGCAGTTCGGCGACCAGCCGGTCGCGCTCCGACTTCAGCTGCTCGACGTACTTCAGCAGCGTGTCGGTGTGTTCCAGGGCGGCCAGCGCGGTCGCCTGGGTGATCGCCGACAGGTGGTACGGCAGCCGGACCAGCTGGACGGCGTCGACGACCGCGGGGTGCGCGGCCAGGTAGCCGAGGCGCAGTCCCGCCGCGCCGAACGCCTTCGACATGGTGCGGGAGACGACCAGGTTCGGGCGTCCGTCGAGCAGCGGCAGAAGCGAGCCGCCGTGGCTGAACTCGATGTAGGCCTCGTCGACCACCACCATGGACGGCCCCGCCGCCTGGGCGGCCTCGTACAGGGCGAGGACCGTCTCGGCGGGAACCGCGTTGCCGGTGGGGTTGTTGGGGGTGGTGACGAAGACGACGTCGGGCCGGTGCTCGGCAATCGCCTTCTCCGCGGCGGCGAGGTCGATGGTGAAGTCCTCGTTGCGCGGTCCGGAGATCCAGCGGGTGCCGGTACCGCGCGAGATGAGGCCGTGCATCGAGTACGACGGCTCGAAACCGATCGCCGTGCGGCCCGGTCCGCCGAAGGTCTGCAGCAGTTGCTGGATGACCTCGTTGGAGCCGTTGGCCGCCCACACGTTCTCGACGCCGACCGGGTGGCCGGCGGTCTTCGTCAGGTAGGCGGCCAGCGCGGTGCGCAGTTCGACGGCGTCCCGGTCGGGGTAGCGGTTGAGGTTCCGGGCGGCTTCGCGGACCCGCTCGGTGATCCGCTCGACCAGCGGCTCGGGCAGCGGGTAGGGGTTCTCGTTGGTGTTCAGCCGTACGGGGACGTCCAGTTGGGGCGCGCCGTAGGGGGACTTGCCGCGCAGCTCGTCCCGTACGGGAAGATCGTCGATTCCGAAGCTCACGTGTTCTCAGGCACCTTCCACCCGAACCTTGCCTTGATCGCCGCGCCGTGCGCGGGCAGGTCCTCCGCCTCCGCCAGCGTCACCACGTGGTGCGCGACCTCGGCCAGCGCGTCCTCGGTGTAGTCGACGATGTGGATGCCGCGCAGGAAGGACTGCACGGACAGGCCCGAGGAGTGACAGGCGCAGCCGCCGGTGGGCAGGACGTGGTTGGAGCCGGCCGCGTAGTCGCCGAGGGAGACCGGGGACCAGGGGCCGACGAAGACCGCGCCCGCGTTGCGCACCCGGTCGGCGACCGCGGCGGCGTCGGCGGTCTGGATCTCCAGGTGCTCGGCGCCGTAGGCGTCGACGACCCGCAGGCCCTCGTCGAGGCCGTCGACCAGCACGATCGCGGACTGGCGGCCCTTGAGGGCCGGGACGATCCGGTCGTCGATGTGCTTGCTGGCCTCGACCTGCGGCTTCAGTTCCCTCTCCACCGCGTCCGCGAGTTCCGCGGAGTCGGTGACCAGGACGGCGGCGGCCAGCGGGTCGTGCTCGGCCTGGCTGATCAGGTCGGAGGCCACGTGCGCCGGGTCGGCCGTGGAGTCCGCGAGGATCGCGATCTCGGTCGGGCCGGCCTCGGCGTCGATGCCGATACGGCCGGTGAAGTAGCGCTTGGCGGCGGCGACCCAGATGTTCCCGGGGCCGGTGACCATGTTCGCGGGCGGGCAGGACTCGGTGCCGTACGCGAACATCGCGACGGCGGTGGCGCCACCGGCGGCGTACACCTCGTCGACGCCGAGCAGGGCGCATGCGGCGAGGATCGTCGGGTGCGGCAGGCCGCCGAAGTCGGCCTGGGCCGGGGAGGCGAGCGCGACGGACGGGACGCCGGCCTCCTGGGCGGGCACGACGTTCATGATCACGGAGGACGGGTAGACGGACCGGCCACCCGGCGCGTACAGGCCCACACGGTCGACCGGGACCCACTTCTCGGTGACGGTGCCCCCGGGCACCACCTGGGTGGTGTGGGTGGTGCGGCGCTGCTCGCGGTGGACCAGCCGGGCGCGGCGGATGGACTCCTCCAGGGCCGCGCGCACGGCAGGGTCCAGTTCCTCCAGCGCGCGTGTGAGCGCGACGGCCGGGACACGCACCCGGTCGAGCCGGACGCCGTCGAACCGCTCGGCGAAGTCGATCAGCGCCGCGTCGCCCCGATGATGCACGTCCTCGCAGAGGGGCCGCACCTTCTCGAGGGCGGCCGCGACGTCGAAGTCGGCTCGGGGCAGCAGGTCGCGCAGGGCGGAACCCTCGGGGAGGGCGTCGCCGCGCAGATCGATTCGTGAGATCACGTGCTCAATTCTCTCAGACCCGGCCGGTGGGCCGTCCGCGCGTTCCAGTGGCTGATACGGAACCCCCGCGGTAACGGTCCGCGCACATGGACGAGATTCTCTTCACTTTCCGTGTTCGACATGTCACCGCACCGGGCATCACCGGTTGTACGAAGGGATGAACCGACGAGTACGTGAGGAGGGAGGGAGGTCCGTGACCCACGGGGTGGGACCGGGCGGCGCGGAGCCGCCGGAGGACCTGACCGCCGCGGAGGCAGGGATGTGGCAGGCCTTCCGCAACGGCAGCGTGTACGACCTGAGCAGCGGTGACACGGTCGTCGACGATCCGCACGGAGGTCATCCGTGGGGACCGGAGCGGACGGTCCGGGCGCGCGTGGTGTGCTGGCTGCTGCTGGACGGTCCGCCCGCGCTGGCCGGGCGGGTGTCGTCCCTGAAGCTCGTCGGGGTGCTGATCAGCGGCGTGCTGGACCTGGCCGGGGGCACGGTGGTGCCGTACTGGGAACTGCGCGGCTGCCGCTTCGAGCGGGACGTGCTGCTGCCGGAGACGCGCTTCACGACCCTGCGGATGGTGGACTGCTCCGTACCGCGTCTGGAGGCGGCCCGGCTGCACACCGAGGGCGATCTGCATCTGCCGAGGTGCCGGTTCCTGGGCGGCATACGGCTCACCGACGCGCGGATCGGTACGGACCTGCTGCTCAACCAGGCGATCGTGCACCGGGACCGCAGCGGCCGCTCGATCGCCGCCGACGGGATGACCGTCGGGCAGGACCTCCAGGCGGAGATGCTGGAGTCGCACGGCGAGCTGAGCCTGCGCAGCGCGACGATCGGCGTCTCGCTGAGCCTGCGCGGCGCACGGCTGGGCAACTCGCACACCCGGCTCGCTCTGAACGCGCCGCAGCTGACCGTGGAGCGCACGCTGTATCTGACCCCGGCGGGAGTGGGCGCCCAGGCGCGGAGCGGGATGACACCGGCGCGCGGGACGCGGATCCAGCGGTTCGAGTGCCGGGGCGGGGTACGGCTGGACGACGGACGGTTCGGGGACGCGGTCGACTTCGAAGGGGCCCGGTTCCTCCTGACCGACGAGCAGGAGCTGTCGCTGCGCCGTGTCCAGACGCCGGAACTGCGGTTCCTCGGGGAACGGCCGGCGCGCGGCAGGGTGGTGCTGTCCGGGGCGCGGGTGGTGAACCTGGTGGACCGGGCGGACAGCTGGCCGGGCCCCGGCCGGCTGCAGATGGGCGGATTCCAGTACGAGAACCTGGTGCCGCGCGGGCCGTTCCCGCTGGCGCTGCGGCTGCGCTGGGTCGACGCGGCGAGCGCCGAGTACAACCCGGAGCCGTACGAGCGGCTGGCCGCCGTGCTGCGGGCGGGCGGAGAGGACGAGGACGCCCGGGAGGTGCTGCTCGCCAGGCAGCGCCGCCGCCGCGAGAGCCTGCCGTTCGCGGCCAAGCTGTGGGGCTACGCGCAGGACTGGACGGTCGCCTACGGATACCGGCCGGGCCGGGCGGCGGTGTGGATGGGAGTGCTGTGGGCGGCCGGTTCGCTGGCGTTCGCGCGCGCGGACCACCCGCCGCTGAAGAGCGGTGAACATCCGGCCTGGAACCCGGCGCTGTTCGCGCTGGATCTGCTGCTGCCGGTGATCGACCTGGGCCAGGTGGGCTTCTGGCAGCTGCGGGGCGGCTGGCAGTGGTTGTCCACCGCGTTCATCCTGCTGGGCTGGATCCTGGCGACGACGGTGGCGGCGGGCGCGACACGGACGCTGCGGCGCACGTAGTCCGCAGTGAGTGGCCCGGGGCCGGTGGTGCGGAAGAGGTCCCCGGGACGTGGGGGACCGTCGGCTTTTACCGGGCCTTGACCGAACCCCGTACAACTTTCCGCGACTTTCGCGCGGGCTCTGGCGCCGCTGTGACCTGCGGTCTTTCAATGGTCGACACCATGGCTCTGCTGCACGCGTTCGCCCGTACGTCCCGGGGGCGAGGAAAGGCGACGGGCGCCGCGTCCCTCGTTCCCCTCGAACTGCCAGGCGACGACGAGGTGCTCCTCGACGCGCCCGACGACGCGCTGGCCCCGGCGCTGGTCGGTGCCGCGGCCGGCGACCGCACACCCGCCGTCGAACTGCTCGCCGCCACCCGGAGCGCGGGCGCCTGGGAGCACCGCGACCGGTATGTGCGCCGGCTGGCCGCCTTCGCCCGCTCGCGCCCCGAGTGGCTGGACACCTGGCGGGCCCTCGCCCCGCGCGACCCCGACGTGCTGCTGGTGGACGCCCAGCGCGCGGTGGACCGCGCCTGGGACTCACCGGAGCGGGCCGAGCTGCTGCGCGAGGTGAGCCCGCTGATCACAGCTGCCGCCCGGGCGGACAACCGTGACCCGGTGCCCTGGCGGCTGGCCCTGGACCACGCCCGGGGCGCGCGGGCCGGCCACACCTACTTCGGCGAGCTGTGGGAGGCGGCCGTCCGGCGCGCCCCGCACCACCACGGCTGCCATGTGGCGGCCCTGCGTTATCTGGCGTCCTCCTGGCACGGCTCGCACCGGGAATGCCTCGACTTCGCGGACCGGGCGGCCCAGGACGCGCCGGAGGGCTCGCTCACACAGGCGCTGCCGCTGCGGGCGGCGTTCGGCTATCTCACCGACGGCTGTGGTCCCGAAGTACCGCGCGAACGGCTCGAAGCGGCGGCCGACCGCGCCACCGCCCTGTCCGCGCGGCTGCCCGCGGGCCAGTGCCGGCCGGCCGAACTTCGCAACCTGCTGACCTACGTCCTCGTCCGTCTGGAGCGCTGGCAGGATGCCCAGGAGCAGCTGCGTCTGACCGGCCCGTACGCCACGTCCTTCCCCTGGGACCGGGACGCCGAGGACCCGCTGGGACGGTTCCTGGAGGTCCGTCAGGGCGTGTGCGCCGCGGTCGCGTCCGGCTCTTCCACGGCCGGAACACGTCCCTTCGTTCCGGCTTCCGCCCGTCCGAGGAATGGGCAGGGCGGACGACTCCGCTTCGGCGACCATTAGGCTTTTGCGTCGTGACCACCGTCCGGCTCCCGCTCTTCCCCCTGAACACGGTGCTGTTCCCGGGGCTCGTACTCCCGCTCAACGTCTTCGAGGAGCGTTACCGCGCCATGATGCGCGAGCTGCTGAAGACCGCGGAGGACGAGCCACGCCGGTTCGCCGTCGTGACGATCCGCGACGGCCACGAGGTCGCGCCGAGCGCCCCTGGGCTGCCCGACCCGACGGCCGTGCCCGACCGGGGCCCGGCTGCGGGCTTCGGCACCGATCCGCTGCGCGCCTTCCACAAGGTGGGCTGTGTGGCCGACGCGGCGACGATCCGGGAGCGGCCCGACGGCAGCTTCGAGGTGCTGGCGACCGGGACGACCCGGGTGCGGCTGCTGTCGGTCGACGCCTCGGGGCCGTATCTGACGGCTGAGCTGGAGCCGGTGGAGGAGGATGCCGGCGAGGAGTCGGGAGCGCTGGCGGAGGGGGTACTGAGGGCGTTCCGCCAGTACCAGAAGCGGCTGGCGGGGGCGCGGGAGCGGTCGCTGGCGACCGGCGCGGACCTGCCGGACGAGCCGAGCGTGGTCTCCTACCTGGTCGCCGCCGCCATGATGCTGGACACACCGACGCGGCAGCGTCTGCTCCAGGCGCCGGACACCGCGTCCCGGCTGCGTGACGAGCTGAAACTCCTTCGCGCGGAGACGGCCATCATCCGTAATCTGCCGTCGTTGCCGGCGTCGGAGCTGACGCGCGGCCCGATGAGTCTCAACTGACCGTACGACTGTCCGGGATGGCGGCCACCATGGCGAAGAAGTCCAGGAAGCAACAGCCGGGGGGAACGCCCGCGACGGTGGCGCTCACGGCGGCCGGGGTGCCGTTCACGGTGCACTCCTACGACCACGATCCCTCCCACCCGTCGTACGGCGAGGAGGCGGCCGAGGCGATGGGCGTCTCGCCGGACCGGGTGTTCAAGACGCTGGTGGCGGACGTCGACGGGGCGCTGACGGTGGCGGTGGTGCCGGTGGCGGGCCAACTGGACCTGAAGGCTCTCGCGTCGGCGGCCGGCGGCAAGCGGGCGGCGATGGCCGACCCGGCACTGGCGGAACGCACGACCGGGTACGTGCGCGGCGGCATCTCGCCGCTGGGCCAGCGCAAGAGGCTGCCGACGGTCCTGGACGAGTCGGCGACACTGCACGAGACGATCTGTGTCTCGGCCGGCCGCCGCGGCCTGGAGGTCGAGCTCTCCCCCGAGGACCTGACCGAGCTCACCTCGGCGACCCTGGCCCCGATCGGACGCGTTTAGCCCCTCGACGCTCGTCCCTTCCTCGGCTAAGGAAAAGGGACATGTCGAAGCGAACCCGCAAACGCACGTGGCGCATCAGGAAACGCCGGGCGAACCACGGCCGCCGCCCGGCCTGACCAGAACCCCGCCCGCGGACTCAGCACGCCCGCCGGCCCCGCACCGCCCTCGCCGCATCCGCGCACCATCACGCCGCGTGGCGGCACGGATGGGCCGGATGCGGCGGGGGTGGTGGCCGCACGATCCGCACCACCCCTGCCGTCTCCGCAGGCCACCGCCCCGCGCAGGAGCGCGCGGAGGGCCGCAACGACACCCCGCACGCGGGCCGCGCGATCCGCACCCGTCTCGCTGCAACGCCGTGCGAAACCTAGGCTCCCGGCTGCGGCACGTACGGCTGCTCCGCCGGCGGGAAGTGGTCCGGGTCCCGGGGGCCGAACAGGCTCGTCAGCCCCAGGTGCAGCAGCAGCCCCGCGAACGGCCACGCCAGCAGTGCCCCCTTGGCGCTCAGCTTCAAGGGCGCGTCGAAGGTGACCCCTTTGCCGACACTCCTCGCCTGCGCGATCACATCCTGCGCGGGACCGAGCCACACCCCCAGCCGCCAGGCCAGGACCGACCCCAGCAGCCCGCCCGCCGCCAGGGCCACCACCAGCGGCACACCGCCACGCCGGCGCACCAGGAACACGACCAGCGCGCTCACCATGCCGAACCCCAGCGCGAGGAGCGTGAACGTGCCGTCCACCCCGATCCCCTGCTCCCCCTCGGAGTCCTTGAGGTAGACGACCCAGTTGTCGCCGGCCACATCACCCACCAGCGGTACACGTGGCGCGAGCCACCACCACAGCACTCCGAGCAGCACCCCGCCGAGCGCCACGGCCACCGCGGCCACCGCGGCCTCCCGCAGTTCCTTCTTCATCCCGGGGCCGTCCTGTCCGTACCAACCGCCGTGCCAGGGATACTCGGCGTGCCCGGACTTCCCGGCATGCCGGAACGCGGCGGCCGCGGACCCGTCGGACGGCGGCTGCCACGCATCCTGCGCGGAGTGCGCGGAATGCTCGTGCGGAGGCGGTGGTGGTGTCAGAGGAGCGCTCACCCTGCCATCGTGCCAGGCACGGCTGTGCGGCGCGTCACCGGACGGCAGCCCTGCGGTACGCCCAGGTCGCCGCGGCCAGGGAGAGCACGCCGACGCCCCCGCACACGGCGAGGTCACCGAGCACACGGGCCCAGTCGGGGTGCGGTCCGAAGGTCCGGGCGAGGGCCTCGACGCCGTACGTCGACGGCAGCAGGCCGCGTGCGAGGCGCACCGCCTCCGGCATCCGCTCCGGCGGCAGCACGCCCAGCAGCAGCGCCGCGGACATCCCGAGCTGACCGAGGAGTGTGGCCAGTTCCGGCCGGGGCGCGAGCAGGCCGAGAGCCGCTCCGAGCCCGGCGAGCGCGGCGCCGGCGAGCGGGATCACCGCGATCAGGATCCACAGGTGCGCCAGCGGCAGCCCGAACAGCACGCAGCCGAAGACCGCGGTCACGACGGTCCCCGGCACGGTGAATGACGCGTACGCGCCGGCCGCACCCAGCACCACGGCCGCCGGCGGCACGGGCAGGGTCGCGTAGTGGTCGAGTCCACCGCTGGCCCGCAGCTGGCCGAAGTACTGGGCGAGGAGGTTCAGCGCGACGAACGCGACGACCAGCACCGCCGAGCCGGCGACCACGGCCTGCGCCTCGCCGCCGCCGTCCACGACCCCGCGCATCAGGATCATGATGCCCACCGACTGGAAGGTCGCCACGAACAGCAGCGGGATCCGCGCGACCCGGGCGCGGGACAGCTGCGCCCGGTACACGGCCGCCAGCGACGGCAGCAGCCGCGCCCGGGGACCGAGCTCGGCGGCGTCCGGCACCGCCTCCTTCGCGGCCAGGGCACCGTCCGGCAGGACTTCGGCGGGTACGACACTCACGTCGTGCTGCTCTCCTTCGCTCGGAGGTTCGCCCGGATCCGCCGGGGCGGTCGCCCTGTTCCGGGTACGGAGGACGCGGTCCGTGTGCTCACGCCTTCACCAGTCCTTGTCGTACGGCACCGCCCAGCGCCAGGTAGACGTCCTCCAGACTGGGTGTGGCCAGCGTGAAGTCGTCCAGGGCGGCGAAGGCGGTACCGCCGGTGACGGTGGCGACGACCGTACGGGCCTCCTCGGGCGCCAGCCGCAGGGTCCAGCGGCGGCCGGACTCGACGACGCGGTCGCGCAGGGCGGCGACCTCGGGCACGTGCAGGGGTGCGGCCTCGCGCCACACCAGATCGACCCGGACCTCGCCGGCGACCTGCTCCTTGAGCCCGGACGGGCTGTCGCAGGCGATGACCCGGCCGCGGTCGAGGACCGCGACCCGGTCGAGAACGGTCTCGGCCTCGATGACGTTGTGGGTGACCAGCAGGACGGTCGCGCCGTGCTCGGCACGGCGCCGGTCGACGGCGGACCACACCGCGCGCCGGGCCACCGGATCCATGCCGGTGGTGGGCTCGTCGAGCACGAGCAGGGGCCGCTCCCCCACCAGCGCGGCGGCCAGGCAGGCGAGCCTGCGCTGGCCGCCGGAGAGCTTCTTCAGCGGGCGTCCGGCGAGCGGGGCGAGCCCCAGTTCGTCCAGGACGTCGTCCCGCTCCGACCGCGCCCGGCGTGCGTCGAGCCCGCGCAGCCGGCCGGTGGTCTCGGCGGCGAGGGACACGGTGAGTTCGTCGAGGGCGGTGGACTCCTGCCCCAGGTAGGCGAGGATACGCGAGGCCCGCTCGGGGTGGCGCACGATGTCGTGGCCGAGGATGTCGACACTGCCGCGGTCGGGCCGCATCAGTCCGGTCAGCTGGCGTACCAGGGTGGACTTGCCGGCGCCGTTCGGCCCGAGCAGACCGAAGATCTCACCGCGCCGGATGTCGAGCGCCACATCGTCGGTGGCCCGGATCTCGGGGGTCGCGGCAACGCCGCGCCGGCCGCGCACCGCCGGATAGGTCTTGGTCAGCCCGCGCACCGCACACACGGCATCACCACCGTGCCGGAATCCCTGTGCCGCGCGCGTACTCACAAGGGACGAGCCTACGGGGTCGGGGACCCCGGCCGGTCCTCGGGTCGCTCGCGCGTCGCGCCCCCGGGAGAGGACGGGACAGGACGCACCGGACACGCGCCGGGAGGCATCGGTGAACGCCGGGGAATCATCCGGTCGCTCATCGTGTTCACGCGTCGTCCACGCAAACGATCTCCCGGGAGCCGGAATGACCGACGAGCCCGCCGTCCGCGAACTGCGCCTGGTGGTCACCGCCGACGACTACGACGCCGCGCTGCGCTTCTACCGCGACGTCCTGGGCCTGACCGAGCGCGCGGCGTTCGCGTCACCCGACGGCCGGGTCACCATCCTCGACGCCGGCCGGGCCACTCTGGAGCTGGCCGATCCGCACCACGCCGCCTTCATCGACGAGGTCGAGGTCGGGCGACGCGTGGCCGGTCCCGTCCGGGTCGCCTTCCAGGTCGACGACTCCGTCGCCACCACGTCGAAGCTGGCCGCCGCCGGAGCCGAGGTGGTCGCCGAACCGACCCGCACCCCCTGGAACTCACTGAACTCGCGACTCGAAGCACCGGGCGCCCTCCAGCTGACGCTCTTCACCGAACTCGGCGCATAGGGTGCCGTGTGGATCCTGCCGGGGTCGCGGGCCCGGCACCGCGGCGCGCCGCACCGCGCCGCACCGCACCGCGGTCGGCTGCCAGGGCTGCGCCCCGGCGCCCTCCCGCCGCCTTGCGACGCTCCCCCACTGCCTGGAGGGCGTGGGTAGGTACCCCCACGCCCCCGAAGCCCGCTCAGCTCGGCTGCGAGGAACCGCTCACTCCCCCGCGGAGGCCCGTTCCGTGCCCGTACGGAGGTCGAGTTCGCGCCAGAAGCCCGCCCGGATGGCGTAGCGGTCGCGTTCGTCGATCTGGTCGTCCTTGTGGGCGAGTAGGCCGAAGCGGGCCGCGTAGCGCAGGAGCTCCCCGTCGACACGGTGGGGGATGCGGGGGTACATGACCGACAGTTTCTGGATGTGGCTCTGGTCGCCGAGCCGCTCCACCCAGCGCCGGGCGAACACCTGTCCCACCTCGAAGGGGTCCCCGCCGACGGTGGTGATGTCCTCCTCGCGGTCGGCCCAGCGCTGCTCCGCCGTGGTCAGCTGGGCGAGCGTGGGCATGGACGCGGCATCGGGCGGCTCGGCGACGGGCCGGTCGACCCAGCCCTTGTCGGACGACCACCGCAGCGTTGCGGAGGGGGGCTGCTGGGGCTGGTGCGGGCCGGGGCTGCGCAGCGCGGCCAGGTCCTTCGGGGTGGGCACGCCCTTGGCCGTGGACGTCCGCTCGGCGGTGCCGTTGTGCCCGACGGACGGGTGCTGCGGCTCCTGCGCGGTGCGTTCGGCCGCCGCGGAGAGCGCGGAGTCCGGCAGCGGGGCGGAGAGGATCGCGGCGATCTCGGGCCGCGGCACGGGCGGCGGCGCACACACCCCGGTATGATCCTTGGCCCGTACGGCCTGGGTGATCCACGCCCGGTCCAGCACGCGGCGTTCGTCGGCCTCGGCGACCAGGTCCTCGGACTGGTTGTAGTCGCCGTCTGCGGCCTGCACGGCCCACAGGTGGACGGCGACACCGTGCTCCTTCGCCGCCATCATGCCCGGCAGCAGATCGCCGTCCCCGGTGACCAGCACGATGTCGGAACAGGCGCGGTTGCGGGCCAGTTCGGTCAGCTCGGCGTGCATCGCGGCGTCGACGCCCTTCTGCGCCCAGCGCCCGTCGCTGCGGGTCAGCGCACCGAGCCGGACGGTGACCCGGGGCATCACGCGCAGCCTGCGGTGCTCGGGCTGCGGAACACGGTCGGGGGCGCCGTCGAACCAGTAGATGCGCAGCAGCGGCTGCCGCGTGTCGTTCTCGGCGCGGTCGCGCAGCCCCTGGATGAGGGCCGTGTGGTCCACGGTGATGCGGGACCGCGAAGGCTCCCCGGCGAGGAGACTGGCTGCGGCCCCCAGCAGATACCCGGCGTCCACCAGGACGATGCAGCGGTCCACGCGATCCACCCTCTTTCCGGGAGGTTTGCTTCGGGCTTGCTTCGAGTCTGCCCGACCTCGCCGGGGTTAACGGCCGGAACTCGATCTTCGGCGTGGCGTTTCCACACTTCCTCCCCCGACCACCCCGGCCCCGACCACCCGGTCACACACGGTAATTGTCCGACATGCGTGGGTTATCCGGCTGTGTGAATCTGGTTCCGGCCCTGGCCCCTAGTCCCCCACAGGAGGCATCACCATGGCCAAGAACAAGAACCGTGACCGTAAGCAGCCCCAGGCCGAGCGCGCCCAGCGGGCGGCGCAGCCGTCCACGATGGAGACGCCGGACGAGCAGCGCACCACGCAGGTCATGCCCGGCGACCCCGGACGCGGCAAGGGCCGGCAGAAGCGCTTCGGTCACAACTGACATCCGCACGACGGGCCGTTGCGGCCCAGGAACAAGAAGAGGGGCGCGCCCACCACAGGGTGCGCCCCTCAAGCGCGTCGGCAGGACCGGAAACCGGGCTAGCCCGCCAGGCAGGACGGTCCGAGGAGGACCTTCAGGTCGCCGAACAGGGCGGGGTCCGGTTTGACCCGGTGCCGGTCCAGACGCAGCACCGTCGTCCGCGTCGGCCCCTGAAGCCTGATCCGTACTTCGCTGTCGCCCCTGTGGTGGGTGAGGATCTCACCGAGCCGGCTGACCATCGGCGGGGTCACGCGCGTCGCGGGGATGGTGAGCACCACGGGGGCGTTGGCGCCCGCGTGGGACAGGTCGGGGATCATCAACTCCATGGCGACCAGCCGCGGCACGTCCTCGCGCTTGTCGAGCCGGCCCTTGACGAACACCACGGCGTCCTCGACGAGCTGGGTCGAGACGAGCTGGTACGTCGCAGGGAAGAACATGCACTCGAGGGAGCCCGCCAGGTCCTCCACGGTGGCGATCGCCCAGGCGTTGCCCTGCTTGGTCATCTTGCGCTGCAGGCCCGAGATGATGCCGCCGATGGTGACCACCGCACCGTCGCCGAAGTCACCGCCGGTGAGCTGGGAGATGCCCGCGTCGGCCTTGTCGGACAGCACGTGCTCCAGGCCGAACAGCGGGTGGTCGGAGACGTAGAGCCCGAGCATCTCCCGCTCCTGGGCGAGCAGGTACGTCTTGTCCCACTCGTCGTCGGTGAAGGTGACGTCGAGACCGAAGCCGGGTTCGCTGGTCTCCTCCTCGCCCATGCCGCCGAAGAGGTCGAACTGGCCCTCGGCCTCCTTGCGCTTGACCGCGACCACATTGTCGATCATCGGCTCGTACTGCGCGGTGAGGCCCTTGCGGGTGTGGCCCATGGAGTCGAAGGCGCCCGCCTTGATCAGCGACTCGGTGGTCCGCTTGTTGCAGACGACCGCCTCGACCTTGTCGAGGTAGTCCGGGAAGGACGCGTACTTCCCCTTGGCCTTGCGGGACTTGATGATCGACTCGACGACATTGGTGCCGACGTTGCGCACGGCCGACAGGCCGAAGAGGATCACGTCGTCGCCCTGCGCGGCGAAGTTCGACTCCGACTCGTTGACATTCGGCGGGAGCACCTTGATGCCCATGCGGCGGCACTCGTTGAGATAGACGGCCGACTTGTCCTTGTCGTCCTTGACCGAGGTGAGCAGTGCGGCCATGTACTCGGCCGGGTAGTTCGCCTTGAGGTACCCGGTCCAGTACGACACCAGTCCGTACGCGGCGGAGTGGGCCTTGTTGAAGGCGTAGCCGGCGAAGGGGACCAGCACGTCCCACAGGGCCTGGATCGCCTCGTCGCTGTAGCCGTTCTTGCGGGCGCCCTCCTGAAAGAGGACGAAGTTCTTGGCCAGCTCGTCGGGCTTCTTCTTGCCCATCACCCGGCGGAGGATGTCGGCCTCGCCGAGCGAGTAGCCCGCGATGATCTGGGCGGCCTTCTGCACCTGCTCCTGGTAGACGATCAGGCCGTAGGTGACCGACAGCACCTCCTGGAGCGGCTCCTCCAGTTCCTTGTGGATCGGGGTGATCTCCTGGCGGCCGTTCTTGCGCTCCGCGTAGTTGATGTGCGAGTTCATGCCCATCGGGCCCGGCCGGTAGAGGGCCGAGACGGCGGAGATGTCCTCGAAGTTGTCGGGCTGCATCTGGCGGAGCAGGGAGCGCATCGGACCGCCGTCGAACTGGAAGACGCCGAGGGTGTCACCGCGGCAGAGCAGTTCGAAGGTCTTGGGGTCGTCCAGCGGGAGGGCGAGCATCTCCAGGTCGATGCCCTTGTTGGCCTTCACCATCTTGATGGCGTCGTCCATGATCGTGAGGTTGCGCAGGCCCAGGAAGTCCATCTTCAGCAGGCCGAGCGACTCGCACTGGGGGTAGTCCCACTGTGTGATGGTCACGCCGTCGGTGTGGCGCGTCCAGAGCGGGGCGTGGTCGACGATGGGTTCGCTGGACATGATCACGCCGGCCGCGTGCACACCCATCTGCCGGACGAGACCCTCGACACCCTTGGCGGTGTCGATGACCTTCTTCACGTCCGGCTCGTTCTCGTACATGCCGCGGATCTCGCCGGCCTCGTTGTAGCGCGGGTGCGAGGGGTCGGTGATGCCGTTCAGGTCGATGCCCTTGCCGAGGACGTCGGCGGGCATGGCCTTGGTGAGCCGGTCGCCCATGGCGTACGGGTAGCCCAGCACGCGCGCGGAGTCCTTGATGGCGTTCTTCGCCTTGATCTTGCCGTAGGTGCCGATCATGGCGACCTTGTCGGCGCCGTACTTCTCGGTCACGTACCGGATCACCTCGACGCGCCTGCGCTCGTCGAAGTCGATGTCGACATCGGGCATGGAGACGCGCTCGGGGTTGAGGAACCGCTCGAAGATCAGGCCGTGCGGGATCGGGTCGAGGTCGGTGATGCCCATCGCGTACGCGACGATCGAGCCGGCCGCGGAGCCCCGTCCGGGGCCGACCGCGATGCCCTGGTTCTTGGCCCACATGATGAAGTCGGCGACCACGAGGAAGTAGCCCGGGAACCCCATCTGGATGATGACGTCCATCTCGTACTCGGCCTGCTTCTGGCGGTCCTCGGGGACACCGCCGGGGAAGCGGCGCGCCATGCCGCGGCGGACCTCCTCCTGGAACCAGGTGACCTCCGTGTACCCCTCCGGGATGTCGAACTTCGGCATCAGGTCGCGCTTTTCGAACATGCCCGTGGTGTCGACCATCTCGGCGATCAGCCGGGTGTTGGCGCAGCCCTGCTGCCAGGCGTCCGAGGAGTCGATGGCGTACATCTCGTCGGTGGACTTGAGGTAGTAGCCGGTGCCGTCGAACCTGAAGCGGTCGGGGTCGGAGAGGTTCTTGCCGGTCTGGATGCACAGCAGCGCGTCGTGGGCGGTCGCCTCGTGCGCGTACGTGTAGTGCGAGTCGTTGGTGACCAGCGGGGGGATGCCGAGCTTCCTGCCGATCTCCAGCAGGCCGTCGCGGACCCGGTGCTCGATGTCGATGCCGTGGTCCATCAGCTCCAGGAAGTAGCGCTCCTTTCCGAAGATGTCCTGGTAGTCGGCGGCGGCCTTGAGGGCCTCGTCGAAGTGCCCGAGGCGCAGCCGGGTCTGGACCTCCCCGGAGGGACAGCCGGTGGAGGCCACGATCCCCTCGGACCACTGGGCGATGGTCTCCTTGTCCATCCGGGGCCACTTCTGCAGCCAGCCCTCCGCGTACGCGTCGGAGGACAGGCGGAAGAGGTGGTGCAGGCCGGTGCTGTTCACGGCCCACATCGTCTTGTGGGTGTAGCCACCGGAACCGGAGACGTCGTCGCGCTTCTGGTGCGGCTGGCCCCACTGGATCTTGCGCTTGTTGCGCCGGGACTCGGGGGCGACATACGCCTCGATCCCGATGATCGGGGTGACGCCCGCCTTCTGCGCGGAGTGGAAGAAGTCGTACGCCCCGTGCAGGTTGCCGTGGTCGGACATGGCGATGTGCGTCATGCCCATCTCGTTGCAGGCGTTGAACATGTCCTTCAGCCGCGCGGCACCGTCCAGCAGTGAGTACTGGGTGTGGACGTGCAGGTGCGTGAACGGCGGCTTGGACACGGTGCGGCCTCCAGGAGTGGACGCTGTGGCGCGGAGCGCCTCGATGAGGGGCGGTGGTCGGGTGACGGGAGGGCAGTCGGCGACGGGCGTTCGGACGGTCCGGGGGACAGCGTCGAAGTCTATGCCCCGGCACTGACACCCGAGGCGCATCCGGACGTACCTTCGGGCGGTGGCACGGGCACTCGCGTGACGTGTCACACGTTAGGCAGGGGACGGACCAGCCGTCCCGAAACATCCCGCACCTGGAGGCACAAAGCGATGTCGGTCCCGCAGCTCAACGACGAGCACCGCGGTGAGGAGATCCTCGCCGTCCTCGACACCGCCTTCGGCGAACTCCTGGCCGCCGACCCGGCCGCGTTCCGGGTGAAGTTCCGGAAGATGGCCGCCTCGGCGTTCGCCTTCTACCGCGGGACGGCGAGCCTCTTCTACCACGATCTGGACAGCGAGAAGCGCGGCGGACCCTACCTGGACGAGCGCACCTCGCGCGTGTGGATCCACGGCGATCTCCACGCGGAGAACTTCGGCACCTACATGGACTCCAACGGCCGCCTGGTCTTCAACGTCAACGACTTCGACGAGGCCTATGTCGGCCCCTTCACCTGGGACCTCAAGCGCTTCGCCGCCTCCATGGCGCTGATCGGCTACGCGAAGGCGCTCAGCGACGAGCAGATCGGCGAGCTGGTCACCATCTACACGGCCGCCTACCGGGAGCGGATCCACGCACTGGCCACCGGCGCGAAGAGCGACGAGGTGCCGCCCTTCACCCTGGACACCGCCCAGGGGCCGCTGCTGGACGCGCTGCGTGACGCCCGTTCGCTGACCCGCTTCGGGCTGCTGGACTCGATGACCGAGATCCGCGACTTCGAGCGCCGCTTCGCCGCCGGCGGCGGCGCGGTCGAGCTGGACGCCGCCACCCGCTACAAGGTGCTCGCGGCCTTCGACGGCTACCTGGAGACGCTGCCGGACGCCTCGCTGGCCCGCCCGGACTCGTACCGCGTGAAGGACGTCGTGGGCCGCCGCGGCATCGGCATCGGCTCGGCCGGGCTGCCGTCGTACAACATCCTGCTGGAGGGCCACAGCGACGCCCTGGAGAACGACGTGGTGATCTACATCAAGCAGGCCCAGACCCCGGCGGTCTCACGGCACATCACCGATCCGGCCATCCGGGACTACTTCCGGCACGAGGGGCACCGCACGGTGATCTCCCAGCGCGCCCTCCAGGCGCACGCCGACCCCTGGCTGGGCTGGACCGAGCTGGACGGCTCGGGTCAGCTGGTCGCCGAGGTCTCGCCGTACGCCGTGGATCTGGACTGGAGCGACATCGACGACCCGGAGGAGATCGCCCTGGTCGCCGCCGACCTCGGCCGGGCCACGGCGACCATGCACGCGGCGGCGGACGACACCTCCGGCGAGTCCCTGGTGCCGTTCTCCACCGAGCGTGCCATCGACGCCGCGATCGCCGCCGACGAGGACTCCCTCATCCCCCTCCTGGTCGACTTCGCCCACAGCTACGGCGCCCGCGCGCGCAGCGACCACCAGACCTTCCTGGACCTGTTCCGCAACGGCAGGATTCCGGGACTCTAACGATCCGCCCGTCCACAGGAACCCTTTAGGGATCCCTTACCGGAGCACGTGACACACTCGTTCCCGCCATGGACAAATCCGGAAACCAGCTCAGAGCCGTACGCGCGGCGCTGTTCACGGCAGTCGTCGTGACGCTCAGCGCCGCGTCGCACGTGCTGCTGTCCGGGGCTCCGCTGCCGTTCAACACGGTGGCCGCGATCACCGCCGCCGTGTTCCTCCTGGCGTACGCCCTGGCGGGCCGGGAGCGTTCCTTCGGGCGGATCGCCGCCCTGCTGATCCCGCTGGAACTGGCTGCCGACACGGTCTTCACCACCGGCCAGCACGTCTGCTACGGCCGGATGGGCGGCCCTGTGGCGGGCCCACTGCGCTCCGTCGGCTTCGACGTGCTGTGCGGTGACGGCACCAGCGTGGGCGCACCGCTGGTCCGGGTCACCGGACCCGCCGCCGAGGGCGGCGACCGGCTGGCCGAGGTGCTCGCCCAGGCCGATCCCGCCACCGCCTGGATGCTGCTCGGCGCGCACATCGGGGTCGGCCTCTGCGCCGCCGCCTGGCTGCGCCGCGGCGAGCGGGCGCTGGCCCAGTTGCTGAGCGCGGTCGCGACGGCAGCCTCGACGGCGGTCCGGCCGCTGCTGCTGGCGGTCGCGGCGGTGTTCGTACGCCGGGCACCGGAGGTTCTCCGTCCGACCCGTCCGGTCCGCCGTACCGCCATCGCCCGGACCCTGCTTCTCGCGCACTCCCTGGGACGGCGCGGACCGCCGCGCTCCCTCGCCGCCCGCGCCTGAGGCCGGCGGCCCGGACCGAGCACCAGCAGCCCCCATACGTATCCCGCACACGTCCGTGTGCGTCCCCCGTGGAGACATCACCATGAGCAAGCGGAACAGCCAGGCGGCGAAGACGGCGGCCCGAGAGCGACTGCGCCAGGAGCGCGAGCGCCAGGCGAAGAAGGCGAAGGCCAAGCGGCAGATCGTGGTCGCCCTGTCGGTCGTGGGCGTCCTGGCCGCGGCCGGCGGCATCGGCTACGCCGTCGTCCAGGCGAACAAGCCCGGAAAGTGGGACGCGGCCCTGGACCAGAAGATCGTCGCGCCGGCCAACACCTCGGGCAAGAACGGCACGGCCGTCGTGCTCGGCAAGGACAGCGCGAAGAAGACCCTGAAGCTGTACGAGGACCCGCGCTGCCCGATCTGCGCCACGTTCGAGCAGTCGGTCGGCCCGACGCTCCTCAAAGACTACGAAGCCGGCAAGTACAAGCTCCAGTTCATCGGCGGCACGTTCCTCGACGGTGACACCGGGGACGGCGACCAGATGAAGGTCGGCTCCAACGGCGAGGGCTCCAAGAACGCGATGAGCGCCCTCGGCGCCGCGCTGAACGTGAGCCCGGAGGCATTCCTGGAGTTCAAGGAGGCCCTCTATTCGGCGAAGTTCCACCCCGAGGAGTCGCAGGACAAGCTCAAGGACGACGACTACATCATCGAGATCGGCGACTCGGTGGACGCCCTGAAGAACAACAAGAAGTTCCAGGACGCGGTGAAGAACGGCACGTTCGACGCCTGGGCCCTGGCGATGTCCCACACCTTCGACACCAACGAGGACGAGGTGAACGGCACGCCCAGCCTGGTCATGGACGGCAAGAAGCTCACGGGGTCCGACGGCAAGAACACGCCCATGACCCCCGACGACTTCAACACCGCCATCGAGAAGGCCCTCAAGGGCTGAGTCGCGGGCGGCTGACAACGCGCTGAAGAGCGGGCGAACTTCTGCCGGTTCGCCCGCTCTAGCGTGTACCTGTCAGTAGCGTGTCGGCTGTGACCAGTCGACACAGAGCATCCGAGAGCGCCGTCTCCGCCACCGCGGACGCCCACTCCCCTTCCCCGCGCCGCCGAACGGTCGTCAAGGCGGCAGCCGCCACCGCGGCACTGGCCGGACCGCTCGCCGCCGCCCTGCCCGCCCGGGCGGCGCGGCAGGCTCCCGCCTTCCTGCACGGCGTCGCCTCCGGCGACCCACTGCCGGACGGCATCCTGCTGTGGACCCGGGTGACGCCGGTGCCGGAGGCGATACCCGGCTCGGGGCTCGGGCCCGACACCGAGGTGAGCTGGACCGTCGCCCGGGACAAGTCGTTCGGCGACATCGTCGCGAAGGGTTCGACCCTCTCCACCGCCGCCTCGGACCACACGGTCAAGGCCGACATCCGCGGCCTGCGGCCGGCCACCGACTACTGGTTCCGCTTCTCGTCCGGCGGCACCGACTCCCCCGCCGCCCGCACCCGCACCGCCCCGGCCGCCGACGCCGCCGTGGCCGGACTGCGCTTCGGAGTGGTGTCCTGCTCCAACTGGGAGGCCGGGCACTTCTCCGCGTACCGCCATCTCGCGGCCCGGGGCGACCTGGATGCCTGGCTGCACCTGGGCGACTACGTCTACGAGTACGCGACCGGCGACTACGGCACCCGCGACACCGTCGTCCGTCCGCACGCGCCCGCCCACGAGATCGTCACCCTCGCCGACTACCGCGTCCGGCACGCGACGTACAAGACCGACCCCGACCTCCAGGCGCTGCACGCCAAGGCGCCGGTCATCGCCATCTGGGACGACCACGAGATCGCCAACGACACCTGGTCTGGCGGCGCGGGGAACCACACCGAGGGCGCGGAGGGCAGCTGGGCCGCGCGCCAGGCCGCCGCCAAGCAGGCCTACTTCGAGTGGATGCCGGTACGTCCCGCGCTGGCCGGCACCACCTATCGACGGCTGCGCTTCGGCAGGCTCGCCGACCTGTCCCTGCTGGATCTGCGCTCCTTCCGCTCCCAGCAGGTCACCACCGGCGACGGCGACGTCGACGACCCGGACCGCACGCTCACCGGACGCGCCCAGCTGGACTGGCTGAAGGCGGGTCTGACGGCGTCCGACACCACCTGGCGGCTGGTCGGCACCTCGGTCATGATCTCGCCGTTCTCCGTGGGGTCCCTCCCCGCGAGCCTGCTGAAGCCGCTCGCGAAGCTGCTGGGCCTGCCACAGGAGGGTCTCGCCCTCAACACCGACCAGTGGGACGGCTACACCGACGACCGCCGCGAGCTCCTCGCCCATCTGCGGGCGAACGCGATCGGCAACACGGTCTTCCTCACCGGCGACATCCACATGGCGTGGGCCAACGACGTGCCGGTGAACGCCGGCACGTACCCGCTGTCGGCCTCGGCCGCCACGGAGTTCGTCGTCACCTCGGTCACCTCCGACAACCTCGACGACATCGTCAGGGTTCCCGAGGGCACCGTCACCGCGCTCGCCTCCCCGCTGATCCGGGCCGCCAACCGGCATGTCCACTGGGTCGACACCGACCGCCACGGCTACGGCGTACTGGACGTCACCGCCGAGCGGGCGCAGATGGACTACTACGTGCTGTCCAGCCGCACGGCGGCCGACGCCACGTCCACGTGGGCCCGCTCCTACCGCACCCGCAGCGGCACGCAGAAGGCCGAGCGCAGCTACGACCCCGTCTGATCCGCCTGGGCCCCGCCCCGGTCAGTTCTCCAGCGACTCGAGGAAGCCGAGTGCCACCCGCCAGGTGGCCTCGGCGGCCTCCCCGTCGTAGTCCGGCAGGTCGGGGTCGGTGTAGAGGTGGCCGGCGCCCGCGTATCTGTACACCTCGACGTCGGCGCCGGCCCGGCCCATCCGCAGATACCAGGCGGTGAGCCAGTCGTCGGTCTCGAACGGGTCGGGCTCGGCGACATGCAGCTGCACCGGCAGCTCGTCCACCACGGTGTTCTCCGCGATGTCCGACGTGCCGTGCAGAAGCAGCAGCCCGCGCGCCTTGTCGTCGCCGAGGGCCAGCGTCTGGGCGACGGCGGCGCCGAAGGAGAAGCCCGCGTACACCAGCCCGCGCTCCGAGTAGGGCGCCGCCGCCAGCACGGCCCGCCTCAGCAGTTCGTCCTTGCCGGTCTCCTCCCTGTACGCCACGCCCTCCTCGACCGAGTCGAACGTACGGCCCTCGAACAGGTCGGGCGTCCACACCTCGTGTCCGGCCGCGCGCAGCCGGCCGGCGGCCCCGGCCAGCCCGGGCCCCGAACCGTAGACCGAGTGAAAGAGCATGATGTTCATGCAGCCCATGGTGCCAGCCGGGTGTGACAACTCCCGATCGCGGCAGTTCCCACGTTCGTGCGTAAGTCACATGTTCATGTCCGCGCGGAGCCGGTTAGGTTCGGGGACATGGATGACGTGCTCCGCCCATTGATCGTGGTCGGCGGCTCGGTCGTGCTCACGCTGCTGCTCGGCTGGGCCACCGATCTGCTGCTGCGCAAGGCCGACGAACGCCACCGCGAGACGCCGCTGTGGGGCCTGCTGCGCCGTGCCCGCGTCCCGTACCAGCTGGTGCTCTGCGCGGCGCTGCTCAGAGGGTCCTACGACGCGGCGCGGCTGCTGCCGGACCACGAGGTCGCCATCGGCAGGATCCTGTCACTGGTGCTGATCGGGTCGGCCGCCTGGCTGGCGATCCGGATCGCCCTCGCGGTCGTGGAGACGTCGTACACCCGTTACGCCAGCTCCCATCGCGAGCGGGACCCCGCCCGGGTCCGCCGGGTGCGCACCCAGGTGACGCTGATCCAGCGGGTGGTGACGGCGGTCGTCGGAGTGGTGGCCGTGGCCGCGATGCTGCTGACCTTCCCGGCGATGCGCGCGGCCGGGGCCTCGCTGCTCGCCTCCGCCGGAATCCTCGGCATCGTCGCCGGTGTGGCCGCCCAGTCCACGCTGGGCAACATGTTCGCCGGGCTGCAGATCGCCTTCGGCGACATGGTCCGCATCGGTGACACGGTGATCGTGGACGGCGAGTGGGGCACGGTCGAGGAGATCACCCTGACCTTCCTGACCGTGCGCACCTGGGACGAGCGCCGGATCACCATGCCGGTGTCGTACTTCACCTCCAAGCCGTTCGAGAACTGGTCGCGCGGGACACCGCAGATGACGGGCACCGTCTTCTGGCATCTCGACCACACTGCCCCGCTGGACGCGATGCGCGACAAGCTCCGCGACATCCTCCGGGAGTGCTCGGCCTGGGACGGCCGCGCCTACAACCTGACCGTGACGGACAGCACCCCCAGCACCATGGAGGTGCGGGCCCTGGCGACGGCCAAGGACGCGGACGACATCTGGACGGTGCGGGTCACGGTCCGCGAGCAGATGCTCCGCTGGCTGACCGACGAACACCCCTACGCCCTGCCCCGGGTCAACACCGCCGACGCGGTGCCCGCGCCCGGCCGAAGCGGCCACCGCTTCCCCGACGGTGTACCGGCCGTACCGGCGGCCCGCCGGGTGCACCACCATCCGAGGGAGCGCTGAGCGGTCCTCAGTGTCCGCGTTCGGCGCCGCCGTTGACCTGGACGATCTGTGAGGTGATGTGACCGGCGCCCGGGGAGGCGAGCCAGTGCAGGGTCGCCGCGACGTCCCCGGGCGTCCCCGGCCGCCTGTTCGACGTCTCCTCGATCAGACGGGCCCGCCGCTCCTCGTCCAGCCCGTCGCCGAAGAACCCGGTGTCCTCGATGTAGCCGGGTGCGACCACGTTCACGGTGACGCCGTGCGGGCCCACCCGACGGGCCAGGTCGTGGGCATACGGGTGCAGCGACGCCTTGGCCGCCGCGTACGACACCCGTCCGGAGCCCCGGTAGGCGGCAATGGAGCTGAGGAACAGCACCCGTCCGCCGGGTTCGGCGAGCCGGTCCCTCAGCGCTTCCGTGAGGAGTACGGCGGTCAGTACATTGAGCCGGAAGGTGACGGTCCATTCGCGGGCGACCGCGTCGAGCGGGTCGTCACCGCCGACCGGGGGTTCGAGCAGCCCGTTGCCTCCGGCGGAGTGGATCAGGACGTCCACGGCGCCGAACTCCCGGCCCACGAAACCGGCCACGTCCCGTACGGCCTCCGGGTCGGCCAGGTCGGCCGCGTAGGTCAGGGCGCCCGGCACCGCCGCCCGTTCGAGGACGTCCGCGCGCCGCCCGAGCAGCAGCACCCGGTCCCCGTCCGCGGCGAACACCCGCGCGGTGGCCAGTCCGATCCCGGTACCGCCTCCGCTGATCACAACGTTGCGTGTCATGCCCAGACCCTACGAACAGAAAGCCGCCGACGGCGGTAACCCGGCGGCAGCACCGGCGCCGGCAGCCGCTCCCCGACCGGAACGCTGACCACCGCCGCGAGCAACAGGGCGAACAGCAGGGCCAACTGATCCACGGTCGGTGCTCCCGGGGGGTCTACGAGCGGTCAGCGGACGTCCGGCCTGCCATGCCGTCGCCCCCACCAGGAGATTCGTGGACCGGGGCTACAGCGCGCGCCGCATGGCCCGGTGCGGCATACCGGCGTCCGGGAACTCCGGTCCGTAGGCTTCGTACCCCAGCCGCTCGTAGAAGCCCAGGGCGTGGGTCTGCGCGTGCAGGTCGACCGCGGTGAGCCCCTGGTCGCGGGCCGCCTCCTCGATGGCCCGCACCAGCGCCGCGCCGACGCCGAGGCCCCGCGCCTCCCGCGTCACCGCGAGCCGGCCGAGGGAGCCGGCGGTCGGGTCGCCGCCGTTCTTCGCCGCGGCGGCCGCGCCGTGCAGCAGGCGTGCGGTGCCGAGGGGGGTGCCGTCCTCCGCGATCGCCAGCACATGCACGGCGCCGGCGTCGTGGGTGTCGTACTCGATGTCCTCGGGGACGCCCTGCTCGGCGACGAAGACGTCCTTGCGGACAGCGAAGCACGCCTCGCGGTCGGCGGGCCCCTCCGCGACACGGACGGCGTACGGGCGGCTCACGCGTAGGTCTCCTCGCGGACCTGGTCCAGTGCCTTCTGCAGGTCCTCCGGGTAGTCGCAGGAGAACTCCGCCCACTGCCCGTCGCCGGGGTGCTCGAAGCCCAGCCGCACGGCGTGCAGCCACTGGCGGGTCAGGCGGAGCCGCTTGGCGAGCGTCGGGTCGGCGCCGTAGGTGAGGTCTCCGACGCAGGGGTGCCGGTGGGCGGCCATGTGGACGCGGATCTGGTGGGTACGGCCGGTCTCCAGCTTGACGTCGAGGAGGGAGGCGGCGCGGAAGGCCTCGATCAGGTCGTAGTGCGTGACGGACGCCTTGCCGTCGGCGGTGACCGCCCACTTGTAGTCGTGCTGCGGGTGGCGGCCGATGGGGGCGTCGATGGTGCCGCTGGTGGGGTCGGGGTGGCCCTGGACGAGCGTGTGGTAGCGCTTGTCGACCGTGCGCTCCTTGAACTGGCGCTTCAGTGATGTGTACGCGTACTCCGACTTGGCGACGACCATCAGACCGGAGGTGCCGACGTCGAGGCGGTGCACGATGCCCTGGCGCTCGGCGGCGCCGGAGGTCGAGATGCGGTACCCGGCGGCGGCGAGGCCGCCGATCACCGTCGGGCCGGTCCAGCCCGGTGAGGGGTGCGCGGCGACGCCGACCGGCTTGACGATCACGACCACGTCGTCGTCGTCGTGCACGATCTCCATGCCCTCGACCGGCTCGGCGACGACCCGCACCGGCGCGGCGGCCTGGGGCATCTCCACCTCGAGCCAGGCGCCGCCGCTGACCCGCTCGGACTTGCCGACCACCGATCCGTCGACCGTGACCTTCCCCGCCGCGGCGAGCTCGGCGGCCTTGGTGCGGGAGAAGCCGAACATGCGGGAGATGACGGCGTCGACGCGCTCGCCCTCCAGGCCGTCGGGCACGGGCAGGTTTCGGATCTCGGGAATCGTGCTCACCCGTCGAGTATGCCGGACGGTCCCGGCACTCCCGTACGAAAGTCCGGACCCTCAGTCCTTGTGGACGGTGCCGTCCGGGTCGAGGCCCCGGAACGACAGCAGCACGATCAGGATGCCGCCGCACACGATCGCCGAGTCCGCCAGGTTGAACACGGCGAAGTGCTTGGGCGCGATGAAGTCGACGACCGCACCCTCGAAGACACCCGGTGAGCGGAAGATCCGGTCGGTGAGGTTGCCGAGGGCGCCGCCGAGCAGCAGGCCGAGCGCGATCGCCCAGGGCAGGCTGTAGAGCTTGCGGGCGAGACGGATGATCACCACGATCACGGCTGCCGCGATCACCGTGAAGATCACGGTGAAGGCCTCGCCGAAGCCGAAGGCGGCGCCCGCGTTCCGGATCGCCTCGAACCTCAGCCAGTCCCCGATGATCTCGACGGGCTCGTGGTGCTCGAGCCTGGCGACCACGATCATCTTGCTGATCAGATCGAGGGCGTAGGCGAAGACGGCGACGGCGAACAGCACGGCGATCCGCCGCTTGCCGCGGGGTCGCCCGGTCTCCGCCGCCGTCCCTTCGGTGCCGGCCCGCTCCTGCCCGTCCCGGTCCGCGTCCGGGGTGTCCGGCGTACCGATGATGCGCTCCGCCTCTGCCACGTGTGTCCCTCAGCCTAGGTGCCTGACTGAGGACGAGGGTACGGCACGACCCGCACGGCCGCCGATCAGTACCGGCGCTCCTGCTTCTGCTTGCACTCCACGCACAGGGTGGCCCGCGGGAAGGCCTGCATACGGGCCTTCCCGATGGGGTCGCCGCAGTTCTCGCACAGGCCGTACGTGCCGGCGTCGAGGCGCTGGAGGGCCCGTTCGAACTGGCTCAGCATCTCGCGCGCGTTCGCGGCGAGCGCGAGTTCGTGCTCGCGTGTGATGTTCTTGGTGCCGGTGTCGGCGTCGTCGTCGCCCGCGCCGTCGCCGGAGTCCCGCATCAGGCCGGCCAGCGACTGCTCGGAGGTCGTGATCTCCTCGCGCAGCCGCAGCACCTCGGACATCAGCTCGGTCCGCGCCTCCTCGACCTCTTCCGTCGTCCAGGGCTCCTCGCCCGCACGCACCGCGAGCTCGCCCGGCTCCACCACACCGATCCGGGCCTTGGGTACGGCGGTCTTCGCCGCCGTGGCCGCCGTGGCCGCAGGGCCAGGGGTCTTCTTCGCACCCACCGTCGTCACTCCCGTCTGCGCCGCGGCCTCGGCCGCGCCCGCGTCATCGGCCGTGCTGTGCCCGGCCACATCCTGAGTGGACCCACTGGTCCTGACAGCGCCCTCGCGCTCGCCCACCGCAGCGGCGGTCCCCTCCCCGACTGCCTTCTGCCCTGTTTCCCCGCCGCCCGTCTTCCGTGCGACGGCTTTCTTCGCGGACGCCTTCCCGGCCGCCTTCCCCGTCGGCACCTCCACCGCCTCCCCGTCCCGCGCGGACGCCTTGCCCGGCACCGCACCCGGGGCGGGTGCCGACCGGGCCGGTGGCTTCCTGCCCGTCTTCCCGCCAGTCTTCTCGGCCGGTGGCTTCCTCGCGGCGGCTTCCCCCCGCTCGGTCTCCTCATCGGACGCTGCCCGCACCGCCACGGACGCGGGCGCCTCCGCCACAGGCTTCCCCGCGGACGCCCTCCTCGATACCGCCTTCCCCACGGGTGCCTTCTTCGCCGCCTTCCGTGGCGGCGCCTCCTCATCGGACACCTCCGCCGCCTTCCGCGCGGACGCCTTGCCCGGCGCCGCACCCGGGAGGGGTGCCGACCGGCCAGGCCTCTTCCGGTCGGCCTTCTCGGCCGGTGTCCTCTCCGAGGGTGCCTCCTCCCGCCCGGTCTTCCCGGCGGACGCCGCCCGCGCCGTCACGGACCGATCCGCGGGCGTCCTCCTCACCGCCGTCTTCCCGGCGGGCCTCTTCCGGGCAGAGGCGCCCTTGGCGGGTGGCCCCGTCGAGGGACCCTCCCCGGCCGCATCCGATGAAGGGCTACGCCTGGACGGCGGATGGTCCGGCGCGGTGGTCTCCCTGACCGGCGGGTCCGGCCGTGCCGTGGGGCCGGGGGGCGCTGTGCCCCGGGTATTCTTGGCACCCGTCCGCTCGTGTCCGCCACCCGGCGCCGGTCCGGGCCCGCCGGACGGCGCCGACTGCTGTGCAGCGGTCCTCTTCGCCACCATGGCCGCGGCCCCTTCACATATTGTGATCTTGCGCGCGAATCGTGCTGGGACGATAAATCGACTCGAGTCCCGCGGCAACGGGGCGCACCGCTCGATTCCCCCGCCCCGCGGACGCCGCACGACGAGCCTGCATCCGTTGTGCCCAGCTCCCCGCCGGGTATGCCGCCCGGGCGGGTGCCCCGAGACCCGATCGCGCACACCTCGCCATTCGGGGCATACCAACCCATACCCCTCCGGGAAATCCGGTCGGCCCCTGTCCGCGCAGCGCCGTACACTGGGCGGAGCGAGAAGCGTGGATGGGGACGAGTAGCGGCGGACGCAGCCCAGAGCGACCCGGGGACGGTGTGAGCCCGGGGGCGAGCGCGACGTGAAGATCACCCCGGAGCCGCCGGAGGAAAGCCGCAGCAGCGGCGAGTAGAACCGGCATCGCGACCCCAATGAGGGGGCTCACCGGAGCGCGCGTCGCACCGGCGAGCCAAGGAGGGTGGTACCGCGGGAGCGCGCCGCAGACGGCGCAGGCATCGACACAGCTCTCGTCCCTCCGGACGGAAGGCAGCAAGTCCGCCGGAGGAAGCCCGCTGATGACATCGCCGACGTACCGCCAGGTACCCGCCCAGGTCGACCTGCCCGCCCTCGAGCACGCGGTGCTCGACTTCTGGCGCGAGCAGAAGATCTTCGCCAAGAGCCTGGAACAGTCCGAGGGCCGCCCCGAGTGGGTGTTCTACGAGGGCCCGCCCACCGCCAACGGGATGCCCGGCGCCCACCACATCGAGGCGCGCGTCTTCAAGGACGTCTTCCCCCGCTTCCGCACCATGCGCGGCTACCACGTGGCCCGCAAGGCCGGCTGGGACTGCCACGGCCTCCCGGTGGAGCTCGCCGTGGAGAAGGAGCTCGGCTTCTCCGGCAAGCAGGACATCGAGGCGTACGGCATCGCCGAGTTCAACGCGAAGTGCCGTGAGTCGGTGACCCGCCACACCGACGCGTTCGAAGAGCTCACGACCCGCATGGGCTACTGGGCCGACCTCCAGGACCCCTACCGCACGATGGACCCGGAGTACATCGAGTCCGTCTGGTGGTCGCTGAAGGAGATCTTCAGCAAGGGCCTGCTGGTCCAGGACCACCGCGTCGCCCCCTGGTGCCCCCGCTGCGGCACCGGCCTGTCCGACCACGAGCTGGCACAGGGCTACGAGACGGTCGTCGACCCGTCCGTCTACGTCCGCTTCCCGCTCACCTCCGGCCCGCTGGCCGGCGAGGCCGCGCTCCTGGTGTGGACGACCACACCCTGGACCCTGGTCTCCAACACGGCCGTCGCCGCCCACCCCGAGGTCACCTACGTCGTCGCCACCAACGGCGAGGAGAAGCTCGTCGTCGCCGAGCCACTGCTCACCAAGGCCCTCGGCGAGGGCTGGGAGACCACCGGCCGGTCCTTCACCGGCGCCGAGATGGAGCGCTGGGCCTACCGGCGCCCCTTCGAGCTGGTTGCGTTCCCCGCCGAGGCGCACTACGTGGTGAACGCCGAGTACGTCACCACCGAGGACGGCACGGGTCTGGTCCACCAGTCCCCCGCCTTCGGTGAGGACGACCTCACGGTCTGCCGCGCCTACGGCCTGCCCGTCGTCAACCCCGTGCGCCCCGACGGCACCTTCGAGGAGGACGTCCCCCTGGTCGGCGGCGTCTTCTTCAAGAAGGCCGACGAGAAGCTCACCGAGGACCTCCAGCAGCGCGGCCTGCTCTTCCGGCACATCCCGTACGAGCACAGCTACCCGCACTGCTGGCGCTGCCACACCGCGCTGCTCTACTACGCGCAGCCGTCGTGGTACATCCGCACCACGGCCGTCAAGGACCAGCTGCTGCGGGAGAACGAGAACACCAACTGGTTCCCGGACACGGTCAAGAACGGCCGCTACGGCGACTGGCTGAACAACAACATCGACTGGGCGCTGTCCCGCAACCGCTACTGGGGCACCCCGCTGCCCATCTGGCGCTGCGAGGACGATCACCTCACGGTCGTCAGCTCCCGCGCGGAGCTCACCGAGCTGACCGGCACCGACCAGTCCGCCCTCGACCCGCACCGCCCGTACATCGACGAGGTCATCTTCGCCTGCGGCCACGACGGCTGCGGAAAGACGGCCATGCGCGTGCCGGAGGTCATCGACGCCTGGTACGACTCGGGTTCGATGCCGTTCGCGCAGTGGGGCTACCCGTACAAGAACAAGGAACTGTTCGAGGCGCGCTACCCCGCGCAGTTCATCTGCGAGGCCATCGACCAGACCCGCGGCTGGTTCTACACGCTGATGGCGATCGGCACGCTGGTCTTCGACAAGTCGTCGTACGAGAACGTCGTCTGCCTCGGTCACATCCTCGCCGAGGACGGCCGCAAGATGTCCAAGCACCTGGGCAACATCCTGCAGCCGATCCCGCTGATGGACCAGCACGGCGCGGACGCGGTCCGCTGGTTCATGGCGGCCGGCGGTTCCCCGTGGGCGGCCCGCCGGGTGGGCCACGGCACCATCCAGGAGGTCGTCCGCAAGACGCTGCTGACGTACTGGAACACGGTCGCCTTCCAGGCCCTGTACGCCCGTACGTCGGACTGGGCACCGGGCGAGGCCGACCCCGCCCCCGCCGACCGCCCCGTGCTCGACCGCTGGCTGCTGTCCGAACTGCACACCCTCACCGACCAGGTCACGCGGGCACTGGACGCCTACGACACCCAGCGGGCCGGCAAGCTGCTGTCCGCGTTCGTCGACGACCTGTCCAACTGGTACGTCCGCCGCTCGCGCCGCCGCTTCTGGCAGGGTGACAAGGCCGCGCTGCGCACCCTGCACGAGGTCGTGGAGACGGTCACCCAGCTGATGGCCCCGCTGACCCCGTTCATCACCGAACGGGTCTGGCAGGACGTGATCGTTCCGGTCACTCCGGGGGCGCCGGAGTCGGTGCACCTGTCCTCCTGGCCCGAGGCGGACCTCTCCGCGATCGACCCGCAGCTCTCGCAGCAGATGGTGCTGGTGCGCCGGCTCGTGGAGCTGGGCCGGGCCACGCGCGCGGAGTCGGGTGTGAAGACCCGCCAGCCGCTGCGGCGCGCGCTGATCGCGGCAGGCGGCTTCGACCGCCTCGGCCCCGAACTGCACGCGCAGATCACCGAGGAGCTGAACGTCGAGTCCCTGGCCTCGCTGTCCGAGGTGGGCGGCTCTCTGGTGGACACCACGGCGAAGGCCAACTTCCGCGCGCTGGGCAAGCGGTTCGGCAAGCGCGTCCAGGACGTCGCCAAGGCCGTCGCGAACGCGGACGCCGCCGCGCTGTCCCTGGCGCTGCGCGAGGGCACGGCCTCGGTGGAGGTCGACGGGGAGACGATCACTCTCGCCCCGGATGAGGTGATCGTCACAGAAACCCCGCGCGAGGGCTGGTCGGTGGCCTCCGACGCCGGCGCCACGGTCGCCCTGGACCTGGAGATCACCGAGGAGCTGCGCCGCGCGGGCCTCGCCCGTGACGCGATCCGGCTGATCCAGGAGGCCCGCAAGAACAGCGGTCTCGATGTCGCCGACCGGATCGCCCTGCGCTGGACCGCCACGGAGCCCGCGACGGTCGCCGCGCTGGCGGAGCACGCGGAACTGATCGCCGAGGAGGTGCTGGCGACGGCCTTCTCGAATGAGCACAGCGCCCAAGACGAGGCGGACGACGGTTACGGCACCCCGTTCACCGACGAGGGACTGTCCCTGACGTTCCGCCTGCGCAAGGCGTAACGCCGGACGCGCCCCGTCCGGACAGACGGGAAGGCACGGCACATGCCGAAGGCCGGGGCCCTCCAAGATTCTTGGTGGGCCCCGGCCTTCGGCATTGCGTACGTCGGACACCGCACCCGAGCCCGAACAAACACCCCACACTCCGTGAACACGCGTAGCGAAAGGGCGGTGCCCCGGGTTTTTGAACCCGGGGCCCCGCCCTGAACGCTGCCGACTGCTACGCCGTACTCATGGCCACAGGGCCGTCAGTTGTCGTCCTCGTCGATCAGGAAGCCGCGCATCGGCGAGGGTGCCTGGCCCATCGGCGACGGGCCCTGCGGACGTACCGGCGCCATGGGCTGGGTCATCGCCGGCTGCATCTGCTGCTGACCGCCGCCGTAGGACGGACCGCCCTGACCGCCGGGGCCGCCGCCCATCGTCTGGCCGCCGCCGTAGGACGGCGCACCGGCACCGGCCGGAGCCATCGAAGGCGCCGGGGACGGCGGCAGCGACGGAGCGGCGCTCGCGGGCTGGCGCGGCGGGGCGAGCGAGTCGTCCGCCTGGGTCTCCAGCTGACGCAGCTGGGACTCGAGGTAGGACTTCAGCCGCGTGCGGTACTCGCGCTCGAAGCCGCGCAGGTCCTCGACCTTGCGCTCCAGCGTGGCACGGGCGGACTCCAGGGAGCCCATCGCGACGCGGTGCTTCTCCTGCGCGTCCCGCTCCAGGGCGTCGGCCTTGGCACGGGCGTCCCGCTCGAGGCCCTCGGCACGCGAACGCGCCTCGCCCACGATCTTGTTGGCCTCGGAACGGGCCTCCGCGATCGCCTGGTCGGCGGTCTGCTGGGCCAGCGACAGCACCCGCGCGGCGCTGTCGCCGCCGGGCCCGCCCTGACCGGGCATACCGGGGCCGCCCATGGGACCGCCCATCGGGCCGCCATGGCCCATCTGCCCCTGCATCGGGCCGCCCTGGCCCATCGGCCCGGGACCCTGATGACCCATCGGGCCGTGACCCTGCGGGCCGTGACCCTGCGGACCACCCTGTCCGCCGGGGCCGGCGGGCAGCTGAGGAGCACCGCTCGGCAGCTGGGGCGGACCACCCATGGGGCCGCCCATCTGCTGCTGCGGCGGGCCCGATATGCCGGCGGGCACCGGAGCGCCGGGACCTCGCATGCCCTGCTGCGGCATGCCCTGCGGAGGCATCCCCTGCTGGGGCATGCCCTGTGGCGGCCCCTGCTGTTGCTGCTGCTGGTCCTGTGGCTCGGGGGGTTTGCGCATGTTCTGCTGGTTCTGGGCAGCAGCGCGCGTGGCCGCGGCCAGCTTGGCGCGCAGGTCCTCGTTCTCGCGGAGCAGGCGCGTCAGTTCGGCTTCGACCTCGTCGAGGAAGGCATCGACCTCGTCCTCGTCATAGCCTTCTCGGAGGCGGACGGTCGTGAACTGCTTGTTCCGCACGTCCTCGGGGGTCAACGGCATCTCTTCACCTCAACGTAGTCATCGGCAGTCGGCAAGACCGTATCGTCCACAGTCACCCCACGAATCTGCCCACGAGCATGATCAGGACGTAGACGATGATCATCAGGACGAAGAAGGACAGGTCGAGCGCCACGCCCCCGAGACGCAGCGGCGGAATGAACCGCCGCAGAAGCTTCAGCGGTGGATCGGTGACAGTGTAGGTGGCCTCCAGGACGACCACCATCGCCTTGCCGGGTTGCCACGAGCGGGCGAACTGGAACACATAGTCCATGACCAACCGGAAGATGAGCACGATGAGGAACACCATCAGCGCGATGTAGATCACCTGCGCGAACACGCTCATGGCCTGCTTTTCCCTCTCCCCTGTGCACTGCTCGTCCGGTCCTGCGTCTCAGCTCTGATTGAAGAACCCGCCCTCTGCGATGCGGGCCTTGTCCTCCGCCGTGACATCGACGTTAGCAGGCGACAACAGGAACACCTTCTGCGTCACCCGCTCAATGCTGCCGTGAAGACCAAACACCAAACCGGCCGCAAAGTCGACAAGTCGCTTCGCATCTGTGTCATCCATCTCAGTGAGATTCATGATCACCGGAGTGCCCTCACGGAAGTGTTCCCCGATGGTACGGGCCTCGTTGTAGGTCCGGGGGTGGAGTGTGGTGATCCGGTAAGGCTCTCGTTCGGACACGACCTTGGGCATGATCACCGGTGCGTTCTTCTCCAGGCTGGCGCGTTCTTGTGTGATGGATGCCACGGGCGCGATCCGCGCCGGACGCGGCGATTCCGCGGGGAGCGAAGCGGAACGGGCGACCGGTTCACGCGGCGCGGGAGGATGGGCGACTCGTACCTCTTCGCCCCTTTGGGGCTGATGTGATCCGTGGGACTGGTGCGACGGCTCGTGCCGTCGGTGGTGGTCCCGCTCGGGCTCCGGGTCGAGCTCGGGTTCGAAGTCGTCGTCTGGGTCGAATCCGCGGCCGTCGTACCCATCGTCCTCCACGAGGCCGAGGTAGACCGCCATCTTGCGCATCGCGCCGGCCATGCTCCTAGTCCTCCGCTCTGTGGTGGATCCGCTGACGACCGCCAAGTGCCCGCGATCCACTAGGTCTTTACGTCCGCTGTTCGGCGGAACTGACCATATTTTCTGCTGTGGTCCGACTTCTTGGCGACGTTACCCGAGCCTGGGGCGGACTCCGAGTACCGCACTGCCGACGCGCACATGTGTCGCTCCGGCGGCCACAGCCTGTTCGAGGTCCGCACTCATCCCTGCCGAGACCATGTTCGCAGTCGGACGGGTCCGGCGCAGGTCGGTCGACAAATCCATCAACCGCTCGAACGCCGCCTGTTCACGTCCGGCGTACTCCCCGCTGAGTGGGGCGACGGTCATCAGCCCGTCCAGCCGCAGCCCCTCGGCCCCGGCGACCAGTCCGGCCAACTCCGCGACGCCGGCGGGCGCGACGCCCCCGCGCTCCCCCCGGGCGCTCGCGCCCGCGTCGAACGCCACCTGGATGAGACAGCCGATCTCGCGCCCGGCCCGCACGGCCTCCTTGGAGAGAGCCGTCACCAGCCGGGAACGGTCGACGGACTGTACGAAATCGGCGTAACCGACCACCGAGCGCACCTTGTTGGTCTGAAGCTGGCCGACAAAGTGCCAGATAAGGGGCAAATCGGCACACTCGGCCGCCTTGGGGGCGGCGTCCTGGTCGCGGTTCTCGGCGACATGACGCACACCGAGTTCCGACAGCATCCGCACATCGCTCGCGGGATAGGTCTTGGTGACCACGACGAGGGTCACCTCCTCGCGCGCGCGTCCGGCGGCGGCGCACGCGGCGGCGATCCGCTCCTCCACTTTCGCCAGATTCGAAGCGAGTTCGCCCTTACGGTCCGTCATGTTCGATCAGTCCAGCCACACATAGCCCGCGAGCCGCCCGGTGGTGCGGTCACGGCGGTACGAGAAGTGATCCTCCGACTCCAGCGTGCAGACCGGCGACTGTTCCCGGTCGCGCACCCCGAGCCGTTCGAGCTGCGCCACCACGCCCGCGCCCACGTCGACCGCCGGCGTGCCCCAGCCGGTCTCGGCGTAGGCCGCCGGCTCGACGGCGGCCACCTCGGCGCGCATCGCCTCGGGCACCTCGTAGCAACGGCCGCACACGGCGGGCCCGGTGCGGGCGACGATCCGGGACGGGTCGGCACCGAGTCCGGTCATGGCCCGCACGGCTGCGGGGACCACCCCGGCGAGCATGCCGGGCCGGCCCGCGTGGGCCGCGGCGACGACTCCGGCGACGGGGTCGGCCAGCAGCACCGGTACGCAGTCGGCGGTGAGCACCGCGAGGGCGAGTCCCTTCCGGGCGGTGACGATCGCGTCGGCCCCGGGAACCGGACTCTCGCCCCACGGCTCGTCGACCACGACGGCATCGGCCCCGTGCACCTGGTTCATCCAGACCACCAGGGCCGGGTCCACCCCAAGGGACTTGGCGGCCAGTTCGCGGTTGGTACGGACGGTACCGGGGTCGTCACCCACGGCACCGCCGAGGTTGAGCTCCTCATACGGAGCGGCGCTCACTCCGCCCCACCGGTCGGTGAAGGCGAAGTGCGCGCCGCTCACGCTCTCGCGCCGTCCTATCACTTCAGGAAGTCCGGTACGTCCAGTTCCTCGGCCGCGCTGTCGTAGGTCCGCGACGGCGGGACCGGGGGCTGGACGGCCGGGATGTCGGCCACCGGCTCCGGGACCACGGGCTCCGGGTCCTCCTTCGGCGTCACACTGCCGAGGGAGCCGAAGGACGGGCGGCTCTCCGGCTGGCGGGCCGGGGCCGGCTCCTCGCGCTTGGCCGAGGACGAACCGAGCACGTTGTCCCGCTTGGAGGGCGGCTGGCCGCCGTCGAAGCCGGCCGCGATCACGGTGACCCGGACCTCGTCGCCGAGGGCGTCGTCGATCACCGCGCCGAAAATGATGTTGGCCTCGGGATGGGCGGCCTCGCTGACCAGCTGAGCGGCCTCGTTGATCTCGAACAGACCGAGGTCGGAGCCGCCGGAGATGGAGAGCAGCACACCGCGGGCGCCGTCGATGGAGGCTTCCAGCAGCGGCGAGGAGATGGCCATCTCGGCCGCGGCCACCGCACGGTCGTCGCCGCGTGCCGAGCCGATACCCATGAGGGCCGAACCGGCCTCGGACATGACCGACTTGACGTCGGCGAAGTCGAGGTTGATCAGGCCCGGGGTGGTGATGAGGTCGGTGATGCCCTGCACACCGGAGAGCAGCACCTGGTCCGCCGACTTGAAGGCGTCGAGGACCGACACCTGGCGGTCGGAGATGGACAGCAGGCGGTCGTTCGGGATCACGATGAGGGTGTCGACCTCTTCGCGGAGCTCCGCGATGCCGTCCTCGGCCTGGTTCGCGCGGCGCCGGCCCTCGAAGGTGAACGGGCGCGTGACCACGCCGATGGTGAGGGCACCGAGCGAGCGGGCGATGTTGGCCACGACGGGCGCGCCGCCGGTGCCGGTGCCGCCGCCCTCACCGGCCGTCACGAAGACCATGTCGGCCCCCTTGAGGACCTCCTCGATCTCCTCGCGGTGGTCCTCGGCGGCCTTGCGGCCGACAGCCGGGTTGGCTCCGGCGCCGAGTCCGCGGGTGAGTTCACGGCCGACGTCGAGCTTGACGTCGGCGTCGCTCATCAACAGAGCTTGCGCGTCGGTGTTGATGGCGATGAACTCGACGCCCTTGAGACCGACCTCGATCATCCGGTTGATGGCATTGACACCACCGCCGCCGACACCGATGACTTTGATGACTGCGAGGTAGTTCTGCGGTGCTGCCACGTCGAAGGCCTCTCGCCTCGAGTTACGTGTCGCCTTCTCGCGGATGCGCCGCGGTCCGACGACTGATGCCGAATGGGACGGTCCGTAGCGCCGACCCGAACCCTAACGTTGAAGTTTAGGGTTACCAGTGTGTCTGTTCCCTGGAGTCTTCTGAACAGGACACTAAGTCGACAAGTGGCGCACGTTCAACGAACACGCCGAACCTCCCGTTTTTCTTTTCACCCTATGTGATCAGCCGTAGCGCTGCCCAGCCAGGGTGCTGGCCTGCACTGATACCCGTCAACTCGCTGATGACGCCGGGGCGGTGGGAACGCTGACGTCGAAGTGCCGCGCGCGGGGCTCCGCTTTCATCAGCGCGGTGAGAGTACGGCCCTTCTCGGTGCCCTTCTCACTGCTTCCCCAGTCGACCGTACGGCCGTCCGTCAGCTCCAGCGAGATGGCGTCGTAGGAACGGACCTTGACGCTCCGGGTCGCCCGTGCCACGGAGTCCGGAAGGGCGCCGGTCACCCGCACCGCCGCCCGCAACAGCCCGTCCTCACCGAAGCGGCGCAGGCTCGCCGCCGAGGTACCGCTCCGCGTGGTCTCCCATTTCAGCTCGGGTACACCTTTGGGCGCCCGGGAAACCGTGGCGAACCGGACACCTTCATCGTCCACCTCGATGAACTCTCCTTCTTTGCGGACGAGGAGAACCGGGGAACGTTCCGTCACTTTCAGCGTGATTTCGTGTGGCCAGGAACGGATCACCTCAACCGTGTCAATTCGGGGCAATGCCTTCGCGAGCCGGGCTTCGATCACCTCGGCGTCGACGGAGATCAGCTGTTCCCCGAGCGGTACGTCGGCGGCCGCACGCACCTGGGCGGGTGTCAGGACATTGGTCCCCGATACGGATACGCGCTCCACGCGGACCAGGTCCGACCCGTACAGCAGCCAGAAAGCGCCGCTGCCGAGGAACACAAGGGCGATCGCCAGTGCGATGATCCGACGAAGTCGCCGTCGCCCGAACCGCCGGACGGGCGGCGGGCCGGACGACTCCCGCTTGCGTTCACCGCGCTCCGCGGTGGTCGATCCGGCCACGCTCCCTGCCTTCCGTCATACGCGTCTAACGGTGCGCACGGGCGGCGATCGCCTCGTACACCATGCCGACGAGCAGGTCGTCGGCGTCCCGGCGGCCGAACTCGGCGGCCGCGCGGGACATCTCGTACAGCCGGTGCGGGTCGGCGAGCACCGGCAGCACGTTCTGCTGCAGCCACTCCGGCGTCAGTTCCGCGTCGTCGACCAGCAGTCCGCCACCGGCCTTGACCACCGGCTGGGCGTTGAGCCGCTGTTCGCCGTTGCCGATGGGCAGCGGGACATAGGCGGCCGGGAGTCCGACGGCGGAGAGTTCGGCGACGGTCATCGCGCCCGCGCGGCAGAGCATCATGTCGGCGGCGGCGTACGCGAGGTCCATCCGGTCCAGATAACTTACCGGGATGTAGGGCGGCATTCCCGGCATCTGCTGGACCTGCGGCAGTTCGTTCTTCGGGCCGACCGCGTGCAGGATCTGGATCCCGGCCCGCTGGAGCCACGGAGCGACCTGCTGGACGACCTCGTTGAGCCGGCGGGCACCCTGCGAGCCGCCGGAGACCAGCAGCGTGGGCAGGTTGGGGTCGAGTCCGAAGGCGGCGCGGGCCTCGGGGCGCACCGCGGCCCGGTCGAGGGTGGCGACCGAGCGGCGCAGCGGGATGCCGATGTAACGGGAGTTGCGCAGCTTGCTGTCGGGTGTGGAGACGGCGACCTGGGCGGCGTAACGCGAGCCGATCTTGTTGGCCAGACCGGGGCGGGCGTTCGCCTCGTGGACGATGATCGGCACACCGAGCCGCTTGGCTGCGAGATAGGCGGGCAGGGCGACATAACCGCCGAAGCCGACCACGGCGTCCGCCTGGGTGCGCTCCAGGATCTGCTCGGTCGCCTTGATCGTGCCCCGCAGCCGGCCCGGGACGGTGATCAGCTCTGGGGTGGGCTTGCGCGGCAGCGGTACGGCGGGGATCAGCGCCAGTTCATACCCGCGCTCGGGTACGAGACGGGTCTCGAGGCCGCGTTCCGTGCCCAGGGCCGTGATGCCCACGGTCGGATCCTGCCTGCGCAGGGCATCTGCGAGGGCGAGCGCGGGCTCGATATGGCCCGCGGTTCCTCCGCCGGCGAGTACGACATGCACCGAAATTCACCGCTCTCCGGACGTACGCGCCCCCGGGGCACGCCGTCGCATCGTGTTCCATCTCCGGGGCCGCTGAGAACCCCCGTTCCGCTTTCTACCAAAGCGGGGTTGCCGCATCGCAAGCGCCATCCGCGCAGCGGGATCCTCACGCGCGAAAGCGATCAGCAGCCCGATGGCGAACATGGTCGGCAGCAGGGCGGACCCTCCGTAGGAGAACAGCGGGAGCGGGACCCCGGCGATCGGCAGCAGACCGAGCACCGCACCCATGTTGATCACGGCCTGGGCCGTGATCCAGGTGGTCACGCCTCCCGCGGCATACCTCACGAAGGGGTCCTCCGTGCGTCCGGCCACGCGGATACCCGCATAGCCTAGAGCCGCGAACAGGGCGAGTACCGACAGTGTCCCCGCCAGGCCCAGTTCCTCCCCGGTGACGGCGAAAATGAAGTCCGTGTGTGCTTCAGGCAGTTGGCCCCATTTCTCCACGCTCGCACCGAGTCCGGAACCGAAGATCCCGCCGGAGGCGAGGGCGTAGATCCCGTGCACGGCCTGCCAGCAGTCGACCGGGCCCGACTGGGGCTCGGTGGCACCGAGACAGGCCAGCCGGGACATGCGGTTGGGGCTGGTGCGGATGAGGATCGCGCCGAGCAGGGCGGCGATCGACAGCACGCCGACGAACAGCCGGGTCGGCGCTCCCGCCAGCCACAGCAGGCCGAACAGGATCGCCGTCAGGATGATGGCCGTACCCATGTCGCCGCCCAGCATGATCAGTCCGAGCAGCATGAAGGCGGCCGGAACCAGTGGCACCAACATGTGCTTCCACTGGGTCAGCAGACGCTTGTCCTGCTTGCGGGCGAGCAGATCGGCACCCCACAGCACCAGCGCCAGCTTGCCGAGCTCGCTGGGCTGCAGCTGGAAGCTGCCGCCGAGGGCGATCCAGTTCTGGTTGCCGTTGACCGCGACTCCTATCCCCGGCACCTGCACCAGGGCCATCAGGAAGACGGCTCCCGCGAGGATGGGGTAGGCCAGTGCCCGGTGCAGCTTCACCGGCATCCGGGAAGCCAGGAGCAGCAGCACGGCGCCGATCCCGGCCGCCAGGAGTTGCTTGCGGAAGAAGTAGGAGCCCGGCAGCGACATCTGCAGCGCCGTGATCTGGGAGGCCGAGTAGACCATCACCAGGCCCAGCACGGTGATGAGCAGACTGCCGCCGAGGATCAGGTAGTACGCGGTCAGCGGCCGGTCCCAGGCCCTGCGTGCCCGGGTGACCACGGTACGGACGGGGTTCTCGCGCGGGGGACCGGGTACGACGGGCCCGCGCGCAGCCCGCCGCACGGGCGGCCGGCCGGTACGGCTACTGGGCATCACGGCCTCCGAGGTACGCCGGACAGGTGTACGCCGGGCAGGCCCTAGACGGTCCCACGCGTCCCTCCCAAGGTCGCCCGGCGCCAGGCGGGCCGGGGGTCAGGTGCCGAGCTCGCGCACCGCCTGTGCGAACGCGTCACCGCGCTTGTTGTAGTTGGCGAACATGTCCATCGAGGCGCAGGCGGGGGCCAGCAGTACCGTGTCGCCGGGCCGTGCGAGCCGCTTCGCCTCCTGGACAGCCTGGAGCATCGCCCCAGTGTCGGTCCGGTCGAGGTCGACGACGGGTACTTGCGGCGCGTGTCGCGCCAGGGCTTCGCGGATCAGGGCGCGGTCCCTGCCGATCAGCACGGCGCCGCGCAGCCGCTTCGCGCAGTCCGCGACGAGTTCGTCGAACGTGGCGCCCTTGGCGAGGCCGCCGGCGATCCACACGATCGACTCGTAGGCGGCCAACGAGGCCCCGGCAGCATGGGTGTTGGTGGCCTTGGAGTCGTCGACCCAGGCGACGTCGTCCAGGTCGGCGACGTGCGCGATGCGGTGGGCGTCCGGGATGAAGGCCCGCAGGCCGTCCCGCACGGCGCTCGCGGGCACCCCGTAGGCCCGCGCGAGGGCGGCGGCCGCGAGGGCGTTGGCGATGTTGTGCGGGGCCGCGGGCCTGACGTCGGAGACCTCGGCGAGTTCCTGGGCGTTCTCGTGCCGGTTCTCGACGAAGGCTCGGTCGACCAGGACGCCCTCCACGACACCGAGTTGGGAGGGACCCGGGGTGCCCAGGGTGAAACCGACGGCGCGGCAGCCCTCCTCGACGTCGGCCTCGCGGACCAGGTCCTCGGTGGACGGTTTGCCGGTGGCATCCACGTTGTAGACGCAGGCGACCCGATTGCCCTCGTAGATACGGCCCTTGTCGGCGGCGTACGCCTCCATGGAGCCGTGCCAGTCGAGGTGGTCGGGGGCCAGGTTCAGCACGGCCGCGGAGTGGGCGCGCAGGGAGGGTGCCCAGTGGAGCTGGTAGCTGGACAGTTCCACGGCGAGCACGTCGTACTCCTCCTCGCCGAGCACCGCCTCGAGGAGGGAGACGCCGATGTTGCCGACGGCGGCGGTGCGCAGGCCGGCCGCCTCCAGGATGGAGGCGAGCATCCGGACGGTGGTGGTCTTGCCGTTGGTGCCGGTGACCGCGAGCCAGGGTGCCGCGCCGGGCTTCCTGAGCCGCCAGGCGAGTTCGACGTCGCCCCACACCGGCACCCCGGCGTCGTCCGCCGCCGCGAACAGCGGCTTGTCCGGCTTCCAGCCGGGCGCCGTGACGACCAGTTCGGTGCCTTCGGGCAGGGTGCCGCGTCCTCCGGCGGCTCCGCCGGGGGCGTCACCGAGGCGCACGGTGACGCCGAGCGCCTCCAGTTCGGCTGCCTGCTCACGCGCGCGGGCGTCGTCGCCGTCGTTGACGACGGTGACCTTCGCGCCGAGCCCGTGCAGCACCTTGGCCGCCGGGACTCCGGAGACGCCGAGGCCGGCGACGGTGACGTGCTTCCCCTGCCAGTCGGTCACTTGTCCGCTGCCCATCCCGCGTAGAAGAGGCCCAGTCCGACGATCACGCAGATGCCCTGGATGATCCAGAAACGGACCACCACGAGGACTTCGGACCAGCCCTTGAGTTCGAAGTGGTGCTGGAGTGGCGCCATCCGGAAGACCCGCTTACCGGTGAGCCGGAACGAGCCGACCTGGATGACCACCGACATGGTGATGAGGACGAACAGACCGCCGAGAATGGCCAGCAGCAACTCGGTGCGGGAGCAGATCGCGAGGCCCGCGAGCACACCGCCGAGCGCCAGCGAACCGGTGTCACCCATGAAGATCTTGGCCGGGGAGGTGTTCCACCACAGGAAGCCGAGGCAGGAACCCATCAGCGCGGAGGCGACGACCGCGAGGTCCAGCGGATCGCGCACCTCGTAACAGGCGCCCGGGTTGGTCAGCGTCTCGCCGTTGGCGCAGGACTCCTGGAACTGCCAGACGCCGATGAAGGTGTAGGCACCGAAGACCAGGACGGAGGCGCCGGTGGCGAGGCCGTCCAGACCGTCGGTCAGGTTCACGCCGTTCGACATCGCGAGGATCATGAACAGCGCCCAGACGACGAACAGCACCGGGCCGATGGTCCAGCCGAAGTCGGTGATGAACGACAGCTTCGTGGAGGCCGGGGTCTGCCCGCGGGAGTCCGCGAACTGCAGGGACAGCACCGCGAAGGTGATGCCGACGATCAGCTGGCCGGCCATCTTCGCCTTGGCCCGCAGGCCCAGCGAACGCCGCTTGACGATCTTGATGTAGTCGTCCAGGAAGCCGACCAGGCCCATGCCGACCATCAGGCCCAGCACCAGCACGCCCGAGTACCTCGGCGGCTCGCCGCTGATCACCTTGCTGAGGAAGTACGCGGCGAGCGTCGCGAAGATGAAGGCGATACCGCCCATGGTCGGCGTACCGCGCTTGCTGGCGTGCTCGCGCGGGCCGTCGTCCCGGATGTACTGCCCATAGCCCTTGCGGGCGAGCAGCTTGATCAGCAGCGGGGTGCCGACCAGGGTCAGGAAAAGACCAATGACTCCTGCGAACAGGATCTGATTCATCATCGGGCCGCGACCTCACCCTCGGCACCGGTCTCGAGCAGCGCCTGCGCCACGCTCTCGAGCCCGACCGAACGGGACGCCTTCACGAGTACGACATCCCCCGGGCGCAATTCGTTGCGCAACAGGTCGACCGCCGCCTGTGCGTCGGACACGTGCACCGACTCCTCACCCCACGAACCCTCGTTATATGCGCCCAGTTGCAGCCAGGCGGCTTCTCTGCCCCCGACCGCGACGAGCTTGCTGACGTTGAGCCGGACGGCGAGCCGTCCGACCGCGTCGTGCTCGGCGAGCGCCTCGTCCCCGAGCTCGGCCATCTTGCCGAGCACCGCCCACGTACGGCCCCCCTTCGCCCGTGAGGCTCCGCCCATGGCAGCCAGCGCGCGCAGCGCCGCCTTCATGGACTCGGGGTTCGCGTTGTAGGCGTCGTTGACGACCGTCACGCCGTCCGGGCGCTCGGTGACCTCCATCCGCCAGCGGGAGAGGGAGCCCGCCTCGGAGAGCGCGCGGGCGATCTCGTCAGCGGACATGCCCAACTCGTGGGCGACGGCGGCCGCGGCGAGCGCGTTCGACACGTGGTGCTCACCGTACAGGCGCATGGTCACATCGGATGCACCGGAGGGTGTGTGAAGCCTGAAGGAGGGCTGTCCGCTGTCCGTGAGTCGCACGTTCTCTGCGGAGACGTCCGCTTCGTCGGACTCTCCGAAAAGGATCACCTTCGCCTTCGTACGGGAGGCCATGGCCCGTACGAGGGGGTCGTCCGCGTTGAGGATCGCGGCGCCGCCCTCCTCCGCCGGGGGCAGCGACTCGACCAGCTCGCCCTTGGCCTGCGCGATCTGCTCCCGGCCGCCGAACTCGCCGATGTGGGCGGAGCCGACGTTCAGGACCAGACCGACCTTCGGCGGTGTCAGGCCGGTGAGGTAGCGGATGTGGCCGATTCCGCGCGCCCCCATCTCCAGCACGAGGAACTTCGTCTCCTCGGTGGCGGTGAGCGCGGTCAGCGGCAGCCCGATCTCGTTGTTGAGGGAGCCCGGCGTGAAGACGGTCGGCGCCTTGCTCCCGAGCACCTGGGCGATGAGGTCCTTGGTGCTGGTCTTGCCGGCCGAGCCGGTGAGCGCGACGAGGGTGGCACCGAGCCGGCCGACGACATGCCGGGCGAGAGCGCCGAGGGCGGCCTGGACGTCCTCGACGACGATCGCGGGCACCCCGACGGGCCGGGAGGCCAGCACGGCGGCCGCGCCCGCCTCGACGACCGCGGCAGCGTAGTCGTGTCCGTCGGCGCGCTCGCCGGCGAAGGCGACGAACAGGCTGCCCGGTTGCGCCTCCCGTGAGTCCCGGACCACCGGTCCGGTGACCCGGACGGACGGGTCCGGTATGTCGTGCGTCTGCCCGCCGACGACTTCTGCGATCTCGGCGAGGGAGAGGGCGATCACAAGTTCATCCCTGGGTCTTCTTGATGGCTTCGCGAAGCACTTGACGGTCGTCGAAGGGACGCACCACCCCGGCGATGTCCTGGCCCTGCTCGTGGCCCTTGCCCGCGACCAGCACGGTGTCGCCGGGCCGCGCCCGGGCGACGGCGGCGGCGATCGCGGCGGCCCTGTCCTCGAAGACCTGCACCTCGCCGCGCTCGTGGGCGGGTACCGAGGCCGCTCCCTGGAGCATGGCGGCGAGGATCGCGAGGGGGTCCTCGGAGCGGGGGTTGTCGGAGGTCAGTACGGCGGTGTCGGCGAGCCGCGCGACGGCGGCGCCCATCGGCTCCCGCTTGGTGGTGTCGCGGTCGCCGCCGCAGCCGAGCACGACGTGCACCCGGCCCTCGGTGACCTTGCGCAGCGCACGCAGCACCGATTCCACGGCATCGGTCTTGTGGGCGTAGTCGACCACCGCGAGGTACGGCTGTCCGGCGTCCACGCGCTCCAGCCGGCCCGGCACGCCCGGTACGGCGGCGACGCCGTCGGCGGCGGCCTGCGGGTCGAGGCCGGCGACGGCGAGGGCGACGATCGCGGCCAGGGTGTTGGCCACGTTGAAGGGGCCCGGCAGCGGAGAGCGGGCGGTGATCCGCTCGTCCTTGGGGCCGACCACGGTGAACGTCGAGTCCATCGGGCCGACCTCGACGTCCTCGGCGCGCCAGTCGGCGTCGGGGTGGCCCTCGGCGGAGTAGGTGACGACCGGGACACCCGCCTCCCTGACGAGGCGGCGGCCGTACTCGTCGTCCACGTTGACCACACCGAGCCGGCTGCGCGCGGGCGTGAACAGCTGCGCCTTGGCCTGGAAGTAGTCCTCCATCCCGGAGTGGAACTCCATGTGCTCCGGGCTGAGGTTGGTGAAGACGGCGATGTCGAAGACGCAGCCGTCGACCCGGCCGAGGACCAGCGCGTGGCTGGAGACCTCCATGGCGACCGCGTCGGTGCCGCGCTCGCGCATGACGGCGAACAGCGCCTGGAGGTCGGTGGCCTCGGGCGTGGTGCGCTCGGACTTGATGCGCTCGTCCCCGATGCGCATCTCGACCGTGCCGATCAGTCCCGTGCTGCGGACGGTCTTCAGGCCGCCCTCGACGAGATAGGCGGTGGTGGTCTTGCCCGAGGTGCCGGTGATGCCGATCTGGAGCAGATCACGGCCCGGGTGGCCGTAGAGGGTGGCGGCCAGCTCGCCCATCCGCGCACGCGGGTCGTCGACCACCAGCGCCGGCAGTCCGGTCGCGGCGGCGCGTTCGGCGCCGGAGGGGTCGGTGAGCACGGCGACCGCGCCGAGACCGGCGGCCTGGGCGACGAAGTCGGCGCCGTGGACGCGGGCGCCCGGGAGGGCGGCGTACAGGTCACCGGGGCGGACGGCGCGCGAGTCATGGGTGATGCCCGTGACCTCGGCGGCCCGCTCCGGCGCGGCGGCACCCAGCTGACCGGCGAGTTCCGCGAGGGGTGTGGCGGAGACCCGGTCCGGACGGGGCGGTCCCGGATATGTCACGGGGTGGCCCTTCTGGGCGGTTTGAGACTGATCGGCATGTGGCACGGCGGTGAGCGTACCGGGCGTACCGGCTGAGGGGCCAAGCGAGGGGCGGGTGCTGCGGTTCCCGGCGTCGGGGGTGTTCGTTGTCACGAGGTGGTTCCTGGTGGCTCGGTGCTCGGTACGGGTCAGGGTTCGAAGGTGACCGGAAGGGCGGCGGGGGCGGCGCCGGTGGGCGGCACCTGGAGGGTCTTCAGGGCGAACTCCATCACCTGCTTGTACACGGGTCCGCAGATCTGGCCGCCGAAGTAGCTGCCCTGGGTGGCGTTCTGGATGACGCAGTAGACGGTGATCCTGGGCTTGTCGGCGGGAGCGAATCCGGCGAAGGACGAGGTGTAGCCGTGGTACTTGCCGGTGGCCGGATCGACGCGGTTCGCCGTACCCGTCTTCCCCGCGACCCGGTAGCCCGGGATGCGTGCCTTGGTGCCGGTGCCCTCCTCGTCGTCCACGACGGACTCCAGCATCCGGGCGAGCGTCTTCGCCGTCTTCTCGCTGACGACCCTGGTCTTCTTGGGCTTCGGGGCGGGGGTGAAGCGTCCGTCGGGCCCCTTGGTGCCGCGTACGAGCGTGGGCTCGACGCGGACGCCGCCGTTGGCGACGGTCGAGTAGACGGAGGCGGCCTGCATGGCGTTGACGGACACGCCCTGGCCGAAAGGAATCGTGTACTGCTGCGAGGTGGACCAGGCGTCCGGCGGTGCGAGGATGCCCTTGGTCTCGCCGGGGAAGCCGAGCCCGGTGTGGCTGCCGAGGCCGAACCTGCGCAGGTACTCGTAGAGGACCTTGTTGGCCTCGGACTGGGTCTTGCCGAGCTGGCCGGTGGCCAGGATGGTGCCGATGTTGCTGGACTTGGCGAGCACGCCGTTGAGCGTGAGGTACCAGGTCGGGTGGTCGATGTCGTCCTTGAAGAGCCGGTCGCCGCGGTGCAGCCGGTTGGGCACCACGACGTGGGTGCCCGGGGTGGCGGCGTTCTCCTCGAGGACGGCGGCCATGGACAGGACCTTGGCGGTGGAGCCGGGTTCGAAGGCGTCCTGGACGGCCGCGTTGCCGAGCGCCTTGGGATCGGCCTCGGAGAGGTTGCCCGGGTCGAACCCGGGCGCGTTGGCCATCGCGAGGACCTCGCCGGTGCGGGTGTCCTGGACGATGACGTAGCCGCGGTCGGCCGCGGACTCCTTGACCTGCTTGCTGATGGCGTTCTGCGCGGCCCACTGGATGTCGCGGTGGATGGTCAGCTCGATGTCGCTGCCGGGCACGGCCGGGGTCTCGGTGGCGCCGCCGGCGGTCGGGACGAGACGGCCGCCGGACTGGGCGTAGCGGATCTTGCCGTCCTCCCCGGCCAGCCGCTTGTCCAACTGGAGCTCGATGCCTCCGCCGCCCTCGCCCTCGGCGTTGACCCAGCCCAGTATCCCGGCGGCGAGTTCGTTGTTGGGGTACACCCGCTTGCTGGTGGGCACGGAGAAGACGCCGCCCAGGACGTTGGTGGTGGAGTCGTCGTGCTCCGCCTTCTTGGCGAGGGCCGCCTTGAGGTCCTTGATCTGCTTCCAGACCTGCGGGGTCTGGCGGCCGGCCAGTTTGACGTAGCGCAGGGCCTCGTTCTCCGGCCGGAGCTTCTTGACCAGGCCCTCCCGGTCCTCGCCGAGGATCGGGGCGAGGAGTGCGGCGGCCTGCTCGGGACCGTCGGCGATCTTCAGCTCGTCCGGGGCGAACATCGTGGGGTCGGCGGTGATGTCGTAGGCGTCGTCGCTGGTCGCCAGTGCCACGCCGTTGCGGTCGGTGATCTCGCCGCGTTCGGCGGCCAGCACCTGGCCGACGTAGCGGTTCTGCTCGGCCTTGCCGGCGTAGGTGCTCGCGTCGACGGCCTGTACCTGGAACAGGCGTACGACGAAGGCGAGCAGGACGAGGGTCAGGGTCACGCCGACCAGGCGCAGCCGGGGGCGCGGGCTGCCCAGACGGATGACCTTCGGGGCCGCGGACCGGGGGCCCGCGGGCCGGCGGGCCGGGCGTGCACCGGGTCCGGGGCGCCGTCCGGCGCCGGGACGGGCCGGCCTGGCGGGTCCGGGCACCCGGCGGCGGGGCGGTTCCCTGTCGGACACTTCCGTCACCTGCCGGGAGTCGGGGTCGAGGCGGAGGAGGGCGTGGGGGCGGCGGCCGACGGGCTCGGCGCCGTCGTGGGGGGCGGGGCCGTCGCGGTGGCCAGCGCCTCGGGGGCGAGTACCAGGGGGGCCCGGGCGGCGGAGGCGGCGCCGGGTACACCCCTGACCTTGCCGTCGGGATCCAGGAAGGCGGGGTCGCCGCCGGGCACCATGCCGAGTTCGCGGGCACGGCGCTGGAGGGCGTCGGGTGCGGAGTAGGCGCCGATGTCCCGCTGCAGGGCCTGTTCCTCGTCGGTGAGGCTCTTGGTCTCCCGCTGGAGGTCGGCGAGCTGGAAGGCGCCCTCGCTGAGGGCGGAGTTCAGCACCAGGAGGCCGATGAGACCGCCGCCGAGAAGCAGGACGACGAGGAGGACGAACGGGGTGCGGGCCGCCTGGGCGCGGCCGGTGGGCAGGAACTGCGCAAGCCGTGCCGCCCGTCCCTTCAGCTCGGGTAGCCCCTTCAGTTCGGGTTTCCTACTCACTCACGCTCCCCTGAGTTCGCTCGTCCCGCCCGTACGCCCGGCCCGTCACCCGCCTCATGCGCCGTCGGCGCCCGCCCGCCGTCGGCGTGGTCCGTGCCGTCCGCGCCTCACTCGAGATCCTCCCGGATCCGCTCGGCGCCGCGCAGCCGCGCGGGGGCGGCGCGCCGGTTCTCGGCGATCTCCTCCTCGGTGGGAAGTTCGGCACCGCGCGTGAGCAGCTTGAGCCGGGGCTGGTACTGCTCGGGGACGACCGGGAGCCCGGGCGGGGCGGTGGTGGCGGCTCCCGCGGCGAGCACCTGCTTGACGAGGCGGTCCTCCAGGGAGTGGTACGACAGCACGGCGATCCGTCCGCCCACGGCGAGGGCCCTGACGGCCGCCGGGATCGCCCGCTCCAGCACCGCCAGCTCGCCGTTGACCTCGATCCGCAGGGCCTGGAAGGTGCGCTTGGCGGGGTTGCCGCCGGTGCGCTTGGCGGCCTGTGGCAGCGCGTTCCGGATCAGCTCGACCAGGCGCGCGCTGGTGGTGAACGGCTCCTTCTCGCGCTCGCGCACGACGGCGGACACGATCCGCTTGGCCTGCTTCTCCTCTCCGTACGCGCGCAGGATGCGGACGAGTTCGCCGGGCGGGTAGGTGTTGAGGACCTCGGCGGCGCTGAGGCCGGCCGTCTGGTCCATGCGCATGTCGAGCGGGGCGTCCTGGGCGTAGGCGAAGCCGCGGCCGGCCTCGTCGAGTTGCATGGAGGACACCCCGAGGTCGAACAGGACCCCCTGCACCTGCGCGATACCGAGCCGGTCGAGTACGTCGGGGAGCTCGTCGTAGACGGCGTGCACCAGGGTGGCCCGCTCGCCGAAGGGGGCGAGCCGCTCGCCGGACAGGCGCAGGGCTTCCCTGTCGCGGTCCAGGGCGACGAGCCGGGTCTCGGGGAACCTCTGGAGCAGGGCCTCGCTGTGGCCGCCGAGGCCGAGGGTGCAGTCGGCCACCACGGCTCCGGGCCGCTCCAGGGCGGGCGCCAACAGGTCCAGGCACCGCTCGAGCATCACCGGGACGTGTCGGCTCCGTCCCGCCGGTCGCCCGTCACCACCCTGGTGCGGAAGTGCTTCGCGCCCTCTCACTTCGGCCCTCTCGAGTACCGGCGCGGCGTTCACGCACCGCCGGGTCCCCGCCCTCCCCCGGTTGAGGGGCGGCCGGCGCCACAGGCGTCGGCCGAGCGGCGGCAGGAGGAGGCCGAGCCGTACGTACGCGCCGCGCACGCGGGGAGATTCCCTGGCCCGTGGCCTGGGTCTCCGGGGGAAATCATGGCAGCGGGCACTCTCGCCTCCCGCTTGGCGTCACTTTAGTCCACGGTCCCGCCCGGTCAATCAACCGGCCTGCGCGTCGCGGCCCGCGCTCCGAGTCAAGGGATACGTCGGACGGATCACCCTTGGGAGGGGGCTCACATCACTCCTGTGGATTACCTCACAACAAGGATCGCTGACGTTCTTTGTCCCGTCTCACAACGGGCCTGTTCCCCTCGTGACCAGTACCGTCATGAGTATGACGACTTCCGCATCGGTTCCCGCAGGCTCCCCGAACACCACCGCCCCCGGCACGGTCACCGACCGTCTGGTCGAAGCCAACGAGCAGTACGCGGCCGCCTTCGCCGATCCCGGGATGGACGCCCGCCCGGTCCTGCACGTGGCCGTGGTGGCCTGTATGGACGCGCGCCTGGACCTGCACGACGCGCTGGGTCTCTCGCTCGGCGACTGCCACACGATCCGCAACGCGGGCGGCGTCGTCACCGACGACGTGATCCGTTCGCTGACCATCAGCCAGCGGGCGCTCGGCACCCGCAGCGTGGTCCTGATCCACCACACCAACTGCGGCCTGGAATCCATCACCGAGGAGTTCCGGCACGACCTGGAGATGGAAGTGGGCCAGCGCCCCGCCTGGGCCGTGGAGGCCTTCCGGGACGTCGACCAGGACGTGCGCCAGTCGATGCAGCGGGTGCGCACCTCGCCGTTCCTGCTGCACACCGACGATGTGCGCGGATTCGTCTTCGACGTGAAGTCGGGCCTGCTGCGCGAGGTCGACCCCGCCTGACCTGGTCGCCCGCCCCGGAACCCATCTGAACTCCGGAGCCGTTCCGGTCGTAAGACCTGACATATCGCTGTCAGTTGTCCACAGGCGAGTGACACGAATCGGTAACGGCGGCAAGAATGCGGGAGTGGTGTCACGCGGAACTATTCCCGCGTGGTGTCCGTGATTCGGGGTGGGCCGGTCCGCAGACAAGGTGTCGGCCCGGGACATTTGGGGTCCCCCGTTCCTTCGCGGAGCGTGGGGAAAGGCCGAGGAGGGCCGGGTGACGACCTATGACGATCGAGCGAGCCTCACTGATCTGACCGCCGTCGTGGAACGCGTGCGGAGTTCGGTGGAAGGCGTGATCGAGGGAAAGCCTGAGGTCGTACGGCTCTCGCTGACCGTACTGCTCGCCGAGGGACATCTGCTCATCGAGGATGTCCCGGGCGTCGGCAAGACGATGCTGGCCAAGACGCTGGCGCGGTCCATCGACTGCTCGGTGCGGCGGATCCAGTTCACGCCGGATCTGCTGCCCTCGGACATCACGGGTGTGTCCATCTGGGACCAGCAGCGCCGTGACTTCGAGTTCAAGCCGGGCGCCATCTTCGCGCAGGTGGTGATCGGCGACGAGATCAACCGCGCGTCGCCGAAGACCCAGTCCGCGCTGCTGGAGTCGATGGAGGAGCGCCAGGTCACCATCGACGGCAAGACCTACGAACTGCCCAGCCCGTTCATGGTCGTGGCGACGCAGAACCCGGTCGAGATGGAGGGCACCTATCCGCTGCCGGAAGCCCAGCGCGACCGCTTCATGGCCCGCGTCTCGGTCGGCTACCCGAGCGCGGAGGCCGAACTGCAGATGCTGGACGTGCACGGGGGCGTCTCCCCGCTGGAGGACCTCCAGCCGGTGGCGCACGCGCACGAGATCCTGAAGCTCATCGAGGCGGTACGCGACGTGTACGTGGCCGAACCGATCCGCCGGTACGCGGTGGACCTGGTCGCCGCCACCCGCACGCACCCCGATCTCAGACTCGGTGCCTCGCCGCGCGCGACACTTCATCTGCTGCGCGCGGCGAAGGCATCGGCGGCCCTCAGCGGCCGGGACTACGCGCTGCCGGACGACGTGCAGGCACTCGCCGTCGCCGTACTCGCCCACCGGTTGCTGCCCACCGCCCAGGCCCAGCTCAACCGCCGTACCCCCGAGCAGGTGGTGCAGGAGATCCTCCAGCGCACCGCAGTGCCCGCGGACACCCCGCAGCGAAGCGGCCTCGGCCGCGGCCGGCAGCTGCCCCGGAGGTCGTGATGACCACCGCCGGCGCCGTTCACACGGACGGCGACACGGGCGACCGGAGCGGTATCAGGACCGCTCTGGCGGGGCTCACCACTCGCGGGCGTTCCTTCCTGGCCGCCGGCGTGGCCGCCGCGGTCTGCGCGTATGTGCTCGGGCAGAGCGATCTGCTGCGGGTCGGGCTGTTGCTGGCGGTGCTGCCGCTGGTGTGCGCGGCCGTGCTCTACCGCACCCGCTACCGGGTCGCCGGCAGCCGTCGGCTCGCCCCCGGGCGGGTGCCCGCCGGCTCCGAGGCGCGGGTGCAGTTGCGGATGGACAACGTCTCCCGGCTGCCCACGGGTCTGCTGATGCTCCAGGACCGGGTGCCCTACGTGCTCGGACCGCGCCCGCGGTTCGTACTGGACCGGGTGGAGGCGGGCGGACGCCGCGAGGTGTCCTACCGGGTCCGCTCCGATCTGCGCGGCCGCTACCCGCTGGGCCCGCTCCAGCTGCGACTGTCCGACCCGTTCGGGATGTGCGAGCTGACCCGGTCCTTCTCGACGTTCGACACACTGACGGTGATTCCGCGCGTGGAGCCGCTGCCACCGGTACGGCTGAGCGGCGAGGCGAAGGGGTACGGCGACGGGCGGCAGCGCTCGCTGGCGCTGGCCGGCGAGGACGACGTCATCCCGCGCGGCTACCGCTACGGCGACGATCTGCGCCGGGTGCACTGGCGCTCCACCGCGCGCTACGGCGAGCTGATGGTGCGCCGCGAGGAGCAGCCTCAGCGCGCCCGGTGCACGGTGCTGCTGGACACCCGGGCCATCGCCTACGAGGGCGTGGGACCGGACTCGGCGTTCGAGTGGGCGGTGTCAGGGGCGGCCTCCGTGCTGGTGCACATGCTGGAGCGGGGCTTCTCGGTGCGGCTGCTGACGGACACCGGCAGCTCGGTGCCGGGCGGGGGGTCCGACGGTTTCGCGGGGGTGAACCAGGAGTCGGCGGACGCGGCCGGCCTGATGATGGACACCCTCGCCGTGGTGGACCATTCCGACGGCAAAGGTCTGTCCCGCGCCTACGACGTGCTGCGCAGCGGGAACGAGGGGCTGCTGGTGGCCTTCCTCGGCGACCTCGACGAGGAGCAGGCCGCGGTGCTGGCCCGGATGCGGCAGCGCAGCGGAGGCGCCCTCGCCTTCCTGTTGAACAGTGAGACCTGGCTGCGGGAACCGACCGGTGTGCCCGGCCCGTTGGACAAGGGCGAGGAGCGGCTGCGGATGCTGCGCGAGGCGGGCTGGACCGCCCTGGGAGTTCCGCGGGGGATCTCGCTGAACGAGCTGTGGCGGCAGGCGGACCGGGAGCGGTCGGGCCTGGCCGCGGCCGGCGGTGGGGAGGGACCGTGATCAGCGGGCGGGCGAGGCTGGCCATCTGCGCGTGGGCGGCCACACTGATGACAGCGTGCGCCCTGTTGCCCCTGGTCAACGAGGCGACCTGGCTCATCCAGTCGATCCTGCTGCTGGCGGTGCAGTCCGGTGTGGGCGCTGCCGCCCGGCGGGTACCGCTGGCGCGTCCGCTGACGGTGGCGGCGCAGCTTCTCGTCACACTGGTGCTGCTGACCCTGGTGTTCGCGCGTGAGCACGCCTTCGCCGGACTGATACCCGGCCCGGACGCCTTCCGCTTCTTCGCCGAGCTGCTGGAGCAGGGCGGGAACGACGTCAGCCGGTTCGCCATCCCGGCCCCGTTGTCCGACGGCATCCGGCTGATGCTGATCGGCGGGGTCCTGGTGATCGGGCTGCTGGTGGACACCCTCGCGGTGACCTTCCGCAGCTCGGCCCCGGCCGGGCTTCCGCTGCTCGCGCTGTACTCGGTGGCCGCGGGACTGTCCGACAACGGCATCGACTGGCTGTGGTTCCTGCTCGCGGCGGCCGGCTATCTGATGATGCTGCTCGCCGAAGGGCGCGACCGGCTCTCCCAGTGGGGCCGGGTATTCAGCGGGACGGCACGCGGCCCGGGCGCGGACCAGCCGGGCGCCGTCGCGCCGGTGCGCACCGGACGGCGAATCGGTGTGCTCGCGGTGGGCATCGCCCTGGTGGTGCCGCTCGGCCTGCCCGCGATGAACGGCGGCCTGTTGGACCCCGCCGGTTCGGGCGTCGGCTCGGGCAGCGGCGGGGGCGGCACCATCTCCGCGGTGAACCCGCTGGTGTCGCTGCGCGACTCGCTGAACGTGGACGAGGACCGCCAGGTGCTGTCGGTGCGCTCCGAGATGGCGGACGTGTCGGACCTGTATCTGCGGATCGTGTCCCTGGACGACTTCGACGGCACCACGTGGAAGCCGTCGAAGCGGTCCATCACCACGGTGCCCGACGGCAGGTTCCCGACCCCGCCGGGCCTCGGCCCCGACATCGCGCGCACGGAGGTCGGCACGACGGTCTCGACCGCCGACTGGTACGGCCAGAGCTGGCTGCCGATGCCGTATCCGCCGAGCGGGGTGAGCATCCGGGGCGACTGGCGCTACGAACCCGTCGGCATGACGCTGGTCGGCGACCACGGCCAGAACACCCGCGATCTGACCTACGAGGTGCGCAGCCTCCAGGTGGAGCCCACCCCGGAGCAGCTGGCCGGTGCACCCGCGCCGGCGCCCGCCCTGAAGCGCGAGTACACCGAGCTGCCGGAGTCGCTGCCGGCCGTGGTGTCCCGGACGGCCCGCGAGGTCACCCAGGGCGCGGACAACGCCTACGACCAGGCGGTCAGGCTCCAGGAGTACTTCACGCTGAACGGCGGCTTCGAGTACGACACCGAAGTGGACGTCGGCAGCGGCTCGCAGGCGATCGCCCGCTTCCTGCGGGACAAGCAGGGCTTCTGTGTGCACTTCTCCTTCGCGATGGCGTCGATGGCCCGCTCCCTGGGCATACCGGCACGGGTCGCGGTGGGCTTCGCGCCCGGCACCCCGCAGGCGGACGGCACGGTCGCGGTCGGGCTGCGGGACGCGCACGCCTGGCCGGAGCTGTACTTCGAGGGCGTGGGCTGGACCCGCTTCGAGCCGACCCCGACCCGGGGTTCGACGCCGTCGTACACCGTGCCGGACGTGACGGGCAGCGCGGTGCCCGATCCGGCGCTGCCGTCCCGGGCAGCGCCCGAGGAGCCGTCAGCGGCGCCCTCGGAGAGCGAGAGCTGCACTGCGGAGCGCAGAAAGCTGGACGGGTGCGGGAGCGAGTCGCCGCAGGCGGCACTGCCGACGGGCGGCGACGGGCCGAAGTGGTACGCGCTGCTGATGTGGGCGCTGGCCGGTCTCGCCGTCCTGGCGCTGCCACTGTCGCCGATGCTCTGGCGGCTGCGGACCCGGGCGGTGCGCCTGGGCGGACACGGCCGGTCGGAGGCGGACGCGGCGCCGCACGTTCTGGCCGTCTGGGACGAGCTGACCGACACTGCGTGGGACTACGGCATCGCGCCCGACGAGTCGCTGACCCCGCGCGGGGCGGCCGCCCGGATCGTGCGCATCGGCCGTCTCGACCGGAGTGCGGCGGAATCGGTGCACCGGGTCGCCGGCGCGGTGGAGCAGGTCCTGTACGCGCCACGACCGCGGCCGGTGGCAGGGCTGACGGACGAGGTGCTCGCGGTGGCAGCGGGCCTGCGGAGCACGGCCGGCCGGCGGGCGTGGCTGCGGACGGTACTCGCCCCGCGGTCGGTGGTTCGGGTGACCTGGGCGGTGTCGGCCCGGTGGTCGGTCCTCCGTGCCCGCCTCCGTGCCCGCCTCCTGGCCCTCCGCCCGACCTGGCGACGACCGTCCCGCCAGCAGAGCTGAGACACACGCGGCCCGCGGGGACGTCCCCGCGGGCCGAGGCTCATCGGCCGCCCCCCACGGGGGCTGTTCCCCGGATCCCCGCACCCGCCCACGGGCCGCTCACGGATCCTTGCACTCGCCCACGGGCCCGCTCCCGCCACCGACCGCAGGCGAACCGCTCCCGCGGGCAGGCGTGCCGCAGGGCGGCACGGGTGGGCTCGTCGGCACCCCGTCGGCGCCGGGCCGCGGCACCTGCCCCCGGACCACACCGACGGCGGGCGGCCGGTGAACCGCGGGGCGGCACAACGCACCCGATCGGCACCAGCCCCGGAGCGCCCTGTCCCATTCAGCGACTGAAGACAGCACGACCGCCGGGGCAGCGCCCATCAGGACATGGTTCAGGGGGTGACCACCAACGTGGTGGTCACCCCCTGAACCATGTCCTGATGGGCCGGAAGGCGGAGCCTACCGCCCGCCCTGTTCGTCACGGCGCCGCTGCCAGCGCTCTTCGATACGGTCCATCATGGAGCGGCGCTGTCTCCCCTGACGACCCGCCCGCGGGGTGTCCGTGGCACCGGCTGCCTGCTCACCCGGCTTGGGCGCCTTGCGCCAGCCGGTCACCGCGAGGACCGCGCAGCCCAGCATCACGAGGAATCCCACGACACTGAGCCAGACCTGCTGGGCGACCATACCGGCCATGAGGAGCGCAATACCCACGAGGAAGCCCGCGACCGCCTGGTAGACCCGTCGCCGGGTGTACGTACGCAGTCCGCTTCCCTCGAGCGCCGTCGCGAACTTGGGATCTTCGGCGTACAGCGCTCGCTCCATTTGCTCGAGCATGCGCTGCTCGTGCTCCGAGAGCGGCACGGAGTCCTCCTCATCGTGCAGTCGCCGGGGCGACCCGGGGGTCCCTTCAGGATAGGCAGGGAATCGCCCCCGTGAAACCCGCCCCTCTACGCCAAATTGGCCAACCGGTACCAGCCATCACGTCCCGGCCCGCTGAGGCTTCTCATTCCCCGGCGGCCGACCCGTCATGCCCGGGCGGTCTCCCTCGATCATACGGCGCCCCGCCGCCATTCGGGGGGCCTGTGGCGCAGTCCATGCGCGGGGGACCCGCCGGACGCGTCGCTGATCAGCGGCGCGTCACAGGTCGCGGCTCAGGCCCCGGAGGCCCCTCGTGTCTCACCGAGTACATGAAGCTGGGTGGCCACGGAGTGGAAGGCGGCGAGCTCGGCCGCGGCGGCCTCCAGCTTCAGCAGGGCGTCCAGGGCCCCGGGCTCGGTGTCGACGAGCACGCCGGGGACGAGGTCGGCGAAGACCCGCACACCGTGCACGGCGCCGACCGAGAGGCCCGCGCCCTCCACGAGTGAGGTCAGCTGCCCGGCCGTGAAGCGGTGCGGCACGGGGTCGCCCGTGCCCCATCGGCCGTTCGGGTCGTCGAGCGCCTGCCTGGCCTCCGTGAAGTGACCGGCGAGTGCGCGGGCGAGCACGGCGCCGCCGAGGCCCGCGGCGAGCAGGCTGAGTACTCCCCCGGGGCGGAGTGCGGCCACCGCGTTGCGCACGCCTTCGGCCGGGTCGTCGACGTACTCCAGGACGCCGTGGCACAGCACGACGTCGTAGCCGCCGCGCTCGGCCACGTCCAGCAGACCGTGAGCGTCGCCCTGGACGCCCCGGACCCGGTCGGCGACGTCGGCCTCGGCCGCGCGGCGCTCCAGGGCGAACAGCGCGTTCGGGCTGGGGTCGACGACGGTCACCTGGTGACCGAGGCGGGCGAGGGGCACCGCGAAGTTGCCGCTGCCACCGCCGGTGTCGAGGACGTCAAGCACCTGTCGTCCGGTCGCCTTGACCCGGCGTTCCAGGGCGTCCTGGAGGACCTCCCAGACCACGGCGGTACGGAGAGCGGCGCGGGGTCGCATCGGGTCCGACACGGTAGTGACTCCTCGGCGGGGCGATCGGGCTTGGTGCGCTGTCCACCCTATGGCCTGCGCCGTGGGGGCCGGTCATCCGGCCGGGGCCCGCGGCGGGGACCTACGGTGTTTCGCCCCCCGCCGCCGCCCCTTCCCGGACCGTCCCCGAGGATTAGGCCCCCAGTCCTCCTTCGTGCAGTTCCCCGCGCCCCTCGGAAGCGCCCCTGTCCCTGTCGGTGCGGGGCTGGGGCAGGACCGGCTGGAGGACCAGCATGCGTTCCACCAGCCGGAGGAACATCGTCACGTCCCGTATCAGGTCGTCGGCGTCCCGGACGGTCGCCGCGCCCTGGATGTCCGCCTCGGCCCGGGCGCGGCGCCGGGCTCCGGAGGCGAACAGCGCGCTCCACTCGGTGAGCTCCGGCGCGATCTCGGGGAGCACTTCCCAGGCGCTCCGGATCCTGGCCCGGCCCCGGGGCGAGGTCTCGGGCCTGCCACGCGCGGCGAGTACGGCGGCGGCGGTGCGCAGGGCGGCGAGATGGGCCGTCGCATAGCGCTCGTTCGATGTCTCGAGGACGGTGGCCTCGTCAAGTCCGGCACGGGCCTGGGCGAGCAGTTCGAGGGCAGCGGGCGGGGCCGCGGCGCGGCGCAGTACGGGGTGGATGTCGCTCGCCGGGCCGTTCAGTGAGGGTGCAGGGCCGGCTGCGCGGCGCCGACGGGCGGCGGCTGCGGACGAGTTGGCCATGACGAACCTCCTGTCGTCTTCGTGACGGCGCGCCCCGAGACGGGGTGCCGTATGTACACATCGTGAGGTATGCCACTGACAATCCGTTCTGACCTGGGCTTTTGTCTCGAGCGACCGTTCGAGCTAGCTTTTGCACTGACCAGTCAGTTCAAGAGGGAGAGCGTTTTGTGGACGGTCCACTCGGACTCGCCGTCACGGCCGACGACTTCGGTCTCAAGGGGCCACGGGGCTGGGCGTTCCGCGGCGTCTCCGCCGACGCGGAGCCCGGTTCGCTGATCGCGGTGGAGGGGCCGTCCGGTTCGGGCCGCACCTGCCTGTTGCTCTCACTCACCGGACGGATGCGGCCCACGGCCGGCGCGGCCGCCGTGGGCGGGCTGGAGCTGCCCGGGCGGATGGCCGCCGTACGCCGCCGCAGCGCCCTCGCGCACGTCACCGGTGTGACCGATCTCGACCCGGCCTTCACCGTCGGCGAGCACCTGCGCGAACAGGCACTGCTGGGACGCCGCTTCGGCGGCTCGTTCCCCGGTGTCCTCACGCGTCCGCGCGGTGAGCGCACGCGTGGGGAGAGGCAGCGCGTCGACACCGCGCTGGCCACGGCCGGTCTGGACCTCGCGGCCCTGCCCAAGGGCCCGCGGACGGCCGTACGGGACCTGGAGCGGATGGAGTCGCTGCGGCTGTCGCTCGCGCTGGCGCTGCTGGGGCGTCCCCGGCTGCTCGGGCTCGACGACACCGATCTCAAGCTCTCCCCCGCCGAACGGGGTGAAATCTGGGCCCTCCTGAGGTCCGTCACCGACACCGGCGTCACCGTGCTGGCTGTGTGCAGCGAGGCACCGCGCGACGCGGTCGTGGTCCGTACCGGAACCGACACGCCCGACGAGGCGAAGGAGGCGGCAGCCGATGCGCTCGCCGAGACTGGCCGCTCTTGAGCTCCGGCGCTTCGGCCGGGGCACGCTGCCGCGTGCGGCACTGGTCGCCCTGCTGGTGCTGCCCCTGCTGTACGGCGCGCTGTACCTGTGGTCGTTCTGGGATCCGTACGACCGGCTGGACCGTATCCCGGTGGCGCTCGTGAACGACGACACGGGGGCGAGCGCCGACGGCAGGCGGATCACCGCGGGCGCCGACATCGCCGAGGGTCTGCGTGACAGCGACACCTTCGACTGGCGGGAGGTGAGCGCGGACGAGGCCCGGCGAGGCGTCGAGGACGGCGCCTACTACCTGTCGCTGACCGTGCCCGCCGACTTCAGCCGCCGTATCGCGTCCAGTTCGGGCGACTCCCCCGAGACCGGTGCCCTGCGGGTGCGGACGAACGACGCCAACAACTACATCGTCGGGCAGATCTCCCGGACCGTGTTCGGCGAGGTGCGCCGGGCCGCGTCCACGAAGACCTCGCGCACCTTCCTGGACCGGATCTTCGTCTCGTTCTCCGGCATCCACGGCGAGACCGTGAAGGCGGCGGAGGGCGCCGACAAGCTGAACGGCGGCATCGGAAAGGCGGAGAAGGGCTCCAGGGATCTCGCCGACGGCCTCACGGACGCCCGCAAGGGCAGCGGCAAGCTGTCCAAGGGCCTGAAGGACCTCCACGACGGCGCGGGCGACCTCGAGGACGGTTCCAGGAAGGTCGCGGACGGCACCCGGAAGCTCGCCGGCGAGGTCAACGCGGTCGACGCCGAGGTGGGACCGTTCCTGAAGGACAACGAGAAGGCCATCGGCGGCACCGCGCGGTTCGTCGCCGACTCCGCCGGCCGGCTGCGCGGCGACCTCGACGCGCTGAAGGAGGAGGCACCGGCGGCCGCGAAGGACGCCCGCGCGGCGTCCGGCACCATGGACGACGTCCACAGGGCGCGCTGCGAGGACCCCGCCCTGCCCGATCCCGCCTGCGCGGACCTGAAGAAGGCCCGGGACGCGGTCGCCACGGCGTCGGCCGTCGCTGAGGACGTCGGCGCCCTGGTCACCGACCACCGCGAGGACCTCAAGAAGCTCGACGGGCAGCTCGCCACCCTGGAGAAGCAGGCCAGGGCGCTCGCCGACCGGGCCCCGCACCTCTCCGAGGACCTCGACGACGCCGTCACCAGGATCAACAAGCTGGACGCCGGGGCCGGCAAGGTCGCCGCCGGGGCGAAGAAGCTCCACAAGGGTCTCGGCACCGCCGAGACCGGCGCCCGGGGCCTGGACAAGGGCGTCGGCAAGCTGAAGACCGGTGCGGACGATCTCAGGGGCGGCCTCTACAAGCTCGTCGACGGCTCCGGCGAACTGGCCGGCGGACTGCACGACGGCGCCGGGAAGATCCCCGACTACGACGAGCGGGACCGCGACCGGCGCACCGAGGTGATGGCCGATCCGGTGCGGCTCGTCTCCAGCGACCCCCACAAGGCACCCAACTACGGCACCGGCTTCGCCCCCTACTTCATCCCGCTGTCGCTGTGGGTGGGCGCGATGGTGGTGTACATGCTGATCCCGCCGATGAACCGGCGGGCGCTCGCGGCGGGCGCCTCGGCCTGGCGGATCGCGCTGGCGGGCTGGCTTCCGGTGGTGGCGATCGGGGTGCTGCAGACGGTGACCCTGATGTCGGTGCTGCACTGGGCACTCGGGCTGCAGATGGCACGGGCGGCCGGAACGGTGGGCTTCCTGTTCCTGGTGACGGCCTGCTTCGCGGCGATCGTGCAGTGGCTGAACGCACGCTTCGGCGCGGCCGGCCGGATCCTCGTCCTCGCGCTGCTGATGCTCCAGCTGACCTCGGCGGGCGGCACGTACCCCGTACAGACGAGTCCGCCGTTCTTCAACGCGCTGCACCCGTTCCTGCCGATGAGTTACGTCGTCGAGGCGTTGAGGCGGCTCATCACGGGCGGCGGCCTCGGACCGGTGTGGGGGGCCTGCGCCGTGCTGGCGGCCTTCACGGCGGGCGCCCTCGCGCTGACCGCGCTGTCGGCCCGCCGCCGCCAGGTGTGGACCCTGGACCGGCTGCACCCGGAGCTGAGCCTGTGAACCGGCGCGGCGGCGTTCCTGTGAGAATCGGGACCATGGAAAGCAGCAGCACCACGCCGGGCGGCAGTGCCCGCCGCGAGGCCACCCGGCAGAAGCTCTACGAGGCGGCCGTCACCCTCATCGCCGAGCAGGGCTTCTCGGCCACCACCGTGGACGAGATCGCCGAGCGGGCAGGCGTCGCGAAGGGCACGGTCTACTACAACTTCGCGAGCAAGTCGGTCCTCTTCGAGGAGTTGCTGCGGCACGGGGTCGGTCTGCTGACCGCCTCGCTGCGGGAGGCGGCCGAGCAGACGGCCGCGCAGGGCGGCGGCAAGGTCGACGCGCTGGACGCGATGATCCGAGCGGGGCTGGTCTTCATCGACCGCTATCCGGCCTTCACCCAGCTGTACGTGGCCGAGCTGTGGCGCACCAACCGGGCCTGGCAGTCCACACTGCTGGTGGTGCGGCAGCAGGCCGTGGCGGTGGTCGAGGGGGTGCTGCACGAGGGTGTGGCGAACGGTGAGTTCAGTGAGGAGATCGACGTCCCGCTGACGGCCGCGGCCCTGGTGGGCATGGTGCTGGTGGCCGCGCTGGACTGGAAGTCCTTCCAGCCCGAGCGCTCCCTGGACGAGGTGCACGCGGCGCTGTCCCGGCTGCTGCAGGGGCGGGTCAGCGGCCGCCCCTGAGTCTCCCGGGACATAGAGGCGCCGGTCCGGCGGTGGCCGCGTCCCCCGCGGGCCACCGGTCGGACCGGCGTCTTCCCTGCTCCCCCGTACGTCCCCCCGTGGACCCCCGTTTCGGTCGTCCCCCGGGTTCCCCCGTGCCTCACTCCCGCCGACGGCGCCGGCGGAAGGAGCGGATCGCGGGCCCGGTCCGGCTCCGGCGCCCCGTGCCGCCGGTTTCCGCACCGTGCCCCTCTCCGTGGTCTCCACTCTCTCGTTCTCGCGGGTCGGCCCCCATCCGCGCGCGTACTCAACCGGGCCACTGGGTGGGAATACTCAGGTGTGCGCACCCGGGCCCACGACTCCATGCCACCGGCTGGTCACCCAGACGTGGGCCCGGGTACTCGGGGACGGACTGTCCGTGGCGGCGGATACAGTCCCTGGCATGGCACGGATTGCGGTGATCGGCGCCGGGATGGGCGCGATGGCGGCCGCCGCCCGGCTGGCCGTCGCGGGCCACCGGGTGGCGGTGTACGAGCGGACTCGGACGTACGGCGGCGCGCTGCGCCGCGTGGAGCGGGACGGGTTCTCCTTCGACACCGGGCCGGGGCTGCTCCCCCTGCCGGCGGTCTACCGTGATCTGTTCGTGAAGACCGGCAGGGAGCCACTGGAGGAGTGCGTCGACCTCGCCCAGGTCGATCCGTCGTCGCACCACGTGTTCGCGGACGGCACGCGCGTGTCACTGCCCAACGCGTCCCGCGCGGGTGTCGTCTCCGCCCTGTCGGAGAGCCTCGGCCCCGGGGCCGCCGGGCGCTGGGGCGACTTCCTGGTACGGGCCCGGGAGGCCTGGGACCGCTCGCGCCGGCCGCTGCTGGAGGAACCGCTGTGGCCCAACTGGCAGGTCCTGGGCGAGCGCGAGCCCTATCCGGCGGTCCCGCACAGGAAGCTGCTGCGCACGCGCACGGCGGGCACGCTCGCCGAGGTCGGAGCGTGGGAGCTGCGCGATCCCCGGCTGACCGCGCTCCTGGAGAGCCATGCGCTCGCTCTCGGACTCGATCCCCGTGACACCCCGGCGAGCGCGGCCGTGCTGCCGTACATGGAGCACGCCTTCGGCACCTGGTACGTGCGGGGCGGCATGCGGGAGCTGGCACGGGCGGTGTACGAGCGGTGCGTGGCCCGCCGCGTGGAGTTCCACTTCGGTGCCCGGGCCGTCGGGGTGCTCGAGAAGGACGGCCGGGCGGCGGGGCTGGAACTGGCCGACGGCTCGGTGGTGGAGGCTGATTTGGTGGTAGCCGGGGTCGCTCCCGGCGTGCTGGACCGGCTCAGCCGGGGGACACGGGTGCGCGGTGCGGGCGGGGCTCCCGCCCGGCGGGGGGCGGCGAGCCGGATGACGGTGCTGCTGGCGCTGCGGGGCGGGCGCCCGGAGGGGACGCCGCACCGTACGGTCGTGCACACGGAGGACCGTCAGGCGGAGCTGGAGTCGCTGTTCGGCGCCTCTGGCGGCCTGCCCGCCCGCCCCACGGTCACAGTGCTGCGGCCGGACGACCCGGCCCTTGTCCCGGACGCCGGCCACGAGGCGGTCACGGTGACGTCGGTGGTGCCCGCGGGGGCCGAGGACGCCTCGGGCGCGCACGCCGAGAACCTGATCGCCGTCGCCGAGCGGGCGATACCCGGTCTGCGCGACCGGCTGCTCCGGCACGAGGTGCGCACGCCGGCCGACATCGCCGGGGAAACCGGCGCGGAGGGCGGCGCGGTGCCGGTGCCGACGCTGGCCGCGGCGGGCGGGCGGCTGCTGCACCCGTCCAACAGCACGGAGCTTCCGGGGTTGTTCACCGTCGGGGGCTGGTCGCATCCCGGGGGCGGACTGCCGCACGCCGGGATGTCGGGGGCGCTGGTGGCTGGGCTGATCGTGGAAGGGCCGGAGTTCCGCGGCTCCCAGTGAGCGCGTGTCAGAAGCGGTACTGCTGCTCGTCGTACCCGTTGTCGTTGCCGTGCGTCTGTCCGTCGCCCTGGTACGGATACTGCTGCTCCGGCGGGAGTTCGCCGCCGTAGGGGTCGTCGGCGCTGCGCTGCTGCGGGACCCACAGTCCGCCGGCCGGGGTCTCGCCGCCGTAACCTCCGGCGTAGGGGTCCTGGGTGTAGCCCTGCTGGGCGTACTGCTGCGGGTCCGCGTAACCGGTGTCGTACGAGGTGCCGCCGTACGTGGGATTGCCGATGTACGGGTCGGAGTACGCGGCGTACTGCTGGCCCGTGGTGTCGTAGCCCTGCTGCTGGCCGTAACCGGAGTAGTCGTAGGCGTAGTTGGGGTCGGCGCCCTGGGTGGCCGCCGCGTACTGGTCCTGGGAGGGTGCCGCGTATCCGGGGTCACCGCCGTAGACGCCGTAGGAGCCGGTGTCGTCGGGCAGGGGCTGCGGCTCGTAGACCGAGGTGGTCTCGGCGGCCGTCGTCTGGTCGGGGCGGGCGGCGGGGGTGAACACGTCGTCGCGGTCGTAGTCGTCGTCCTGGCCGTAGGCGCGGTCGTGGTGGCCGTCGCGCTCGTCGCCGTAGTCGTCGCGCGACGTCTCCAGGTCGGAGACCTCCAGGGCCGGTTCCTGACGGGCCCGTCCGCCCTTGGCCGCTGCCAGCATCGGGGCGTTGACCGCCCAGCCGGCCGCGAAGCCGCGGCGGAACGACAGGGTGACGTAGGTCTGGCCGACCGCGAAGGCGGCGGCGCCCAGTCCGATGACGATCACGGACGGGATCATCACACCGAGCACGACGCCGAGGAAGCCCGCGAAGGCGAGCAGCCGCCAGCGCAGCCGCGCCTTGTACTGCAGCAGCACCTCGCCGAGCAACCACAGCGCGACGATGCCGAACGCGATGTAGAGGACCGTCCAGCCCATGTACGCCCCTCTCCCAGTGGTCGCTACGCAGTGTGTCGTATATCCGTGCGACCGGTCTAGGCCCGCGGTGGGTGGTGCAGGCCCAGGTTCTCGTAGATTTCCAACGTCGCCGTGGAGTTGTTCAGCGTGATGAAGTGCAGTCCCGGCACTCCCTCGGCCAGCAGCCGCGCACAGAACTTCGTGGCGAAGTCGATACCGATGGAGCGTACCGCCGCCGGATCGTCCTTCGCTGTCAGGATCCGCTCTTTGAGGGCGTCGGGGAACTCCGCGTTACTGAGTTTTGGCAACCTCTCCAGCATCTTCACGCTGGTCACCGGCATGACCTCGGGAATGACGGGGGTTTCGCAGCCCGCGGCGTGGACTCGGTCACGCAGGCGCAGATAGGACTCGGGCCGGAAGAACATCTGCGTGATCGCGTAGTCGGCGCCGGCCCGGCACTTGTCGACGAAGTGGGCGACGTCGGTGTCCCAGTCGGCGGAGCGCGGGTGCATCTCCGGGAAGGCGGCGACGCCGACGCAGAAGTCGCCCGACTCCTTGATGAGCCGGACGAGGTCGGCGGCGTAGGCAAGGCCCTGGGGGTGCGGCACCCAGTCACCCATGGGGTCGCCGGGCGGGTCGCCGCGCACGGCGAGCATGTTGCGGATCCCGGCGTCGGCGTACTGGCCGATGATGTTGCGCAGTTCGGCCACGGAGTGGTCCACCGCGGTGAGATGGGCGACCGGGGTGAGGGTGGTGTCGGCGGCGATCTGCTCGGTCTCCCTGACCGTCCCGGCGCGGGTGGAGCCGCCGGCTCCGTACGTCACGGAGACGAAGTCCGGGGCGACCGCCTCGACCCTGCGCAGCGCGTTCCACAGGTTCCGCTCACCCTTGGCGGTTTTCGGCGCCGAGAACTCGAAGGAGTAGGTCGTCTTGCCGGCGGCGAGCATGTCGCGCACGGTGCGTGCGCGGTCAGTCCTGGTGGATGCGGTTCCGAAGGCCATACCGGCAGGTTAGCCAGGGTGCGGCGGTCCCCCAACCAGAAGCGGGAGATTTGTCCGATTTACCGACTTGCCGTCCACCCCTTGGACAGTTCTGAGACGCCCGGGGGTCACCCCTCGTCCGCGGCGGCCTGCCGCATCCGCTTGGCGAGCTCGGTGGCCGCCGCTCCCGGGTCGTCCGCGTCGGTGATCGCGCGGACGACGACGATCCGGCGGGCGCCCGCGTCCAGGACCTCGTCGAGGTTGCCGAGGTCGATACCGCCGATGGCGAACCAGGGCCGGTCGGTGCCGAGGCCGGCGGCGTAGCGGACCAGGCCGAGGCCCGGGGCGTGACGGCCGGGCTTGGTGGGGGTGGGCCAGCAGGGGCCGGTGCAGAAGTAGTCCACGCCGGGCTGGACGGCGGCGGCGGCGGCCTCGGACTCCTCGTGGGTGGAGCGGCCGACCAGGATGCCGTCCCCGAGTACGGCGCGGGCGGCGGGCACGGGGAGGTCGCCCTGGCCGAGGTGGAGGACGTCGGCGCCGGCGGCGTGGGCGACGTCCGCGCGGTCGTTGACCGCGAGCAGTGTGCCGTGCCGGGCGCAGGCGTCGGCGAGGACCGCCAGGTGCTCCAGCTCCTCGGCGGCCTCCATGCCCTTGTCCCGCAGCTGCACGATGTCGACCCCGCCGGCCAGCACCGCGTCCAGGAACTCCGGAAGATCTCCCTGCCGCTTGCGCGCGTCGGTGCAGAGATAGACGCGGGCATCGGCGAGCCGGACGCGTTCGGTGTCGGTCATGCGGGTGTCCCCCAGGTGTGATGGGCGTAGGGACCGGGCGGGCCCGACAGGCCGGCGTGCGCTGTCCGGCCCGGCAGGTCGGCATGGGGCATTCCCCGCCCGGCAGGCCATGGTCGCGCATCCCCGACCGGCAGGTCGGCGCGGGGCCTTCCGGCCCGGCGGGTGGGCGTCGGGTGTCCCCACCCGGCAGGTGATCGATGGGCGTCGCGCCCGGCACACGGTCCGGGGCGGACCGCCGCCGATGGTAGGCGCGCGCGGTGCCCTCGGCCGGGGCTCGTACGGGCCCCGGCCGGTGTTGGTCGGACTCCGGTCGGTCGGGGCGGGTCAGACCGCGAGTGCCTGCGCCCGGCGCTTCACCTCCGTGCCACGGTTCTCGCCCAGCGCCTGCGCGGGAGTGCCCGGCAGGCTCGGGTCGGGGGTGAAGAGCCACTCCAGCATCTCTTCGGCCGTGAAGCCGTCGTCCCGCAGGAGCGTCAGGGTCCCGGTCAGGCCCTTGACCACCTTGTCCCCGTCGATGAAGGCGGCGGGCACGTGCAGCGCGCGGTTCTCACCCCGGCGTACGGCGATGATCTGGCCCTCCCTGACCAGCTGCCGGACGCGCGTCACCTCGACGCCGAACTGTTCGGCGATGTCGGGGAGAGTGAGCCAGGCGGGGACGAGAGCATCGATCTTTGCGTCAATCTCGGTCACGGGACAAGCCTGCCACCTGCCACCGACAGTCGGAAGTCAGCTCCCGCCACCTGGTCGGACGCGTCGCCCGGACACGCCGCCGCGGGGGTGCCTCACACCGTCGCCGACTTCAGCGGCCGCGCCGGGTCCGCCAGCAGTTCCGCGTCCATCGCCGTGCCCGCCTCGATCAGCCGGCGCCCCTGCGTCAGGTCCCGGGGCCGGCCCACCGCGAGCAGCGCGACCAGGCGGGACTCCCGCAGCCAGCAGACGCTCCACGCCGCCTCGGCGGGGTCCCCGCGCCACACGGTCCGGTCGGCGTCCGCGTGGTGTCCCGCGTACTGGACGAAACGCCCGAACTGCTCGGACCAGAAGTACGGCACCGGGTCGTACACGGCCGGGGCCCGGCCGGCGGGCCCTCCGAGGATGTTCGCCGCGACCGTGCGCGGCCCCTGGAGGGCGTTGTCCCAGTGGTGGACCAGCAGGCGTTCGCCATAGCGCCCGGACGGGAAGGACGCGCAGTCGCCGACCGCGTACACGTCCGGCAGGGAGGACGTCAGGTGGCGGTCGGCCACGACCTCGCCCCGCGTCCCGAGTGCGATTCCGGAGCCCGCCAGCCAGGCCGTGGCGGGCCTGGCCCCGATGCCGACGACCACGGCACCCGCGGGCAGCCGGGTGCCGTCGTCCAGGACCACGGCACCCGGCTCGACGCGCTCCACGCGCGTGTGCGTGCGCAGCGCTGCACCGGCCTCGGCGTACCAGGCGGTCATCGGGGCGGCCACCTCGGCGGGAAGTGCCTCGGCCAGCGGACGCTCCTCGGCCTCCACGACGGTGACCGCGCAGCCCGCCCCGCGGGCGGCGGTGGCGAACTCCGCGCCGATCCAGCCGGCGCCGACCACCACGATGTCGTGCTGCCGCGCGAGCACCGGACGCAGCCGTTCGGCGTCGTCCAGGGTGCGCAGGAGGTGCACACCGGGGATGCCCTCCGCGCCCGGCAGCCGCACCGGTTCCGCGCCGGTGGCGATCACCAGGACGTCGTACGGGACGGGCCCGGCCTCCGTGTCCAGCTCGTGGTCGCCGGGGCGCAGGCCGAGCACCTCGCAGCCGAGCCGCAGTTCGATGCCGAGCTCCTCGAAGTCGACGTCGAAGGCGGAGTCCTCGGCCTTGCCGAGCAGCACCGCCTTGGACAACGGCGGGCGGTCGTAGGGCTGGTGGGGCTCCGCGCCGATCAGGGTCACCGTGCCGGTGAAACCCTGCTCCCGCAGGGCTGCCGCGGTCTGCACGCCGGCCATGCCGGCGCCCGCCACCACCACCCGCCGCGGTGCGGACCGTCCCGGTTCCTGCGTCTGCTCGCTCACCCGATCACCCTAGTCACTCGGTCGCCGGCGGGTTCTCGCGGTCCGGGAGCTGCTCCACCACGCTCGTGCCGCTGCCCGGCTGCGACTCCCACTCCCAGCTCTCCTCCAGCCGTACCCGCCCGTCGGGCAGCTCCACGACCGTGGACACGCAGTGCCCCGACGACGTCGTGCCGTCCCCCTTGAGCTGGACGTACCGGAAGTCCAGCCGGTCCCCCGCGCGGGTGCCCACCAGATACCCGCGCACGACGTCGCCGCCCGCGTACTCGGCCCATACCTCCCCGCCCCGCTCGTGGTAGTCGAACCGGGTACGGGTGCCGACCTGACCCGGAGCCTGGTCGGCGACGGGGGCGAGGACGAGTCCGTCGAGCGATCGGGCCACGGGGAGGCTCCCTTACCTGTGCGCTGCTCTGCGGGCTAGGGTGGCCAACGTACAAGCACTCGCGGGAGCCTGGACGCACCGGGCTGAGAGGGAGGCTGGCGGCCTCCGACCGTACGAACCTGATCCGGGTCATGCCGGCGAAGGGAGGGGCTGGACGCCCATGTCGCCCACGCGTACTTCTGACGTCCTCGTCGTCGGGGGCGGAATCATCGGACTGGTCACGGCCTGGCGGGCCGCGCAGCGCGGTCTGACCACGACCGTGGTGGACCCCGAGCCGGGGGGCGGCGCCGCCCAGGTGGCCGCCGGGATGCTGGCCGCCGTCACGGAGCTGCACTACGGCGAGGAGACCCTGCTCGGCCTGAACCTCGCCTCCGCTCGGCGCTATCCCGCGTTCGCGGCCGAGCTCACCGAACTCACCGGCCACGACCTCGGCTACCGCAGTTGCGGCACGCTCGCCGTGGCCCTGGACGCCGACGACCGCGCCCACCTGCGGGAACTGCACGCCCTTCACCAGCGGTCGGGGCTGGACTCGCAGTGGCTGTCCGGGCGGGAGTGCCGACGCCTGGAGCCGATGCTCGCGCCCGGGGTGCGCGGCGGGCTGCGGGTGGACGGCGACCATCAGATCGATCCGCGGCGGCTGGCGGCCGCCCTGGTCACCGCCTGCGAGCGGGCCGGGGTGACCGTCCACCGCGCGTGGGCCGAGCGGCTCCTCGTCACCGGCGGCCGCGCGAGGGGCGTTCTCGCCTCCGACGGCACCGAGCTGAGCGCCGGGCAGGTGGTGCTCGCCGCGGGCAGCCTCAGCGGGCGGCTCGCGGGCGTCCCGGAGGACGTGCTGCCGCCCGTGCGGCCCGTGAAGGGGCAGGTGCTGCGGCTGACGATGCCCGACCGCCCCGGTCCCTTCCTGAGCCGGACCGTACGCGCCGTGGTGCGCGGCAGCCATGTCTATCTGGTGCCGCGTGAGAACGGCGAGCTGGTGATCGGCGCGACCAGCGAGGAGATGGGCTGGGACACCACCGTGACCGCGGGCGGTGTGTACGAGCTGCTGCGCGACGCCCACGAGCTGGTCCCCGGGATCACCGAGCTGCCGCTGACCGAGACCCGGGCCGGACTGCGCCCCGCCTCCCCCGACAACGCCCCCCTGCTCGGCCCGACCGGGCTCGAAGGGCTGCTGCTCGCAACCGGCCACTTCCGCAACGGCGTTCTGCTGACGCCAGTGACCGGCGACGCCCTCGCGGACGTCCTGACCACCGGTGAACTGCCTCAGGAGGCCCGCCCGTTCACCCCCCGGCGCCTCGGCGCCGCCGCCGTCCTCATGGAGCAGCCCGTATGAACATCTCCGTCAACGGGGAGCCCCGGGAGTTCACTCCCGGCACTGCCCTCGACCTCGTCGTGACGTCGCTCACCGCGGCACCCTCGGGAGTGGCCGCCGCCCTCAACGAAACCGTCGTCCCGCGCGCGCAGTGGCCCGCCACCCCCCTCGCCGACGGGGACCGGGTGGAGATCCTGACCGCCGTCCAAGGAGGCTGACCATGGCCGACGATCCGTTCGTCCTCGGCGGTACGTCCTTCACGTCCCGTCTGATCATGGGTACGGGAGGGGCACCGAGCCTCGATGTGCTGGAGCGGGCGCTGGTGGCGTCCGGGACGGAGCTGACGACCGTCGCGATGCGGCGGGTGGACCCCTCGGTGCACGGGTCCGTGCTGTCGGTGCTGGAGAACCTGGGCATCCGGGTGCTGCCGAACACGGCGGGGTGCTTCACCGCCGGGGAGGCGGTGCTCACCGCGCGGCTCGCGCGCGAGGCGCTCGGCACGGAACTGGTCAAGCTGGAGGTCATCGCCGACGAGCGGACGCTGCTGCCCGACCCGGTGGAGCTGCTGGACGCGGCGGAGACGCTGGTGGACGACGGGTTCACGGTGCTGCCGTACACGAACGACGATCCGGTGCTAGCACGGAAGCTGGAGGACGTGGGGTGTGCGGCGGTCATGCCGCTGGGGTCGCCGATCGGGTCGGGGCTGGGGATCCGCAACCCGCACAACTTCGAGTTGATCGTGGAGCGGGCGGGGGTGCCGGTGATCCTCGACGCGGGGGCGGGGACGGCGTCCGATGTGGCACTGGCGATGGAGCTGGGGTGTGCGGGGGTGATGCTGGCGTCGGCGGTGACGCGGGCGCAGGAGCCGGTGCTGATGGCTTCCGCCATGCGGGGGGCGGTGGAAGCGGGGCGGCTGGCGCGGCTGGCGGGGCGGATTCCGCGGCGTTGGTTCGCCACGGCGTCCTCTCCCGCGGAGGGCATGCCTGTACTGGATCCGGAGCGACCGGCTTTCTAGGTTCCGGAGCGACCGGGCCTTCCAGGTGCTGCCTGCCGGGGCGGACGCGGGTGGGTTCGCCCACCGGCGCGTGCAGCGTGCCGCCGCGCCCACCCGCGCCGCGCCGGGGGTACCTCCCGGGCCCTTGAGGCACTGGGGAGGCACGACTGCCCGCGGCTGGGGAGGGCGAGGCTCCTCCCCAGCGGCACGACAGCGCACGGCCCGGGAGGGCGGGACTCGCCCCAGCGCACGACAGCCCGCACTGGTGCCGGAGGCCGCCCTCAGGGGCGGCACGGCGACACACGTCACAGGTCCGCTGCAACAGAGGGTGGACAGGACGGGGGTGTCGGTGCGGCCTCGTAGACTCGCTGCGTGGACACGACCCTTCAGGACCCTCTGGTCGGGCAGGTGCTCGACGGCCGCTACCGCGTGGACGCGCGGATCGCGGTCGGCGGGATGGCCACGGTCTACCGGGCCGTCGACACCCGCCTCGACCGCATCCTCGCGCTCAAGGTGATGCACCCCTCCCTGGCCGCCGACGCCTCCTTCGTCGAGCGGTTCATCCGCGAGGCCAAGTCCGTCGCCCGGCTGGCCCACCCGAACGTTGTGCAGGTCTTCGACCAGGGCACCGACGGGGCGTACGTGTATCTGGCGATGGAGTACATCGCCGGCTGCACCCTGCGCGATGTGCTGCGCGAGCGCGGGGCCCTCCAGCCGCGGGCCGCGCTGGACATCCTGGAGCCGGTGCTGGCCGCGCTCGGTGCCGCGCACCGGGCCGGGTTCGTGCACCGGGACATGAAGCCCGAGAACGTGTTGATCGGGGACGACGGCCGGGTCAAGGTCGCCGACTTCGGGCTGGTCCGCGCGGTGGACTCGGTGACGAACACCACGGGCACCGTGCTGGGCACGGTCTCGTACCTGGCCCCGGAGCAGATCGAGAACGGCGTCGCCGACCCCCGGGTGGACGTCTACGCCTGCGGCATCCTGATGTACGAGATGCTGACCGGCGAGAAGCCTCACGACGGGGAATCCCCCGCGATCGTGCTCTACAAGCATCTGCACGACGACGTGCCGCCGCCGTCGGCCGCCGTGCCCGGTATGGCGTACGAGCTGGACGAGCTGGTGGCGTCGGCGACCGCGCGCAACCCCGGGCTGCGCCCGCACGACGCGGTGGCGCTGCTCGCGCGGGCCCGCGACGCACGCGGCCGGCTCACCGGCGAGCAACTCGACGCGGTGCCGCCGCAGGCGCTGATGTCGGAGCACGATCACCACGACAACACGGACGACCGTACGAGCGTCATCCCGCGCGGGCTCAGCTCTCCCACGCCCGGCTTCGCTCGCGCGGGGGGACCCCCGTCCCACCCGCTGCCGGTCAACGAGGACGACGGCGCGGACCGTGGACATCACACCAGCCGGTTCCAGTCACCGCCGCCGCTGCCGCCCCTGCGCCGGACGACGCTGCCGCGCGGTCCGATGGCGGTCGTCGTCGCCGTGCTGCTGGTCCTCGGGCTCGGCGCGGGTGTGTGGTACATCAACTCCGGCCAGTTCACCAAGGTCCCGCCGCTGCTGGCGAAGACGGAGCAGGAGGCCCGGGACCGGCTCGCGGACGCCGGGCTGGACGTGGGCCAGGTGGAGGAGGCGTACAGCGACACGGTGGAGCGGGGCAAGGTGATCGGCACCGACCCGAAGGCCGGCGCGCGCATCCGGGGCAATGGCTCGGTGTCGCTGACCCTCTCCCGGGGCCCGCAGACCGTGCGGGTGCCCGACCTCGACGGCTACGCGCTGGACAAGGCACGCTCGCTGCTGGAGGACGAGGGACTGAAGCCGGGCATGGCCACCCGGGAGTTCAGCGACACGGTGCCGGCGGGCTCCGTGATCTCCACGGAGCCCGGCAAGGGCACCAAGGTCCGCGCGGACTCCGCGGTGGCGCTGACCGTCAGCAAGGGCAGCCCGGTGGACCTGCCCGACGTGACGGGTGACGAGCTGGAGGACGCGCGCGCCGAGCTGGAGGAGGCCGGCCTGAAGGTGGAGGTCGCCGCCGAGCGGGTCAACTCCGAGCACGACGCGGGCGAGGTGGCCCGGCAGAGCCCCGCGCCCGGCCAGCAGGCCGCGGAGGGCGACACCGTGACGCTCACCCTGTCCAAGGGCCCGGAGATGGTCGAGGTGCCGGACGTGGTCGGCGACCGTGTGGGCGACGCCAAGGAGCGGCTGGAGGGCGCCGGCTTCCGGGTGGAGGAGGACCGCGGGCTGTTCGGCCTGTTCGGTGACACCGTCAAGAGCCAGTCCGTGGACGGCGGCGACACCGCGCCCAAGGGTTCGACGATCACCATCGAGATCCGCTGACGGGAGGGGGCCGGACGGGGGACGCGCGCGCTCATGTCACCCTTGACGCGTGAAGAGTCACCCGTCCGGCCCCTACCGCAATCCGATCGGCGGTCACGTTCCCGTGGCCGGCGGCCTGCATTCCGTCGGCCTGTCCTACGCCCGTGAGCTGGGCGCCGAGACCGTGCAGGTTTTCGTCGCCAATCCGCGCGGCTGGGCCACCCCGGCCGGCAACCCGAGGCAGGACGAGGCGTTCCGCGCGGCCTGCGCGGAAGGGTCCGTCCCGGCGTATGTGCACGCCCCGTATTTGATCAACTTCGGGTCCCACACCGAGGCGACCGTGGAACGGTCGGTGGAATCGCTGCGGCATTCACTGCGGCGCGGCCGGGAGATCGGCGCGCTGGGTGTGGTGGTGCACACGGGCAGCGCCACCGGTGGACGGGAGCGGCCGGTGGCCCTGCGGCAGGTACGGGAGCGCCTGCTGCCGCTGCTCGACGAGCTCACCCATGACGACGACCCGTTCCTGCTGCTGGAGTCGACCGCCGGCCAGGGTGCCTCGCTGTGCTCACGGACCTGGGACTTCGGGCCGTACTTCGAGGCGCTGGACGCCCACCCGAAGCTGGGTGTCTGCCTGGACACCTGCCATGTCTTCGCGGCCGGCCACGATCTGACCGGGCCGAGCGGGATGCGTCAGACGCTGGACCTGCTGGTGGACACGGTCGGCGAGGGACGGCTGAAACTGATCCACGCCAATGACTCGATGGACGTGGTCGGCGCGCACAAGGACCGGCACGCCAACATCGGCGCCGGGCACATCGGCGAGGATCCCTTCCGGGCTCTGATGGTGCACCCGGCGACCGAGGGCGTACCGCTGGTCATCGAGACGCCCGGTGGCAGGGAGGGGCACGCAGCGGATGTGGAGCGGCTGAAGAAGCTCCGGGAATCCTGAGCGGACCCGCAGGTCAGAGCTCGGGCCCTTCCCCGGGCTCCTCCTGGTAGGAGTAGCGCTGCTCTTTCCAGGGGTCGCCGACGTTGTGGTAGCCGCGTTCCTCCCAGAAACCCCGGCGGTCGGTGGTCATGTACTCCACACCGCGCACCCATTTGGGGCCCTTCCAGGCATACAGATGGGGGACGATCAGCCGCAGCGGGAAGCCGTGCTCGGCGGTCAGCAGCTCGCCGTCCTTGTGGGTGGCGAACAGGGCGCGCTCGGACATGAAGTCCTCGAGCCGCAGGTTGGAGCTGAATCCGTACTCCGCCCACACCATCACATGGGTGACATCGGGCGCGGGCGGTGCGATGTCCACGAGGGTGCGCGCCGGGATTCCGCCCCACTCGGCACCGGTCATGCTGAACTTGGTGACGCAGTGCAGATCGGCCACGACGGTGGCGTACGGCAGAGCCGTGAACTCCTCGTGGTTCCAGCAGTGCTTCTCACGGTCGGCGGTGGCGCCGAAGACCCGGAACTCCCATCGCTCGGGCCGGAACCTGGGGACCGGCCCGTAATGCGTGACCGGCCAGCCCTTCTGCAGTCGCTGCCCCGGCGGGAGCTCAGGATGCGCCGCTCCTCGTGATGCGCGCTCCCCCGATTCGCGTTCCGCCGGCTGACCCATGTCTCCATCCTGACAGACCGGGGGCGATGCCCCTGAACCGGGCCCGGCAGATTCGGACAATACGCGGCGGACCGCACTAAGCATGTACTTACTTAGTAAGTCAACACTTACTGGACGATCTTCCGCACCGGTGCAATCATGCGCCCCAACCTGCCAGTTCCCCGCGCGGAAGGAGCCCATGCGATGCAGGGCGACCCCGAGGTCATCGAATTCCTGAACGAGCAGCTGACCGCCGAGCTCACGGCGATCAACCAGTACTTCCTGCACTCGAAGCTGCAGGACCACAAGGGCTGGACGAAACTCGCCCGGTACACGCGCGCCGAGTCCTTCGACGAGATGCGCCACGCGGAGGTACTCACCGACCGCATCCTGCTGCTCGACGGCCTGCCGAACTACCAGCGGCTGTTCCACGTCCGGGTCGGGCAGACCGTCACCGAGATGTTCCAGGCCGACCGGGAGGTCGAACTCGAGGCGATCGACCGGCTGCGCCGCGGGGTGGAGGTCATGCGCAACAAGAACGACATCACGTCGGCCAACATCTTCGAGGCCATCCTGGCCGACGAGGAGCACCACATCGACTACCTCGACACCCAGCTGGAACTGATCGAGAAACTGGGCGAGGCGCTCTACCTGTCGACGGTCGTCGAGCAGTCCCAGCCCGACGCCTCAGGCCCGGGAACGGGCGGCTTCTCGACGGAGTAGCGCGAGGCAGGGGCGCTGCCTAGGCGGCTTCCGGAAGCTCCGTGGTGAGCGGCGGCTCGCCCTGGTCGACCAGTTGCCGGCGGGGACAGGAACCGCGGCCGAGCAGTGCCTGGATGCGGCGCACACAGCCGCCGCAGTCCGTGCCGGCCTTGCAGGCGGAGGCGATCTGCCGGGGCGTGCACGCCCCGGCCTCCGCGTGTCCCTTCACCTGTTCCTCGGTCACGCCGAAGCAGCTGCAGACGAACACGCGGGTCACCTCCCGACGAAGTGCTGGGTCGAGCCATACCGACCCCTGATCGGTGAGGCTAACCTAACCTTACCTGCCGCCCGGAGGGCACAAAAGAGGGGTGGGGCGCGATCCGATGTGATACGCGCCCCACCCCTGCCGCCGTGTCACCGGCCGGTCCCGCTACTGGTCGCGGTACATCTCCGCAACGAGAAACGCCAGGTCCAGGGACTGGCTGCGGTTGAGCCGGGGGTCACAGGCCGTCTCGTAGCGCTGGTGCAGATCGTCGACGAAGATCTCGTCGCCGCCGCCCACGCACTCGGTGACGTCGTCACCCGTGAGCTCCACGTGGATGCCGCCCGGGTGGGTGCCGAGCTCCTTGTGGACCTCGAAGAAGCCCTTCACCTCGTCGAGCACGTCGTCGAAGCGGCGGGTCTTGTGCCCGGAGGCCGCCTCGTAGGTGTTGCCGTGCATCGGGTCGGTGATCCAGGCGACGGTGGCGCCGGACGCCGTGACCTTCTCGACCAGCTCGGGGAGCTTGTCGCGGATCTTGTCCGCGCCCATGCGGACGATGAAGGTCAGCCGGCCGGGCTCACGCTCGGGGTCGAGACGCTCGATGTACTGCAGCGCCTCCTCGGCCGTCGTGCTCGGGCCGAGCTTGACGCCGATCGGGTTGCGGATCTGCGAGGCGAACTCGATGTGCGCGTGGTCCAGCTGCCGGGTGCGCTCACCGATCCACACCATGTGCGCGGAGACGTCGTACAGCTGCCCCGTGCGCGAGTCCACGCGGGTCAGCGCCGACTCGTAGTCCATCAGCAGCGCCTCGTGCGAGGAGAAGAACTCGACGGTCTTGAACTCCTCCGGCTCCGCGCCGCAGGCCTGCATGAAGTTCAGCGCCTGGTCGATCTCGCGGGCGAGCTGCTCGTAGCGCTGGCCGGACGGGGACGACTTCACGAAGTCCTGGTTCCAGGCGTGCACCTGGCGCAGGTCGGCGTAACCGCCGGTGGTGAAGGCGCGCACCAGGTTCAGCGTGGAGGCCGACGCGTGGTACATGCGCTTCAGCCGCTCGGGGTCCGGGATCCGGGCCGCTTCGGTGAAGTCGAACCCGTTGACGGAGTCGCCCCGGTAGGTGGGCAGCGTCACCCCGTCGCGGGTCTCGGTCGGCTTGGAGCGCGGCTTGGAGTACTGGCCCGCGATCCGCCCGACCTTCACCACGGGCACGGACGCGGCGTACGTGAGCACGGCCCCCATCTGCAGGAGCGTCTTGAGCTTGCTGCGGATGTGGTCGGCGGACACCCCGTCGAATGCCTCGGCGCAGTCGCCGCCCTGGAGGAGGAACGCCTCTCCCTTGGCAACGGACGCCATCCGGGCGCGCAGCTGGTCGCACTCGCCCGCGAAGACGAGCGGCGGATACGACTCGAGGTCCGCGATCACTGCGCGCAGAGCCTCGGTGTCGGGGTACTCGGGCTGCTGCGCCGCGGGCAGGTCTCGCCAGGTGTTGCCAGCGCTCGCGCTGGTCTTAGCGTTCACGGTCACGGAACCCACATTACGGGGTCGGATCGGTCGTCCATCGCGGCGCTCAACAAATGAGACAAGGGCCGCACGGCCCGGCGATGCGCTAGGGTCGGGCGCATGTTCGCGCACACGACCCGTAACTGGTGGTGGACCGCTCTCCCGGCGGCCCACTGACTGCGCGTACCCACAGACGTCGCGAAGGCCGCCCGAGGGGCGGCCTTCGGTGTTTCCCGGGGTCGTTCCTCTCCGCTCATGACAGTCCGCTCATGACCGAGACGAAACGAGGAACGTCCACCATGGACCTGGCACAGCTTCCCCACGACGACCGTCCCTTCGCCCTGCTGCGGCGCCGTACTCCGGGCCACGACCACGATGTGGTCGAGCTGCTGATCGGCCCGGTCGGCACCCGCGAGCATCTGGCCGACCTGCCCGACGAGGGCCTGGCGCTCGTCCCCTTCCGCCAGATCCGCGAGCGCGGTTTCGACGTGCGCGACGACGGCACCCCCCTGCTGGTGCTGTCGCCCGAGGAGCGCCACGAGATCCCGCTCGCCGAGGCCCTCGACCGGCTCCCCGCCCATGACGTCCGGGTCGAGGGTGGCGGCTTCGACGTCGGCGACGAGGACTACGCGGAGATCGTCGGCCGGGTGCTCGACGAGGAGATCGGGCGGGGCGAGGGCGCCAACTTCGTGATCCGGCGGACCTACGAGGGTGAGATCCCCGGGTTCGGACGGGCCGACGCGCTGGCGCTGTTCCGGCGGCTCCTCGAGGGCGAACGGGGCGCGTACTGGACGTTCGTCGTGCACACCGGGGACCGGACGCTGGTCGGGGCCAGCCCCGAGGTGCACGTCAGAGCCTCCGGCGGGACGGTCGTGATGAACCCGATCAGCGGGACCTACCGCTACCCGGACGGGGGACCGACCCCTGAGCACCTGCTGGAGTTCCTCGCCGACGGCAAGGAGATCGAGGAGCTGTCGATGGTCGTCGACGAGGAGCTCAAGATGATGTGCACCGTCGGCGACATGGGCGGGGTCGTGATCGGCCCCCGCCTGAAGGAGATGGCCCACCTCGCGCACACCGAGTACGAGCTGCGCGGCCGGTCCTCGCTGGACGTGCGCGAGGTGCTGAGGGAGACCATGTTCGCGGCGACCGTCACCGGCTCCCCGGTGCAGAACGCCTGCCGGGTCATCGAGCGGCACGAGGTCGGCGGACGCCGCTACTACGCGGGGGCGCTGGCGCTGATCGGCCGGGACGAGGGCGGCGCCCAGACCCTCGACTCCCCCATCCTCATCCGCACCGCCGACATCGACGCGGCCGGGCGGCTGCGGGTGCCGGTCGGGGCCACGCTGGTGCGCGGCTCGGACCCGGCGGGTGAGGTGGCGGAGACCCACGCCAAGGCGGCCGGGGTGCTGGCCGCGCTGGGGGTGCGCCCCGGGCGCCCGCGCGAGGAGTCCGTACGGCCGGGGCTGGCCGACGACCCGCGGGTGCGGACGGCGCTGGACGGGCGCCGGTCCTCGCTGGCGCCGTTCTGGCTGCGGATGCAGGAGCGGTCCGACGCCCTCACCGGGCACGCCCTGATGGTCGACGGGGAGGACACCTTCACCGCGATGCTCGCCCATGTGCTGCGCGCCGCCGGACTGGACGTGACCGTACACCGGTATGACGAGCCGGGCCTGCGCGAGACGGTCCTGGCGCACGAGGGCCCGCTGGTACTGGGCCCCGGTCCGGGCGACCCCTCCGACACGGAGGACCCGAAGATGCGCTTCCTGCGCGAGCTGACCGCCGGCGTCCTGCGGGACAACCGGCACGGCGTCCTCGGCGTCTGTCTCGGCCACGAGCTGATCGCGGCCGAGCTGGGCCTGGAGATCGTACGCAAGGAGGTCCCGTACCAGGGGGCGCAGACGGAGATCGACCTGTTCGGGCGGCCGGAGACGGTCGGCTTCTACAACAGTTTCGTGGCGCACTGCGACGACGACACCGCGCGGGAGCTGGCCGAGCACGGTGTCGAGGTGAGCCGCACGGCCGACGGTGAGGTGCACGCGCTGCGGGGGCGCGGGTTCGCCGGGGTGCAGTTCCACCCCGAGTCGGTGCTGACCCTGAACGGCGCGGCGGTGGTGCGGGATCTGATGGGTCAGCTCCGCGGCACCAGCACGTTCTCGGAGCGCCGGCCCGCGGTGTAGTCGAGGACGTTGTTCACGGTGGTCTCGACGATCTGCCCGACGGCGTCCTCGGTGTAGTAGGCCTGGTGGGAGGTCACCAGGACGTTGGGGAAGGTGACCAGGCGGGCCAGTGTGTCGTCGTCGACGGCCTCCAGGGACTTGTCGAGGAAGAACAGCCCCGCCTCCGCCTCGTACACGTCCAGGCCGACGCCCGTGAAGCGGCCCTCGCGCAGTTCGGCGACGAGGGCCGCCGTGTCGACGAGGCCACCGCGGCTGGAGTTCACCAGGATCGCGTCGTCCCGCATCGTCTTCAGGGCGTCGGCGTCGATGAGGTGCTGGGTCGCGGGGAGCAGCGGGACGTGCAGGCTGATCAGGTCGGACTCGGCGAGAAGCTGCTCCTTGGGGACGTAGGTCATGCCGAGTTCCCGACAGGCGGGGTTCTCGGCGACGTCCCAGCCGAGCAGCCGCATGCCGAAGCCGTGGGCGATCCGGGCGAACGCCTCGCCGATCTTCCCGGTGCCGACGACGCCGGCGGTACGGCCGTGCAGGTCACGGCCCATCAGTCCGTCGAGCCGGAAGTCGAAGTCGCGGGTGCGGGTGGAGGCCCGGACGATCCGGCGGTTGACGGCCATGGCGAGGGTCCAGGCGAACTCGGCGACCGAGTAAGGGGAGTAGAACGAGACCCGGGCGACCGTCAGGCCGAGCCGTTCGGCGACCTCCAGGTCGATGTTGTTGAAGCCGGTGGAGCGCTGGGCGACCATCCGGGTGCCGCCGGCCGCGAGGTCGGAGAGCACCTCGGCGCCGAGGTCGCAGTTGACGCTGGTGGAGATGATCTCGTGGCCGGCGGCGATGGGAGCGGTGTCGGTGTTGAGGAAGACGTCCACTCCGCGCACCGGGTGGTGGCCCGCGAAGGCCCGCTCGACCAGGGGCTTCTCGTCCGCCTGCACGCCGAACGCCAGGATTTCCACGGGTTTCCTCCGGAGGGTCTGTGCGGGTTCATTGCCGTACCGGCGAATATACGGGCGAATATACGGGTGATCTTGGGCCGTTCGGGGCAGGCACGGGGACGGCCTACTCGTCGTCGAGGCCGCGCTCTATGGCGTAACGGACGAGTTCCACGCGGTTGTGCAGCTGGAGCTTGCCGAGGGTGTTCTGTACGTGGTTCTGCACGGTGCGGTGGGAGATGACGAGCCGTTCGGCGATCTGCTTGTAGCTCAGGCCCTTGGCGACCAGGCGCAGCACCTCGGTCTCGCGTTCGGTCAGCCGGGGTGCCCTGGGCCCGCCGTCGGCGGGAGCGGCACCGGCCGGCTCGGAGGCGAGGCGGCGGTACTCGCCGAGGACCAGCCCGGCCAGGCCGGGGGTGAACACCGGGTCGCCGACGGCGGTACGGCGCACCGCGTCCTGAAGGTCCCCGGTGGAGGCCGACTTCAGCAGATAGCCGGTGGCGCCGGACTTCACCGCCTCCAGGACGTCGGCGTGCTCACCGCTGGCGGACAGGACGAGCACCCGGACGGCGGGGTTCACGCCGACGACTTCCTTGCAGACCTGGACACCGGGCTTGCCGGGCAGGTTCAGGTCCAGGACGAGGACGTCCGGTGCGACGGCCTTGGCGCGGCGCACCGCCTGGTCGCCGTCGCCGGCGGTGGCGACGACCTCGAAACCGGACTCCGACAGGTCGCGGGCGACGGCGTCGCGCCACATGGGGTGGTCGTCGACCACCATGACCTTGATCGGCTCCGTGTGCTTCCCGGTGGTGTCCGTCATCGCTGTTCCGCCTTCCCCCGCGGGTCGTTCATGTTCTTCGTCTCCTTGGGCACCCTCAACTCGACCTCCGTGCCCTGTCCCGGTACCGAGATCAGGTCGGCGCTGCCGCCGAGGTCGCGCAGCCGGCCCCGGATGGACAGGGCCACCCCGAGCCGCCCCTCGCCCTCGGCCTGGGCGAGCCGCCCCTCGGGAATGCCGGGTCCCTCGTCGCGGACGGTGACGATCACCTCGTCCGGTTCGTCCTCGACCAGGATCCACGCACGGGCCCGCTCACCGGCGTGCCGGCGCACATTGTCCAGGGCGGCCCCGACGGCGGCGGCCACCTCCCGCGCGGCGGCCGGCGCCAGCCGCACCGGGGCTCCGGGTTCGGCGAGGCCGACCAGGGCTCCGGCATAGGGGGCGAGGAGGGACCGCAGGTCGACCGGCCCGTCGTCCCCGTCGTCCCCGGTGCCGTCCTCGTCCTGGTCCACAGCGCGTACGACGGCGCCGTGGGCGGTGTCCTCAGAGGCCCGGGAGACCGGTACGAGGCCGCCGGAGACCATGGTGCGCAGGGCCACCTCCTGCTCACCGGCCATCCGGCCCAGCTCAGCGGCCTCACCGCCGATCACCGCGCCGCGCCGCTGCACCATCGCCAGTACCTGGAGCACGCTGTCGTGGATGTCCCGCGCCAGCCGTTCCCGTTCCCGGGTCGCGGCCTCGATCTCCAGGGCGCGGGCGAGGGTGCGCTCGGAGGCGCGGGCGACCTCGACGACGTAGCCGATGGCGATGGAGGCGACCCAGACCAGGATCACGTTGTGCACGGTGTCGCGGGCGGGGCCGCCGCGCTCGATCAGGTTGGCGACGGCGACGAGGGTGGAGGCGAGGGCCGCCCAGCGCCAGCCGCCCTTGAGCGCGAAGGCGAGCACTGATCCGGCGGTCCATATCGACGGCAGGGTGGGGCCGCCCGCGTGGACGCGTTCGGCCGCGTCGGCCACGGGGGTGAGCAGGACGCCGCTGAGCGCGATGGTCAGGTCGGCGGTGAGGAAGCGCTTGGTGCAGGCGGCGGCGCTCGCGACCTTGGGCAGGGTGGCGAGGGTCCACACCACCAGGACGGCGAAGAAGCCGACGGCGAGCCAGGGGCGGGTGAATTCCTCGTACGCGGCGGCGAACAGACCGACCGCGTACGTCATGGCGAGGACCCGGTAGCCGGTCAGCGCGCGCCAGAGCGGCTGCTCGACCGACATGCGCATGACTCTCTCGCGCTTGACCATGTCCCCCACGCCCCCCAACTGCCGCCCGAGCCCCGCCTAGGGACCGGACCGTCTCTCGGTCTGCTCCCGGTCGGGCTGCTCCATCGCGGCCCTCAGCTTCTCGGCCCGTTCCTTCTCCGCGCGGGCGAGGGCGGCCTTGGCCGCCTTCTCCGCTTCCTTCTCGGCCTTCGCCGCCTCCGTGAGCTGCCGCTTCATGGCGGTGGCGTACATGTCGACGTACTCCTGGCCGGAGAGCTTCATGATTTCGTACATGACCTCGTCGGTCACCGCGCGGAGGATGAAACGGTCATGCTCCATGCCCTGGTAGCGGGTGAAGTCCAGCGGCCTGCCGATCCGGATTCCGGGCCGCAACAGCTTCGGCCTGACCTGCCCGGGGGGCTGGATCTTCTCCGTGTCGATCATGGCGACCGGGATCACGGGCGCCCCGGTGGCCAGCGCCACGCGCGCGAGGCCGCCCGGCTTGCCGCGGTAGAGGCGGCCGTCCGGCGAGCGGGTGCCCTCCGGGTAGATCCCGAACAGCTCACCGCGCTCCAGCACCTCTATGCCGCTCCTGATCGCGGCCTCACCGGCGCCACGCGCGCCGGAGCGGTCCACCGGGAGCTGGCCCGCGCCCTTGAAGAAGGCGGCCGTCATCCGGCCCTTCATCCCCGGGGTGGTGAAGTACTCGGCCTTGGCGATGAAGGTGACCTTGCGGTGCAGTACGGCCGGGAGGAAGAAGGAGTCGGAGAACGACAGGTGGTTGCTGGCCAGAATGGCCGGGCCCTCGGCGGGGATGTTCTCCAGGCCCTCCACCCAGGGCCTGAAGGCCAGCTTCAGCGGCCCTCCGATGGCGACCTTCATCGTGCCGTACAACAACCGAGTGCCTCCTGTGTGTGTAGGTCAGACCATATCCCGGAGCGCCGTCAATGGCTCCGACGGCCCTGGTCGGTGTCAGTGCGGTCGCGTACGGTGAAGGTCCTGCAATCCGTGCGCCGCCCGTGCCCCGGCCGTCATGACGCGCCGGCCCCTTTCCATCGCCCCATCGACCCATCGAACAGGAGGCCGAAGGTGTCGGTCCTGCCCGGAGCCGAGCCGTACCGCCACGAGGGCGGGGAGACCGCCGTTCTCCTCTGCCACGGCTTCACCGGTTCGCCGCAGTCGCTCCGCCCCTGGGCGGAGCATCTCGCCGAGCTCGGCCTGACCGTCTCGCTGCCGCTGCTCCCCGGGCACGGCACCCGCTGGCAGGACCTCGGGGTCACGGGCTGGCAGGACTGGTACGCGCAGGTGGACCGCGAGCTGCGGCTGCTCCAGGACCGCTCCGAGCGGCTCTTCGTGGCCGGGCTGTCGATGGGTGGCGCGCTGGCGCTGCGGCTGGCGGCGCGGCACGGTGACGCGGTGAGCGGGGTCATGGTCGTCAACCCGGCGAACAAGGTGCACGGGGTGGCCGCACATGCCCTCCCCGTACTCCGCCACCTCGTCCCGGCGACGAAGGGCATCGCGAGCGACATCGCCAAGCCGCTGAGCAGGGAGCTCGGGTACGACCGGGTACCCCTGCACGCGGCGCACTCCCTGCGGAACTTCTTCCGGCTCGTGGACGGCGAGCTGCCCCAGGTCACCCAGCCGCTGCTGCTGATGCGCAGCCCACAGGACCATGTGGTGCCGCCCGCGGACTCGGCGCGGATCCTCGGCCGGGTGTCGTCGACGGATGTGACGGAGATCCTGCTGGAACAGAGCTACCACGTGGCGACGTTGGACCATGACGCGGAGCGGATCTTCGAGGAGAGCACCGCGTTCATCGGCCGGCTGGCACCCGGCTCCGTCAAGGAGCGGGAGACCGGTCTCGGCAAGGAAGGGACGACCACAGGTGGCTGAACACGACTCGGACCGTGAGGGCCGCGAGCCGGAGGAGAAGGGCGTTCCCATCGACGAGGCCGCCGCGTGGGAGGCGATCGTCTCCGGATACGGCGAGGAGCCGCCAGACCCGCCGGGCGCCAAGCCGTTCAAGTCGATCGAGGACCTGGCGCTGCTGGAGGCCGAGACCAACGACGACGACGGCGACACGAAGACGGCGCCCCGGAAGGCCGAGGACAAGCCGGCCAAGCCTCTGGGGAGCTCCGTCTCCTTCGCCCCCGGCGTCGGCGGCGGCGGTCCTCGCGACTACAGCGTGGCCGAGCCCGCGGAGGAGGACCTCGACGAAACCGACGAGGGCCACTTCGTCCCGCCGGAGCCGCCACCGCTGCCGGAGACCGACGTCACCTCCCGGTTCGCCTGGCTCGGCGTCCTGGGCGGCCCGCTGCTCCTGCTGCTCGCGGTGCTCCTCGGCTGGGAGATGACCTGGTGGCTGACCACCTTGTGCATCGGCGGCTTCCTGGGCGGCTTCGCCACGCTGGTGATGCGGATGCGCACGGACGAGGACGACGAGGACGACCCGGGGCGGGGCGCGGTGGTCTGAGCCCGTCAGGCTGCGGGGACCCGGAGGGCGGCCAGCACCGGCAGATGGTCGGTGGCCGCCGCCAGATCCCGCTCACTCACCCCAGGCTGCTCCAGCGGCACCCCGCAGCCGAGCACCTCGACGCCCTTGGTGACGAAGAGGGCATCGATCCGCCGGTGCGGTGCGTTCCGGGTCCAGGTGTGCTCCCCGCCCCAGGGGGCCCCGGCCCAGCAGTCGGTCAGGGACTCACCGAGCCGCCGGAAGGTCCGCCCGCCCGGCCCCTCGTTCAGATCCCCGCCCGCCACGGCATGCTCCACACTCATCCCGGCCAGCCGGTCGAGCAGCATGCCCCCCTGCTCGTACCGCTCGCGCTTGTCCAGGGACAAATGACAGCTCACCACCCCGAGCCGAGCCCCGCCGAACCGCACAACGGCGGTGGCGAACCCACGCCGGTGCTGCCCCGGAGTAAGCGGCAGCAGCACATCCTCGGTCCGCTCGACGGTCGCCCGCAGCGAACACAGCAGGGCGGGCCCGGCGGCGGTGGCACCCCCGGACAGCATCACCAGCCCGGACTCCGACGCCAGCCGGGCCAGCTTCTTCCGCCACCGGAAGAACCGCGGCGCCTCCTGGACCAGCACCAGATCGGGTGAGCAGGCGCGGATCACCCGGGCGAGCGCGTCGGTGTCGTCCCGCATCGAGCGGACGTTGTAACTCAGCACCCGGACAACGGCCGAACCATCGGATTCGGTACGGGAGTCGGGAAGCAGCGGAGTCGTCGCCATGGGGATCAAGATACGCCGACCCGCACAAACCTGACGCGGGTCAGCGCTCCGGACGGCCCAGGAAGTCACGCCACGCAACCCCGGAGACAACGCACTGCGGCCCGCCCGTCTCCTTGGAGTCCCGCACGTGTACGGCTCCGGGCGCGTGCGCCACCTCCACACAACTGTCGCCCTCGGACCCGCTGTAGCTGCTCTTGAACCAGTCCAACTTGCCGTAGCTGTCCACAGCGTTCCCCATCAACGCCCCACACCGCCAAGGAAGTCCCGCCACGAGGCTGATGAGACAGCGAACCGCGGCCCGTCCTGGGTCTTGGAGTCACGCACATGCACGGCTCCGGGCGCGTATGCCACCTCGACGCAGCTGTCGCCTTGGGACCCGCTGTAGCTGCTCTTGAACCAGTTCAGCTCACTGTTGGCGCTCATAGAGATCCTCGCATTCGCCGCAACAACTCGGCCGAGTCCACCGGGGACAGGGCCTGCGAGCGCATCTTGGCATAACGCATCTGCATCAGGCTGATGTCTTTCGGGACAGAAATCAGCTGGCCGGTCTGTTGCCCTTCCGAGTACCCGAACCACTGGTGCTCCGGTGCTTCCAGGAGCTGCATGGGCCCATCGGTGCCGGCGTGGTGCGGCTGCCGCAGCGGCATGATCTGCAACTCCACGTTCCACAACTCGGTGGACGCGAGGAGATGGCCGATCAGCTCCCGGGTGACGTCCTCACCGCCCGTGTGCCGCAGCAGCACCGACTCCTCGACGATGAAGCTGAACGCGATCGGCGGCCGGCGCCGGAGGAGTTCCTGGCGCGCCAGCCGGGCCGCGATCCGCTGCTCCAGTTGCTCCTCGCTGGGCGGAGGCGGCACGTTGAGCATCACGGCGCGGGTGTACGCCTCGGTCTGGAGCAGTCCCGGCACCACCCGGCACTCGTACGTACACAGGCCGACCGCCACCTCCTCCAGCTGGGCCCACTCCCTGAACCACACCGCCAGCCCGCGCTGCCGCCCGAGGTGCCGGACCATGGCGCGCAACACCCCGAATGCCTCCAGCTCCTCCTCCGCCCGCTCGACGAAGGCGGCGGACGGCATTCGCCGCCCCTGCTCGACCGAAGCGACGGACGCATGGGAGTAGTTGAGCCGCTCGGCGAGCTGCTCCTGTGTCATCAGGGCACGTTCACGGAACGTCTTCAAGGCCGCCCCGAATGCCTTGAGACTGTCGGACGACTCAAGCGTGCTGCCGTTCGCCATGGACGACGACCCCCTTCTCGCGTTACCGGCACGCCTTGCAGCCGTACAACGCGCAGGTGACCGGCCAGGGTTACGCGCCGACCGCCATCACAGCCCGTACAAGCCCCCGTGTACGAGTCTCCCGCATGACGCCTTGGGCTCAGGGCACTCCTCAGTATCGAACGGGTCAGTGCCACTCTCCTGACAGAAAGGCGTCAGCCATCCTCGCTTTCCCGCCTCACCCTTTCCCTCAAAACCTGCCCACAGAACATCCCCGCCCCTATCACAACAACCGTCGGCCCCAGGGTTTGCGCCAATCCCCCTACTGCACCGAAAACAAAATGAGCAACCAACGCGAGAACAGTCAAGGCCAATATAGCCTTGATCAGACCCCTCCACAGACTGGCAGGACTGCTGCGACTCGACGTCAACTGTCCTCCAATGTTCAACGCAGATCAGCCGAACAAGGCCGCTCCTCTGACGATTGACACCACAGCAGAGAGGACCGACACAAAGCCCCATGCAACACGGAGATGGTCAGGCGTGAACCGAGGTCGGGCGGGACCTCCCGGCGTGACCATACCGATGATGCAGTACACCCGGATGGCCTTTCGGTAGTCGAAGGCAATCAGGGCACTAAAGACGGCAACCGCCGCGGCCGACACGAATCGTTCGCGGCTACTTCGGCGGTGCCACCGTCCGCTACGCCTTCAAGTTGGCCACTTGCCACCCTTCACGTGTCAACTACCACCCCGTCGCTTATTCCTCACACTCTGACTCTTTGGGCTCAATATGATCCCCAGAGCGACAGCGAAAAGCACGGGAAGGCTTGTATTCCATGGAGGGCTCAAATCGACACACAGCCAGAAAGCGACGACGATCAACATGATCGACACGAGGATTTTCCAGATACTCACTCTAACCCCCTTCACAGTGCGAACGAGTCAAGCAGTCTCGCGCGCCGACCTTCATCACTCATAGATATCTCGCTTGATGCTCTGCAATTTCCTATCAAGCTTCCAGAGCCTGAACTTAATTCTCACGGTGGATTTGAGTTGCATGACGTAAGGGCTACCACCGATCTTGGCCGCGACCCCACTTCCAATCGCTCCCGTGCCACCAGCCCACAATGCACCTTCCACTGTCGAGTGCTCTCCATTTGCAACCCAATAGGCAGTGACACCTGCACCAATACCGACTGCTACACCGCAGATAATTGATGCACCACAAAGTGCTCCCCCCGCAAAACCAGCGACGCCGATAAGAGCCGCACCTATCTCTTTTCTATGGCCCCAAACAGAACCAGCGGCATCTGCGACGGCCGATGCGGCCTTTCCTCCAGTGGCATTCCAGACACCTTCAAAGAAATTCTCGTCCTTCTTGTTCTTCTCAGCCTGTCCTTTCGCAAACGCTATATCTGCTAGTCGGCGTTCTTCCCGGTACGCGGCAATGTATTCGTTCTGGGCAGCGGATGTGGTCTGGCCGTAGGAGTTGCGGCCGAGGTGTCCGTAGGAGTTGAAGCGACCCTTGGACGGGTCGGCTTTGATGCGCTTCTTGCTTCCCGGGGTCCAGGGTACGTAGGAACCCGAGTTGCCGGGGCTGCCTGGGTTTCCACCTGAGACAGCAGTATTGACCTTGCGTTTGGGCTTGGGGAGTCCTCCGCCGCAATCAATCTCTCTCCGCGAACATTCTGCGATGGCTTCTCCGGTCGGGTCGGAGAAGGTGGCGGGGTTGTTGCTTCCGTACGTGTACGGGTTGTGCTGGCTGGGGTCATCGGTGATGAGGAGGGGGTCGACGGAGATGAAGCGGCCCAGGGACGGGTCGTACTCGCGGGCGCCGAGGTGGGTGTAGCCGGTGGGGTCGGTGGTGCCGCCGACGAAGCCGCGGTCACCGGGCCACGAGCTGCTGCCTGTGGTGGAGCGAGGGGCGCCGAAGGGGAGTTGTTTGCGGCGGGTGACCGCCTGTGCGGCGCCCATGGTGATGGCGATGAGTGCGGTGCCCTTGTGGTCACTGAAGAGGAAGGAGAAGCCGGCGCTGGTGCGGACCGCGACGGTTTCACCACCGTGCGTGTAGTAGCGGGTGGCGGTCTTCGCCCCGGCCGCGGTGATCTCGAGTTCGTTGCCACCGGGGAGGTAGGCGGTGGTGGAGCCGTCGGCGTTCCTGGCAAGCATGCGGTTGCCGTCGGAGTCGTAGACGTACTCCGTGGTCTTGCCGTCCTCAACGATCTTGGCCAGGTGGCCTTCCGCGTCCCAGGCGAGGTCTTGGGTGCGCGGGCCGCCGGTGCGCTTGGCGGTGTTGCCGACGTCGTCGTAGGTGAAGGTTTCCGTTGTGCCGTTGTCCGCTCCGCCGGTGGTGGAGATGGAGCGCAGGGCGTGCGGACGGGCCTCGCCTGCCTTGCCCGCGGTGTAGGTGCGGGTGACGTCCGTCGTCTCGGTACCGGTGGCGTGCTGGACTTCCTTGGTCCGGTTGCCCGCCTCGTCATAGGTGTAGGAGTGCCAGTACGCGTCCGGGCCGCCCACCGTGCTCGCCGTAGGGGCGGCCGTGCAGTCGTCGGTGGCTGCCTTGGTGGTCCAGGCCTCGGTCATCCGGCGCAGGGCATCCAGGGTGAAGCATTGGGTGTCCGTGACGGCTGCCGCGTCCTGACCCGAGGTGCTGGCTATACGGGTGGTGTTGCCGGCTGGGTCGTAGCCGTAGCGGGTGTCCTCCACGCGCAAGGCGACGTCACCGTCGATGGTGGAGCGGGTGAGCTGGCCGGTGTGCTCGTCGAAGTCCTGAGTGCGGTACACCTTCTGGCCGAGGGTGCCGTATTCGGCACGGATCTGACGTCCGTAGACGTCGTATCGGGTGTCGTTGACCAGGACCACTGAGCCGGCGGTCGTCTTCTGCGGGAGGTTGCCCTGTCCGTAGACCGTGGTCTGGCGCTCACTGGGCAGTCCGGCGAGGGCGGGGTGCTTCACCCATTCCGGTATGCCGTTGTACTGGTTGTAGCCGAAGGTCCAGGTGTACGTCCCAGCGGCTGCCCCGTCCGGCACTATCGTGGTGGAGGAGGTGGGTTGGCCGCGGTCGTTGTAGCTGTCGATCTTCGTGGTGTACGCCTTGCCGTGAAGCTTCCCCTTGATCATGGACACCTGGAGACTGGGATCTTGAGGTTCCAGAGGAAGTAGCACCAGGTGGGAAGTAAGTACACGAAGCGGTACACCGAGGAGTTCAAGCGGGACGCGATCGCGCTCGTCGACTCCTCGGGCAAGACGGTCACCGCCGTCGCCCGGGAACTCGGCATCAGCTCCGAGTCCCTGCGCGGCTGGTACCGCCGGGC